>NZ_KV818349.1:0-51612 GCF_001814885.1 Corynebacterium sp. HMSC068G04 | reverse complement strand
CCCCGTAAACTCGATACCAACCCGCAGTTGCGTGCCTTTGTCATCGAGGGGTTGAACACGAAGTGGTCACCAGAGCAGATTTCGAACTTTCTTGCCCGCTGCTTCGGTAAAGGTGGGGATATGTCGATTAGTCATGAAACCATCTACCAAGCTCTCTACATCCAAGCTAAAGGTGCCTTGCGCCAGGAGTTGAAGGTAGAAAAAGCCCTGCGTTCTGGGCGTACCGGCCGAAGGCCGCAATCGCGCCTGCCAGCCCGCGGTAATCGAAGCTGGATTGGTGAGGACTACCGCATCAGCAAGCGCCCTGCCAGCGTTGAAGACCGTGCTATTCCAGGACATTGGGAAGGTGATCTCATCATCGGGCAAGGAGGCACAACGGCCCTTGTGACCTGCGTGGAACGCAGTACGCGCTACACCATGATCCGCAAACTTGATGTGCATGATTCCGCCACGACTGTCGATAAGTTAATCGAGATGTTTACTGGCAAAATACGCAACATCACCAAAACGCTGACCTGGGACCAGGGTGTGGAACTAGCCCAGGTAGACAGGCTGAGCATCGAGCGTGGGCTCGCAGTCTATTTCTGCGATCCGCACTCACCCTGGCAGCGTCCTACCAACGAAAACACCAACGGGCTAGTCCGAGACTTCCTACCCAAAGGAAGCGACTTTAGTACCCTGACCGATAAGGGCGTTCAACACATTCAAGACCTACTCAACGGGCGCCCCAGAAAAGTCCTCAACTGGTACACACCAGAAGAGAAAATCCAAGAACTATTCAAGTGATGCATCCACCACTTGAAACCGCCTCGCTGGGGCCCGAAAAGTTTGGCAACTAGGGCAGTAGGAACAGCAAGGTTTCCGTGAAAACAAGTGAATTGTCGCCTGTTTTCACGGAAACTTAGGCGTTTTCCTCGTTGTCGAAGCGCTTGCGCAAATCCCGCACGTACTCGCCCACCTCGGGGCCTTCGTACTCGCCGACGACCTCGGAGACCTCGCCCACCGAGCGAATCTGACCGTGGTCGATCCACAGGGCGGTATCGCACAGCTGGGCCAGGAAGTCATTGGAGTGGGAAGCAAAGACCAGGATGCCGGAGCGCTTCACCAGGTCCTGGAGGCGGACGCGAGCCTTGGCCATGAAGGCGGCGTCGACGGCGCCAATGCCTTCGTCGAGAAGCAGGATCTCCGGCTCAATGGAGGTCACCACACCCAGCGCTAGGCGCACACGCATACCGGTGGAGTAGGTACGCAGCGGCATGGAGAGGTAATCACCCAGCTCAGAGAACTCGGCGATCTCATCCATCTTGGCCTTCATCTGCTTGATGGTCTGGCCCAAGAAGAGGCCGCGGATGATGATGTTGTCATAGCCGGAAACCTCCGGGTCCATACCCACGCCGAGGTCGAAGACTGGGGCAACGCGCCCGCGGACGTCGGCAGCACCGCGCGTAGGTTCGTAGATGCCGGAGAGCAGGCGCAGCAGAGTGGTTTTGCCCGCGCCGTTGTGGCCGACGAGGCCGACGCGGTCGCCCTCACGCAGGTGGAGGTTGATGTCTTTGAGCGCTTCCACCATGACCACGTTCTGATCATTCTTGCCAATGGAGCCACCGGCCGTGGAGAGCATCGCTTTCTTCAGTGAACGGGACTTGGCATCAAAGATGGGAAAGTCCACGCAAGCGTTATACGTATCAATGGAAACCATGGACGATCCTTTCTAGACCCAGTAGGAGACGCGGAAGCGCCACTGCCGCATGGCCAGGCCAGCGATGAGCAGGCCGGCGATGGTGCAGGCGATGACGATGAGCCAGTGATAACCGGCGACGGGCTCGCCGATCATAGGGGCGCGGATGATCTCCATGTAGTGATAGAGCGGATTGATCTCAGCGATGCGCGCGCGGCTAGCCACAGCGCCTCCCTGATCCTTCAGGGTGTTGGTCATCCACACGATAGGCGTGACGTAGAAGAGCAGCTGGGTTAGAGCCTCCAGCAGCGGGGCAACGTCACGGAAGCGGGTGGCGATGATGCCGAAGAACATGGCTACCCACACGCCGTTAACCAGGAAGAGTCCTAGCGCCGGGATGAACAGGAGGAACTCCCAGCCCAGGTGGCGCGGGAAGATAATGATGAGCAGCAGCCAGATGATGAGGTTGTGGCCCAAGAAGAGGGTTTGCCGCCACACTAAGCGGTAGACGTGCACCGATAGTGGTGCGGGCAGCTGTTTGATCAAGCCCTCGTTGTCGATGAAGACCGTTGAGCCTTCCTTAATGGCGCCCGAAATGAAGTTCCACATAATCAGGCCCACGGTCACGTGGGGCAGGAATTCTGCAACCGGGATCTGGAAAAGCATGGAGTACAGCAGGCCTAGGGCCGCGGCCATCACGCCGGTCGCGATGGTGATCCAGAAAGGACCCAGTACCGAGCGGCGGTAGCGCTGCTTGATGTCTTGGATGCCCAGCTTGAACCACAGCTCGCGCTGGCGCGCACCTTGCAACAGATCGGCGAAGGCCGCCGACATGGTCATGGAACGCGAGGCCGGCTCCTCGCCGGGTGCAGGCGCGGAGGTCATGCGGGCGACGTCGTCACGCAGGTTTTTCTTGTCTTGCACGCCCTTCACCCTAGCGCGCACATCCGCTAAAAACCTACACACACGCCCTTAACCTGGGAAAACACGAGCGAGCTGGGAAAATCTCGGGTTAGGAAAGATTTACGTAGGGCGTATAGAGTAGGGAGTCGATCCGACGATTCGAGGAAGGGTTGAAGCATGACGGAACAGTATGACGTCGCCAGCGTGCGAGGTCTTTACACTGGTCTGTCCGATGGTTGGACCTACCTGAACGCGCACGCCGCGCCGCAGATTGCAGAACGCGTGGCCTCTGGGGTTGCCCGTTCTTTCCGAATGTCCGCCACGGTGAAGCCTCTGGAGGATGCCGTGGGCGCACACTCGGCGCATCACGACCCCGGGGAGCTCCACGCGGCAGACATGTATGCTTCCGCGCGCCGAGCCGTGGCTGATCTCACGGGTGCGACGGCAGACCGCGTTATCCTCGGCCCGTCCCTGCCGGTGCTGTATCAATCTCTGGGAGTCGCACTGCGCCCGCTGCTGCGCCGCCAGTCCTCGGTGGTGCTCTCCCGTTTTGATTCCCCGGAGTTTACGAGCGCTTTTGCGCACGTGGGCGCCGATACTCGGTGGTCACAGCCAGACCTGGGCACGGGCGAGCTGCCGGCGTTCCAATACGCTGATCTGGTGGATGGCTCTACGCGGTTTGTTGCTTTTTCGGCTGCCCATGAGCTGCTGGGCACGGTCACGCCGGCGTCGGAGATTATTGATACGGTCCATGAGCGCTCGCGCGCCTGGGTGCTTGTCGACGTCTCCTCGATCGCCCCCTACCGTCTCCTCGACTTTGATGCGATTGGGGCGGATATCCTCGGCGTGGATGTGGGTGCTCTCGGTGGCCCGCAGATGGCAGCGCTGGTCTTCCGCGATACCGCGATGTTCCGCCGCCTCGATGAGCTTGTCGTTGGCCCGGTTTCCGCGGGCTTGGCGGGTGGCGTTGGCCCCCTAGTGGATCATGTGGCGGAACTCGCCGGCGGGGAGCGCGGTTCGCGCCGCGTGCGCCTGACGCGTTCGATGCAAGCTCTCTCCGGCTATATGGAGGATCTCACCGGGGATCTCTACAGCTTGTTGGGCACGCTGCCGGCCGTCCACATCCTTGGTGTGACGGGGGAAGCGGCAGCCGACGCCTCCGATGACCGCCTCCCGCGCCTGACCTTCGCCGTGCGCGATGTGCCTGCGGACGTGATCCACCGCCGCCTCTTCGATAATGGGTTGGTGACTACCATCGCCCCGCACACCCCACTGCTTACGGAGATGGGTGTGGAGGAGGTTGGCGGTGCCGTTACGGTTTCGCTGAGTCCGTTTAGCACCTATCACGACGTCGAGCACCTCACCCGCGTGGTCGCGTCTTTGGCTTAGACCTCGAGGACGAGCTTGCCCGTGACCTCGCCGGAGTCGAGGGCTTTGTGGGCTTCGGCGGCGCGAGCAAGCGCAAATGTGCGATGCAGGTGGTGCTTGACGCTGCCGTCTTCCAACCAAGGCCAGACATTTTTGACGGTGTCCGCAACGATGGCGGCCTTGCCCTCCAACGAGCGGGAGCGCAGCGTGGTGCCCTGCAGGGTCAGGCGCTTGTTAAGCAGAATACCCATGTTGAGCTCGGCCTTCGTGCCACCCTGCATGCCGATGGTGACCATGTGGCCACCCTTGGCTAGCGCGATGAGGTTCTTTTTGAGGTACTTCGCGCCCATGATGTCGAGGATGACATCGCACTGGTTCTTCAGTTCCTCGGCGAAGTCCTGCTCGTTGTAGTTGATGAGGATGTCCGCGCCGAGTTCCTTGCAGGTCTCGAGTTTTTCGTCCGAGCCAGCCGTCACGGCGACGGTGGCGCCCAGTTGCTTCGCCACCTGGATGGCGAAGGTGCCGATGCCACCCGCGCCGCCGTGGATGAGGATGGTCTGGCCTTGAGTAAGACCAGCTTCCATAGCGATGTTGGACCAGACCGTGCAGGCCACCTCGATGACGGATGCGGCCTCGGCAAAGGAATAGCCGGTGGGGATGGGCAGCAGCTGGCCTTGGGGCACGGCCACGTACTCGGCGTAGCCGCCGCCGGCCAGCAGGGCGCCGACCTTGGAGCCAACCGCGACGTCGGTGTCGCCTGCGTCGACGACTTCGCCTGCGACTTCGAGGCCGATAATCTCCGAAGCGCCCGGCGGCGGTGGGTAGTGCCCGCGGGCCTGGAGCAGGTCGGCGCGGTTTACGCCGGCGGCTTTGACTTTAACGAGGACTTCGCCGGCAGCTAGTTCTGGTGTGGCGACATCCCCCAACTCCAGCGAGTGCGGGTCTTCCAGGTTGGTCTGAATGATAGCTTTCATGCCACACCACCGTACTTAAATCCAATCATCCTCGACGAGGAAGCCGTTGACCGTGATAGCAGCAGCATTGGCCTGGCCCATGGCCATCGCCACCTGTGCGGCTGGATTGACCACGTTGCCTACTGCCCAGACGCGCGGGTGGCTGGTGGCACCGGTGAGATCGGCCTTGATCAGGCTGCCGCCCATCGCAGGAGGCGGACTGTGGCGCTCGAGGTTGAGGTCAGCGAGGAACTCATCGTGGGGGCGGGGAATGGGCATGTAAAACAGTGCATCGACGGCATGCTCGTCGCTTTCCAGCAGGACTTTTCCGTCTTGGAAGGCGGTGACGGGGCCGTCGATAAGCGCAATGCCCCGCCGAGTCAGGTCCGCGCGCTGCTCGTCGGTGAATTCCATTCCATTGGTGAAGAAGGTGATGTCCTTCGACCACTGGCGCAGAACCGCGGCATGGTGGAAGGAGAACTCGCCGATGTAGAGCACGCCGAGCTTCTTGTCCGCCACCTCGTATCCGTGGCAGTAGGGGCAGTGGAGGACCGTATTTCCCCAGTTTTCTTCCAAGCCCGGGATGTTGGGGTGCTCGTCGTCCACGCCGCTGGCGACGATGATGGAGCGGGCAGCGACGGTCTCACCGTTGCTCAACGTGGCGGTGAGCGTGCGGTCATTATCGGTGACGGAATCCACGGTGGCGTTTATGATCTGCGCGCCATAGCTGCGCAGCTGCTCCTTGCCGCGCTCCTGGAACTCAAGGGGTGGCGTGCCCTCGAGGGCAATGACTCCATGAATTTCATGGGCGAAACGGTTGCGGGGAGTGGCGGAATCAACAATGAGCACGCTGCGGCGGGCGCGGACCATGACTAGGGCTGCCTGCAGGCCGGCCGCGCCACCGCCGATGATGAGGGTATCTACTGTCTGCATGGCCGCGAGTAAACCAGAGGAGGGTTTATATGGCAATGGTTTTCATTAATTTGTGGCAGGCGTCACGCCCAACCCTGACTTGGCCAAGTTAGTGTCGAAGGGTTGGGGTGTGGTGGGAATTCGTCAACATGAGGCATCGGCCAGAATTGCGAATGCGGCCCGTCGAAGGATGGCGCCTTGTGTATCCTTTGGATGTCGTTGAGCTTTTAAGGAGCAAGAAAGTAGCATGACCTACCCCTCCACCGTCTCTAAGGTGGGCATCCGATCGCGTGCCCTGCGTTTCGCACCGCGCCGCTCGGACTGGTCCCGCGCGACGATCGGGCGCGACCTTTCGGCAGGCCTCATGGTGGCCCTCGTCGCACTGCCCCTCGCGCTCGGCTTCGGCGTTGCGTCCGGTGTTGGCGCCGCAGCCGGAATTACGACGGCCATCGTCGCGGGCATCTTGGCCGCGGTCTTCGGTGGTAGCAATGTTCAGGTAAGCGGCCCGACCGGCGCAATGACCGTCGTGTTAATCCCCATCGTGGCCGACCATGGTGCCGATGGGGTGCTCGTCGTTGGCGTGCTGGCGGGACTCATGCTGCTCTTACTGGCATTCACCGGCGCTGGCCGCGCGATGAAGTACATGCCTTTGCCTGTCGTCGAAGGTTTCACAGCCGGTATTGCGGTGATCATCGGCCTCCAACAGCTGCCTGCTGCACTCGGTGTTGACGTCGACGGCGAGAAGGTCCTCGGGTTGGCGTGGGGCGCAATCAAAGCTTGGTTAGATGCCCCGGGATGGCAGGCGCCAGTGATGACCCTCGCGGTGGCGGCCGGAATCGTGGTTGCGGCGCGCGTTCGTAGTGGCTTTCCCGCGGCGCTGGTGTTGGTAGCTGCCGCGACGGCCATCAACATGCTGGCAGACAGTAACCTGAAGACAATCGGCTACATCCCGTCGACGTTGCCTGCTCCGCGCTTGCCGCAGATCCCGTGGGAGCACCTGGATTCCTTGCTGTTGGCAGCGGTCGCCGTCGCAGCTCTCGGTGCGTTGGAATCGTTACTGTCTGCGACGGTTGCCGACGCGATGACTGTCGGCGACCGTCACGATCCCGACCGCGAGCTCTTCGGGCAGGGCGTGGCCAATGTCGTCGCGCCTCTGTTTGGCGGGATTCCCGCGACCGCCGCGATCGCCCGAACTGCTGTCAACGTGCGGGCCGGCGCAGGTACGCGCCTGGCGGCGGTGTTCCATTCGCTGCTTTTGCTCGTCGCAGTGCTCGTCGCGGCCCGGTGGGTGGGCGAGATTCCTCTCGCTGCGCTTGCCGGCGTGCTTATCGCCACTGCGATCCAGATGATCCATCCGCGGAACCTCCGCTCGGTGATGCGCGCCACCAAGGGCGACGGGGTCACCCTGCTTATTACGGCTGCCGCCACCGTCGTGTTCGACCTTGTCGTCGCCGTGCTCATTGGCCTTGTAATAGCGGGCTTCTTCGCGCTGCGCGATACCGCCCGCACGGCGGTGTTAGAGGCCGCTCCACTGGAGACAGGAGACCACCGCGACAAGGAACGCGAACTCCTCGATGAGCACATCGCCGCCTTCCGCTTGGAAGGCCCACTCTTCTTTGGCGCAGCGCACGATTTCCTCCTCGATCTCGCTGATGCTTCGTCGGTCAAGGTTGTCGTGCTCCGCATGCGCTATGTCACGACGATTGACGCCACTGGCGCCCAGATGCTCGCTGACACGATCGGGCGCCTTGAACGTCACGGCACCCGGGTCCTACTCTCAGCCACGAAGCCCGAACATGTTCCGGTGTTGCGCGAACTCGGCGTATTTGACCAGCTTGCGCATGCGAATCACGTCTTTGACGACACACCCGATGCCATCGCCCACGCCAGACTGCATGTCGCGCGCAATCAGCACGACGAGTAGCGCTGTCGAGGAACCAAAACCGCACTACGTCACCATTGACCCATGACGTAGTCTTTGTCCTCCATGTACACCTTGCCAGCGGCCCACGAACCTGAATACACTGTATTCAGAGCAGTGGAAAGGAGAAACAATGAGCACAATGACAGTGCGCATGAGTGAACAGGATGCTGCACTCGTGCGCAAGTTCGCACAATTCGAGGGCGTCACCATCTCCGAATTTGCCCGCACCGCCATCTTGGAAAAAATCGAAGATTCCTACGACCTCCAAGAACTTCGCGAAGCGATTGCACACGACTCAGGCGAACGCTTCAGCATCGACGAAGTGCTCGCTGAACTCGACTAATGCCACCTCAGTCCAGCACCTACCGCGTTGAGTTGACCGCGCGAGCACGCAAGCAACTCAAGAAAATAGACCGCTTCGACGCCAAGATCCTGGCAACATGGATCAAGAACAACCTCGATAGATGTGCCGATCCACGCGCCTTCGGTAAGGGATTGACCGCGAACCGTTCGGGAGAATGGCGCTACCGGGTGGGCTCTTATCGCATCCTCGCCCTTATCCACGATGACATCGTCCTCATCGAGGTTTTCTCGATCGGTCGCAGAGACAAGGTTTACGAGGGCTGAGCCAAACCAACAGGCGTTACTCGTCGAAAAGCAACTCGATCGGCTCTGTATCCCGCAATTCGTGGTCCCAGACGTAGAAGCTGTCATCGCCGGGCAGAAGAACGATCGCGTTGCCTTCCTGGTCCTCTGCGACGACGACAGCGTCCTGCGGGAACCCGTCGGCCTGGGAACGCCACGTTTCGGTTTCCTTGACCACGTGATTCGCCGAGCGCGCGAGACGGCGGCGGTCAGAATCGTCGTACACCGGATAGAGGAACCAGTAGCCCTCGTCGGCGTCGTCAATTTCGCCGCCGTTCTCCAACATCAGGCGCTGCCGCAAGTCGTCTGGGAAGGTGCGGCCCAGTGCTTCCTCAGCAGCGCGGATTCGTGATTCATCAACGGGGAATGCCATGCGAGCAGTCTATGCGAAACCCAGCCCCCCGCTATGCGAGCACCGCAGAACAGCATCGTCACAACCGTCCGGCAACCTCACGCGAGGTCATGTAAGCTGAGCGGCAAATACGGCTTGCCACTGACAAGGGGCACTGGCTTGGAGGACTAGATGGTAAGGACCTTCTCCAGAGAAACCACTCTCGTAGATGACCGGCTGACGCTCGCACTCGCGCCCGGGCTAGAGCCTGATGGACTTAACGCGTCCCCCAGTTTCTTCCATGGATTTGCGACCCACCCGCAGGTGCTCGCACGCGGGCTCGTAACACTCGCAGACATCACCGCCACCCGCTATTACAACTTCACCCCGATGGCGGAGCGTGACCCGATTCTTTCCGCACACGGCGATCGTCTGCGGGCCGAGTGTTTCTCGGGGTGCAACGCCGTCTACGCGTGCTTCGAGGTGATGGGCTCAGGCCTTGACGGCGGTGACATCGGGCGCGGCACGACCAACGTCGACATCGGCCCCGCGTCTAGGGTGATGCTATCCAATCTGCCGCGCCACGAACTTCTGCATCTCGACGTCGGCGCAGAGGGTCTGCGGGCGGCGACGCTGACGACGTCCACGGTTGAGCGTCCTGTGACAATGCCGTTACGCTGGGTGCCTGCACTAGGCAACGCGGCGCAGACGCAGCAAGGCTTCGTCGAGGCGTTCCGAGTGCCGGCCTCGGGTGCACGCCGATTCCTTGCCGGATTACCGCCGGCGAGTGCGTCCGGGCATTCAGCCTGGCTGTCCTCATCCCGTGGCGCGATAAAGGTCAGTGCGGTGGCGACGCCGGGAGCGGTGCTGGTCAGCGGTCTGCAGCGGCTGAGCGCGCTAAAACGGCTGTTGCCGCACACGCAAGGGCTCGTCGTCCACGGCCCCGCCGACGAGCACACCGTTGGAGCAATGATCACGCTGCTGCTTCCGGACGCTCGGCTCACCCTCGGGCTGACTGATAAAGAATGGCGCGGGTACTCCGGCGAAGGCTCACTACTGGCCTCACTGGCAGAACCGAACGTCATGGAAGACGCCGACCTGGTGAGCGCCATGTTGGCTTTTGAGCCGATCATTGACGTACACCGCCTTGCCAAGGACACCGCGCTTCCCGAGTCTCGAGTGAAAGCCGCTCTGGCAGTACTCGCAGCCTCTGGCCGCGTGGGGTGGGATGTCAACGACCAAGCCTATTTCCACCGCGAACTACCTGACACGCCCGAACGGGTGGAAAAAGACAATCCACGGTTAACCGCAGCACAGAAGCTCGTGTCCGCCGGCGCCGTGCGAAGCGCCGGTTCGGATGCCTGGACCGTCACATCGGGTGACGCTGAATATGGCGTGCGGCTCGGCCCCGATGCTGATGTTCCCGAGAAGGGCGCCACCTGCAGTTGCACCTGGTATCTCTCACATGCTGGCGACCGTGGGCCGTGCAAGCACGTTCTCGCCGTCATGCTGATGCAATCGACCAGCCCCACCGAACGACAAGGACTCTAATGACAGTGAATCCGAGGCTGCATGAGGCCGTTGAAATCTTCCGCGAATTAGGTTGGGACAAGGCTGATGTCGCCGATGCGCCAACGCTGCCGCTCGGCACGAAAGAACAACAGAAGGTGGCCTTAGCCGGTCTGAGAACCGGCGACTGGGGCGAGTACGGGAAGGTCGGGCCGGACACTTACGGCTGGATCAGCGCGGTGGACGTCGATGAAACCATGCTGGCGCTGTTTGAGTTGCGGCTCGGTGTAATCCCGCACAGGGCATTGTGGCTGCTGCAGCATGCCGACGATGTTGTTTTGGCCAGGTGTGTCGCCCAACGCGGCGAGGCTTACGCCGCCGAGTTCATTGATGAAGTGTGCCTGCCGCTCCTGAGGGCGTCTGAGCACTCCCTGTCCGCCCATGGGGCGGCGGCCGTCCGGTTGGTGTGCGACCTCGGGCTAGCTGTCCCGGAAAAAATCGACTACCTCAAAGACTGGGCAGTGGTGGCGCTTGCGGCGCTTACCGGTGACGTCGCCGAAATCCCATGGCCTGAAAAACATGCGCTCCCGACCTTTGAAGAACTGCGCCCTTCATTTGACGAGCACTGGCGGGCAGCACTGCATTCAGGTGTACCCATGACGGGGCCTTTGGGCAAGCTTCTTTCCGCTGCGGTCAAAGCAGGGCTAATCGAGCGCAGCGCGGGGATGGAGCAGCTCTTTGCGTCTTTGGATGCGGCGGTGCGTCCTGGTGATCGTAAAGCACTCACGTCGTTGATCGTGAACGACATCGCGGTGACCGACGATGAACTGGTCGCCCGCACCGACGCGCTAATCCCCGTCCTCAGTCACGGCGAAGGGCCGATCGTCGAGAGCTTCGGCCCTCGACTGATCGCGAACGTAGCCGACGACCTGGTGGGAGAAGTGGCTCTGGCTTGCCTGTACGTGAAGACACAGAAGGCAGTGCGACAAGTGTTGACTGCTTTGAAGCAGCGCGACTTTCCGGGGCAGGCGAGTGCAGAACTGCTATACGACAGACTGAGTGAACTTGCCCAGTCCCGCGACAAAGCCACGGCGAAGCTGGCCGAGGCGGTGCTGGCGAATTGGAACGTGACCCCCGCGGTCGCAAGCGAAGAGCCCGAGGTCACCGGGCTGTGGCAGCCAACTCCACAGCTGTGGAACGTCCCACGATTTGAAGTGGATGAGGTCACCCCGGAGGCGTTGACCGAAGCGCTTCGAGTGTTGACATCTCGCGGTGACATTGCTGTGCTCGACTTGGACGCAGAACGATTCCTGGCGCTGGCGGTCGCACTGGCTAACCACAGCCTGGACGACACCCGAAGGGCGCTCAGTGGGATCTCGTCGGTGCTCTGGGCACAGGTCGTCCGTAACTGGTTGGCGGGGGACCCGGCGCGTCCCCGTTGGCAAGCGGGAAGTTTCTTGTGGTACATGCGTATTGAAAGCACGTTTGACCACCTCGGGCAGATCCCCTGTCTGTTATCGCAACCATCGCGGGTTGATCTGAGTGTCGAGTTCGACGATCTGGTTGCGTCCTTGGAAAAGTACGCGGCCGCGGGCGTCCCGGTGCTGCAGGCTGACCTGGTTATGGCGCTGGCTCGCCTCGACGTGACGAAGGCGGACGCTAAAGCCAGCCTGCCCGAGGTTCCGGTGAAGCTGGCAAACGGCAGGCTGCTACTTCGAAACACAGCCCAAGTGATCATGTCCTACCTGAAGAGACCATTCGTCGATATGGAGGCGCCTTTTGCCTTGTCAGACCGCAATGGCAACTTGGCCTGGCCCAAGTCGTTGGTTGGGTTGGACTGCAATATGATCGTCAATAACCGGAAGAACTGCTTCGGGGTATTCCCCAACTGGGGTGATGCCCTGAATATCGACCTTGATCGACGATTCTACCCGGACTATGCATCGGTCATGGCTCGGCAGTTAGCTCGCAGCGCCAAGCCGCTTGGGCCGGGCGGGGCGGTGAATTTGCTGGCCGTTCAACGTCACGGACGCCCGCAGTATGCCACCGAGTCAGCGTTAGCGCTACAAGAAGCCTGGGAGCGCGGGCTTTTAGTGCCCGGCGTTGCTGACATCGACTACCTCGACTGGGATGCTCAGCTGAGCAACATCGCATCATTTGTTGAGTCGTTGCGCGACGCAGCGGATCGCGGCATGTTGTCGGTTGTCTGGCCGGTGTTGGACGACGTGCTCGTCGCCTCTCTCAAAGCCCCGCGGATGTTGGCAGGCACCGCCGAGGCAGCTCAGGCGATGCAAGACTATGTTGGCGAGGTGCTGGCTGCGGTCACCTCGGGTGTTGCACCGGCGTCAGCGTTGGAGGTGCCGGGAGTACGCGCGCTCGCGGCTCGGAAAGGGTCTTCAAAGGCGGTTGACGCGGCCAGGGGTGTCGTCAAGCAACTGCCCGATCGGCAGGTGGAACCTCCGCAGCCTGCTACGCCTGCGCTCGACGTAGCGCTGTTCGAACGGATCTGGCCGGCAGCGGCCGGGACCAAGCCGAACATCCCGGATGGGGCGACGTATTCGCTGCGCGAGGCAGGTTCGAACACAAAGCAGCCCCACCTGCAACTCGACATGGTTGTTCCCAGCTACCCGGCGTCCGTATTCGAGATTAAAAGCCCGACCAGAGAGTTCCTTGAAATCAGGAATTTGGGGCAGGCTATTTCCAAGCGCGTGAGCCAGGCCGAGCCGGAAGGCAAGGAAAGCTGGCTCTATTGGGACGGCGACGCCCTGGTTGCAGACGATTCCAGAAACCGGAGCGAGGCTACACCTGAGCTTTCCGACGCGCTTATTGCGGTATTGATCGCTTACACAGGGGTTCGCGCCGACAACGTCCACCAGAAGCGGGAATGGGCAGCGGAACGGCTACAAGAATTGGCCGAAAAAGAGGCCTACGGCTCCGCAGCAGTAAAAGCCGCCACGATCGGATTGCTGCCATACCACGAGGTGTGGAGCCCGGCGCGGGTGGTGCACACCCTGGAGAAGCAACCTGAGTTGCTGCCATACCTGTGGCCAACGTTGAGCGAACCCCTGCGGTTTGCCGGGAACCTGGACACGATACCGAAGTGGGTGAACCGAGTCCTCGACGTTGTGACGTTGCACGCCGAGATCCTGCTCGAAGCCACCCGCCGCGGCTACATACCGGCTGACGCGTGGGACGGCCTCGACGCGCTGGCAGCGAAGAAAGGTTCGTCTGCAGCACTGAAGAAAGCCCGAGTGCTGGCCAAGTCCTTCGAGACAGTCACGTCCCTGGGGTGACTGGAAACGTCCTTTCAGCACCACCGCTCCCGAGAACCCCGATACTTCCGTTTTGGTTGATGCCGTCGAAGACGCCCACACCCGCGCACTTGCCACAGGCGTCAACATCGCGCCTGCGCTAATGGCCGTGAGCTGAGACCAAGGTGCAATCATTCAAAATAGTTGAAGGGATACCTCTCACTCAGTTGCGGATCGATGCTGTTCAGAAGGTCCGAAACTTCCTGCTCGTGGTCATCGATCTCCTGCCCCTCGGCAAGCTTCTCCTCCAGCTCCGACAACAGGAACCCCATCCTGAGAAAACCAGTGAAATCTATCTTCAAATCGAGGAAGCTCTCTGGCCCTCCGTATTCCCCCTGGTCGTGGTCGAAGAAGAACACTGTCTTGCGCCGTGCACTCAAGAACCACTCATCGCCCTGCCCCGACTGCCCGATAAGCCACAGATCTTCGGGCAAGCCGTCGCCACGTGCTCGCCGATTCCACTCGAGGACCTTCTGATAGCCATACAGAACAATGTCCGGCGTGATACTTACCCCGTCATATCGATGAATGAACTCGGTGTACGTTGCATCGATGTCAGGGATCTTGCCTTTGTTTTTGATGGCGGGATCAAGCTGCTCAAGAGAACTGAAAACCTCGTTGGTCTCAATCAACCTCATAATTTTCCCCTACTCATCCGTGACTGGAGACTGGTCGACGAAAACCACCTCGACGAGCTGAACCTCAGTGAGTTCGCAGTTCCAAAGTTGGACGGCATCGTCGCCCGCCAGCATAACAAGGGCGGTGCCGGACAGAGCTTCCTCGGAGGCGCGGATGCGATTGCCATCGGCAAGGAAGGCCATGCCGGCAGAAAAACCCGAGCCGTCCAATTCCTCCTTCCATCCGAGCCATGCACACCACCTGTCACTCATGCCAACCGGCTCCCCCCACACGAAAAGGGCGGCCCCGGCGAACTCCGGGGCCGCCCTCAAGCGGCCATTCAGCCGATCAACCAGAGGCTGAACGACGCACTCGGCTACACGTTGAACTTGAACTCCACCACGTTCCGTAGCTGAATAACTTCTTGACTGGCACTCCTCCAGCTGGAAGCGTGAAGGCATGAACATCGAACGCATCGTCCCCAACCTCACGGTGGCAGATCTCCGCAGAAGCGTCGACGAACACGCTGCGGTCCTCGGTCTCGAGGTGGTGATGGATCACGGCTGGATCGTCACACTCGCCGATTCCAGAGGCTGTCAGCTGAATCTCCTCACGAGAGATGCCACAGCCCGCGAGAATCCCGATGTCTCAATCTTCGTCGATGATGTCGAAGCCGCCTACTGTCGCGCTGTCGAGGCAGGTCGCGAGATCGTGCACCCTCTCACGACCGAAGAGTAGGGCGTTACGCGCTTCTTCTACCGCGACGGATCAGGCAACGTCATCAACGTCGGCATGCATTCTCGGTGAGCGCCCCAGAAGCAGGGCGGTGATGGACCGCTAGCCGTGCACCATCTCTTTGCTCGGCCGCTGAGGCACACCGATCGGCACCGCGAGCTTGTTCTGCGTGATGCTGAACCCCTCGATGGAGTCCTCCATGAGGACCTCCCCCGGGTGCACTGGCGGAAGCTTGTTAGTGGTAGTCAACGATTTCACCCTCCTCTGGCTCCGTGATGGTGTAGTCACGCTGAATATGCGCTGTTGCCTGACCCCACTCGCTCGCTTTAACGGACCTACCCCCATAACGCTAAGCATCAAGTTTGAACTCCATAGCTTGGCCATTGCTCAACGAGATGAGCCGAATTCTTCTCCCGCGCCGGAGTCTAGTACTCTGAACGTGTTGCGCGCGGTGCATGCTGACGCGTGACGAGGAGGCGTGGCAGAGCGGCCGAATGCACTGGTCTTGAAAACCAGCGTGGGGAAACTCACCGCGGGTTCAAATCCCGCCGCCTCCGCCAATTTTTTTTGGTGATTACACCAAAATCTTGCGTAAATTTAGCAGTGGCACTGGGCTATTCTAGTCCCATGGCCAACCGGCAAATATTCCTCCGCCCAGAGTACAGCCACCCAAGCTCGCTGTGGCCGTCTAAAGAACTCATAGTTTCTGGGGCTAATAGAATCGGATTCTATCTTCCTGAAGACTTAGGAATTGAGTCCGATCTGGGACGCGAAATCCTTGAGTGGACGGAGGAGTTTCAGCAGAATTTCCTCGAGATACCCGATAGCTTTCGCCAGCGTCCGCGTTGGAAGGACCAATTCGATAGATTTCGATGGTACGACGCGGGATGGCGTATTACTCACCAATTAAGGGAGCTTTTTCCATCGGTACAGATTGTTCCCCAGTTCGCTCAATTCGTTTTCTCCGTTAATGAGCGAAGAGAAAATGCAGGGAAGAAGCCCTTATGCCTCCCCGGAGAACAACTCACAGGGTTTGTATGCATTAGGGATGTGAGGAATGGCGATTAAGGGAAGTTATCGCTCTACGGCGTCAGGCATTGTCTCCGTTGTTCATCGCTGCAGTCACCCAGCTCAGAACGCATCCCACTAGTAGGAACCCGCTGATTTGCAGGTGGGTGGCCCAGTTTCCGCCGCCGCCAGGCAAAGCGAGAAAAATTGAAAATGCAACTGCGGCAAGGCAGTGGATGGTCAACCGGCTATGTGCGCCTAGACGTCGTTGTGGCCAGGCTTTCCCGATGGCCCAGCTCACTGCTGTGAGAATGGCGTAAAAGGTGATTCCCGCTAAGGCTCCTGGAACAAGGTAGAGCATGGGTTTACCTCCTCTGAAGGGGCGGAATGACTGGCCGGTTTGAGCTTCTTTACTCCATCCGGGCGAGGGGTAACGGCCAAATCTTCGATTGCGGCAAGTAGTCGCCTTTGTGTCGGCCTGTCGAGCTTGCGTAGCTCCTTGGCTGCGGATGCCTTATAGGTGATGCGATAAGTGGAGTTAGCCATAGAAGGCGATTAGGTGAGGCCCAGTTCTTTTTTAAGGTCTTCGTGTGAAATCTCTACGGACTCTCCTCGGGCAAGTTCAGCGGCCTGAACATCTTCACGATCTTCCAGTGCTTCGACTGCGCGGGCGAAAAATGAAGGAGAGACGACAAAAGCGCGAATCCGGCTTCCACGACTAGTGATGGCGATGGGTGTGTGCTGTGCCTCTTCAAGAATTTGGCTTTGGGATTGGCGGAATTGGCTGGATGCCACTGACATCGTTTTCATACTGCAAATGTACATCTTGTACATTTCGGTGGGCAAGGGTCGCGGGATATCGGGTTGCTGTTTATCCGATCCGCCCCGCCAGGATGCGAGATAGCGCCTCCGCTGCGGTGGCGGTGACCACCACGCTGGCAAGCGGCGAGAGGTCCGTGGGCTGCGGGGTGACTTCCACGATGGGGATGCCGCGCGCGTGGGCAATCTGCGGCAGGCCGGCGGCAGGGTAGACCACGCCGGAGGTTCCAACGATGAGCAGCGCGTCCGCGGTGGACATGCGGCGCTCGGCCTCGGCCCATTCGTCGTCGGGCAGGGCCTCGCCGAACCACACCACGCCCGGGCGCACGAGCCCGCCGCACACGGGGCATTCGGGTGGGGTGATGCTCTCGACCGGTTCGCTCGGCAGTGCAATGTCCTCGTCATACGGCGTATCGCAGTCGGTGCAGCGGAATGCGAACAAGGAGCCATGCAGGTGAACCACGTCTTGGCTTCCGGCGCGCTCGTGCAGGTTATCGATGTTTTGCGTGGTCACCGTCATGCCGCGTGCGGCAGCAATTGCGCGGTGCCCGGCGTTGGGCGCGGCCCGCTGCGCCAGCTGGGCGCGCCACAGGTACCAGGCGAACATGGGCTTAGGATCATTGCGCCATGCGCTTATCGACGCCATCGCCACCGGATCCACGTTCTCCCAAATGCCCGTCTGCGCATCGCGGTACGTGGCGATGCCGCTATCCGCGCTCATGCCCGCGCCGGTGAACACCTCGACGTGGGTGGCATCAGAAAGAATCGAGTGTGCGCGCTCAAACAGGTGCTCCATATGCCTAGAGTACGGCGATGAGCACGCAGAATGCTATGGATGCAGTGAGGGCGATGCCCATGCGCCACAGGTAGCGCCGGCCCGGTTCGTGCGCGGTGTTGATCTGCAGCTTCGATGGATTCGTGGGGAAGACTGCCATGCACATGGGGTCTGTGGGCTCGTTATAGAAGCCCATACCACCGGCAAAGCGGAGTGCTGTGTTGCGAACCTGTTCATCATGGTCGGTGGGAATGGATTGCACGGCCTTCGCAGATGTCAGCGTCAATCGGACGCCCTGAATCATGATGAACACGGTGAAGGCTATCCACGCGGCCACGAGGAGAAAGCCCGAGAAGGGGATATCCGGAATGACGGTGCAGACCGCAGTGAGGCACACGCAGGCCGTCATGGTGAGGACTGTCTGGGCAATGAACGTGGAGGTCTTTCCAGTGAGCAGCTCCGCGCGCTGTGCCGTGGCCTCGGAGAACGGAAGAGTTGACTCTGCCGGAACATCCATTGTTTTTCGAGCCAGCGAGATCGGCGGCACGCACAGCGGCAGCGCAATGGCGAACACAACGCCGATCCACACCAGGACCGTTGCGTTGAGGAAAGATTTGGGCTCGAAGCGGTCCGGGTTGCCCGAGCCATCGAAGTGGACCGGGATGGGATCAGGCACCGAATCCCAGCGCAGCAGCATGTACACCAGCGTGAGAGCACACACCACAGCGGTAGCGACGTAATACTGGCGGCTTCTCATGCCAGTGAGTTTACAAGGCGACCGGCCGAGGACCTCTGCGAAAGGCGTCTGGCAAAAGGCATCAACCAGAAGGCGTTTTTGGCTCTGAAAACGCCTTCTGGTTGATGCCTTTTACAAGATGCCATGTGAGCAGAGGAGACTGAGCAAGAGTGCGGGCTATGTGTCGTTGTGATCTTGCCAGGCGTCGATGCCGCCGCGCAGCGAGTAGACGTTGCTGAAGCCGTGGGTGCGGAATGGGTCTTCATTGGTAATGAGCTTAAAGGGCGACCGGCTGATTCTTTCCACGCTACGTGGTCTGGGTGAGCAGGTAGAGTCGAGCCCAAGCTGACCAAGAACCGGAAAGGACAGTAGCCGGCAATGGAACCTTATGTTGGAATTGTCGTGATGGAGCTTGCTAAGAAGTCCAGTTCATCTGCCCAAAGCTTCTTCCGCGAGGACTTTTATATTGTGTATGCGGAGTCGGAAGAGAAGGCCCGAGAGCGCGTTGAAGCGATGGCGAACGAGCAGGCCGATGGAGAGGATGTGAAGGTACGGCACATCGTGGATGTCGCGCCAGCCCTCTATGGTTATGTAGACCGCGATTGCGATCTTTACTCGCGGCACTTTGCGAACCTAGAGGACTACGAGCGTTTCGAGATGAAGCTCGGCGGAACCGACCCGTTGGCTGATTAATCGTAGACTTCGCGAAGAAACCTGCTGACTCTCTTCTGCATTGGCCTGGCTAGCTTTCGGAAGGCTTTCGCACCGCGCGGCGTGAAGTTAATTCTCCACGCCACGTTCGGCCTCTAGGTCATCGAGAGAAATGGTCTCTAGCTCGCCTCGGCGTCGGCTTCGGCCGAGAGTTCGGAGATGTGCTCTTGCCAGGCGTCGATGCCGCCGCGCAGCGAGTAGACGTTGCTGAAACCGCGGGCGCGCAGGGTCTCGACGGCCTGGGCGGAGCGCAGGCCGCTGGCGCAGTAGAGGACGGCGAGGTCGGCGGGGTCTAGTGGCGGGTTGTGGCCGGCGAGGATCTCATCGAGCGGGAGATGCTGCGAGCCGGGGATGAGGGAGGCGGCGCGCTCGGGGGCGGTGCGGACGTCGATAAGCGTGGCGTCCTCTGGGATGTCGCGGATGTCGGTGGGGTTGTCGGGGCGCGCCGGGGTGGCGCCGTTTGCGCGCACGGGGATGTACTCCCAGGTCCCGGCGAGGGAATCGTAGTAGCCCAGCGTGCCGATGAGCGGGGTGCCGATTCCCGTGAGGAGCTTGAGCGCTTCGACGGCCAGGGCGGAGCCGGCGACGCCGACGACCGGTCCCATCACACCAGCCTGCGAACAGGAGGGCACCTGCGGGTCGGTGGGGAAGAGGTCTTCGTAGACCGGGCCGTGGCCGGAGTGGAAGACGGTGAGCTGCGCGTCGTAGCCCAGAAGCGAGGCCCATACGTGCGGAATGCCCAGTTCATGGGCGGCCCAGGAGGCTAGGTGGCGGGAGTAGAAGTTATCGGTTCCGTCGATGATGAGGTCAGCGCCGCGCAGTTGCTCCAAGGCGGTATCGGGTGTCAGGCGCGAGAACTCCTCGACGGTGCACTCCGGGTTGAGGGCGTTCAAGGCCGAAGCGGCGGATTCGGTCTTGGGCTGGCCTACGGTTGCTGTGCTGTGGATGACTTGGCGGTGCAGGTTGGAGAGGGAGACGGTGTCGTCGTCGAAAAGCAGGATGCGTCCCACGCCTGCGCCTGCGAGATAGAGAAGGGCAGGCGATCCCAGGCCGCCGGCGCCGATGACGGCGACGGCGGAAGCGCGAAGTCGTTCCTGTGTAGAGGTTCCCCACAGGGCTTCCTGGCGTGCGTAGCGTGAACTCATTCCAGGCCTACCCACGTGGTGGTGTCATCGGTGTGCAGCTGTTCCTTCCAGATGGGGACTTCCGCCTTGACGCGGTCGGCGCAGGTCGACGCTGCTTCGAAGGCATCCTTGCGATGCGCGGAGGCGGCGGCGACGATGAAGGCGGACTCGCCGATCTCTAGTGCTCCAGTCCGGTGCGCGCACCAGAGGCGGACGGCAGGGAAGGCGGCGGCGACCTCGCCGGCGACACGCTCGATCTCCTGCTGGGCTGAGGGGTGCGCGGTGTAGGTGAGGAGTTTGACGCCGCGGCCGGAGTCGTGGTTGCGTACGATGCCGTCGAATAAAACGACGGCACCCGTTTCCGCGGTGGCGATGTCGGGGGCTGTGATGGTCTCAGCACTGATGTGCGCGCCGAGTAGGCCGAAGTTAGTGCTCATTGATGCCTTCCAGCTGGTTGATGATGTGGTTAAGAACTGGTTCGAGGACCGCGCAGCCGTCCTTGGCCGCACCCGTGGAGCCGGGCAGGGCCATGGCGAAAGTGGACCCGGTGACTCCGGCAACCGTGCGGGAGAGTGCCGCGGTGGGGATGGCCGCTGAGTGCGCATAGAAGGCGTGGGCTAGGCCGGGCAGTTCGCGCTCCACGTGCGGGGTGAGTGCTTCGACGGTGCGGTCATCCGGCGTGATGCCGGTGCCGCCGGAGGTGAGGATTACGGAGGGCGCATCGGCGAAGGCAGTG
The DNA here is from genome assembly GCF_001814885.1 of Corynebacterium sp. HMSC068G04. Classification (NCBI taxonomy): domain Bacteria; kingdom Bacillati; phylum Actinomycetota; class Actinomycetes; order Mycobacteriales; family Corynebacteriaceae; genus Corynebacterium; species Corynebacterium sp. HMSC068G04. The sequence goes on along the minus strand of NZ_KV818349.1, from coordinate 30,816 downwards.
GCGAGGGCTGAGTCGATATCGGCGTCCGCGACGACGAGGGGCTGCGGGGTATCGAAACCTTGCTCACGAAGGAAGTTCACCAGGATGGGTCCGGAGCGGTCCTCGTACTCACCGGCGGCGGCGCGGGTCGAGGCAACGATGACGAGTGCGCGGCGGGTCATGAGAGCGGGAACACCTCCACGAGGTCGCCGGCTGAAAGCTGCGTGTTAGCCGGGATACGGATGAGGGCAGTAGCGCCGATGGCTTGGGACATCAGGTGGGAGCCGGTGCCGCCGAGGAAGGAGGCTTCGGCGGTGCCATCGGAAATGTTGATAGTTCCACGGCGGAACTGTTCACGGTTGTTGAGGCCTTCGGCGGGCTCAGTAAGGTGTGCTCTAAATGGAGCGGGAGCGCGGCCGATAACGGGTGCCAAGTAGAGGCGAAAACTTACTAGCGTGGAGATCGGGTTGCCGGGGAAGCAGACAACGGGAACCTCCCCCAAACGCGACAGGCCCTGCGGGCCGCCGGGCTGCTGCGCCACGTGGCCGAACCAGCCGTCCTCTTCGAAGATCTGGCGGATGACCTCAAGCTTTCCGTGGGAGATGCCGCCGGAGGTGACGATGACATCGGGGCGGTGGGTGATGACCGCTTCGGTGAGGTCCGCGCGCAGGGCAGAAGGATCGTCATTCGTGCGCACGAAGCCGGCTACGTCGATGCCATACTGCGCAGCCAAGGCCGCGAGCATCGGTGCATTGGAATCGGGGATGGTGGCCTCGCCCGTGCCACCGATTTCCGCGCCGCCGGTGCAGATGAGGATGCGGGCGGGCGCGTATGTGAGGACCTCGGCCAGGCCCTGGGAGGCGAGGGTGGCGATGGAGGGGGCGTCGAGAAGCGCGTGCTCGTTGATGAGGGTCGTGCCGGCCTGGACATCGGAGCCGGCACGGCGGATGAACTGCTCGGGGGCTGCCGGCACGGTGACCGTGGCGCCCTCCTCGGGGAAGTGCGGGGGCTCGCAGTGCTCGACGGGGACGATGGTAGCGGTGCCTTCGGGGATTTTGGCGCCGGTCATGATGGGAAGGGCGGTGCCTTCGGTGAGGTCCACCGGAGGATCACCCGCCGCAATGGTGCGGCCGACGGTGAAGGCGCCGCCGTGTGTAGTCGGAAGAGCATAGCCATCCATCTGCGAATTATCGAAAGGTGGAAGGTTGTGTTCCGCGCGGTACGTGGCGGCGGCACGGCGTCCGAAGGCGCTGCTCAGGGGAGTGGAGACCGCGCGGGGTTGCGGAAGGGCCGCGCGGACGGCGGCAAGGTGTTCCTCATAGGTGCGCATCGGGTTCCTTCCTGTCACGGAGGCTGGCATAGTGGCAACCATGGTTGACATACACTACTTTGCCGCAGCCCGCGCCGCCGCAGGGCGCGCGCAGGACACAGCGCAGGCGGCGACACTGGGGGAGTTGCTGGAAGTACTGCGTCAGCGCCACACCGGCAGCACCGAGGCCGGTATGAGCTTTGCAGAGGTGCTGGAGCGCTGCACCTTCCTGGTGGATGGCGCGAGCGCTACCGAGGGTGCCGTGCTTGGTCGCGCTTCCCGCGTCGACGTCCTCCCACCCTTCGCTGGTGGTTAGTTTCGGCTGCGCAGCGGGCTGGTGAAGAAGTTCACCACGCCGGAGACAATCGCGAGCACAATCGCGCCGATGATGGCAGCACCCCAGCCGTCGATGACGAGTGAGTCCATCAGCGCGCTGACGAGGAGCAGGACCGCGCCGTTAATGACGAGCGCGAACAGTCCCAGTGTCAGGCAGGTCAGCGGGGCGCCGAGGAAGCGAAGCACCGGGGTGACGACCTCGTTGACGATGATGAAGACCGCCGCGATGAACAGGAAATTCTGGGTACTAGCAGGAACGATGTCGATTCCGGGGACAATCGCCACCACGGCCCAGAAGGCCACCGCGACGGCAATGACGTTGAGTGCAAAATTGATAAATGTCTTCACAACTGCACTCTAGCGCGGAAACTACTCCTCTGCAGCGAAGGCAGCGTCCCACGCCTTAAGCAGGACGTCGGTTTCCTCCGCCGTGGTGACGGAAATGCGCACGCCCTCGGGGAAGGCGCGGACCAGGACGTCATTCTCCGCGAGTTTTGCGGCGACGTCCTGCGGGGAGCCCAGCTTCGCGATGCTGTCGGCGGCAAACCAGATGTGGTTGGCCTGGGACTCCGGAACCCCAAAGTCCGCGAAGTGCGTGACCAGGCGGTCGCGCTGCTCAACGGTCTCATCGGTGCGCTCGCGTAGCTCGTTCTGGGCGGCCAACGAGGCCACCGCACCCGCCTGCGCTACCGAGTTCACGGAGAAAGGAATGGCCACCTTGCTTAAGGCCTCGATGATCTCGGCGTTGCCGAAGGCATAGCCCAAACGGACACCGGCCAGGCCATAGGCCTTGGAGAAGGTGCGCAGGCCAATGACGTTGTTGTGGGTGTGGACATAGTCGGTGGCCAGCGGGACGGCGTCGTTGCGGTTGTACTCGATGTAGGCCTCATCGAGCGCCACGATGACGTCCTTCGGGACCTTGGCCAAGAAGGCGTCGAACTCTTCCTTGGTGATGATGGAGCCGGTGGGGTTATTCGGGTTGCACACGAAGATCAGGCGGGTCTTGTCCGTGATGGCAGCCGCCATGGCTTCCAAGTCCACGCGGTGATCCGCGGTGAGCGGAACCTTGACCGGGCTAGCGCCCACGACCTGCGCGAAGATGGGATAAGCCTCGAAGGAGCGCCAGGGGAAGACAATCTCATCACCGGGCACCGAGGTGATCTGCACCAGCTGCTGGCAAATCGCGGAGGAACCAGCGCCGGTGGTGACCTGCTCAGGGCTAACACCGAGGTTTTCGGCGAGTGCCTTGCGGATTTCCACCGCGCCCATATCCGGGTAGCGGTTGACGTGCGCGGCAGCAGTCTCCATGGCCTTCAGCGCGCCGGGCAGCGGCTCCTGAGTTGCCTCATTGGAGGAGAGCTTCAAGGCGTGCTCGGCATTCTTGCCGGGGACGTAGGCGGGCAGGGAGGAAAGGTCTGGTCGAATCATGTTCTCTACCTTAGGCGTTGCGGGGGCCGCGAGGGCCGAAGTCGAATTCTGCAGTTTGCGGGCCGAAGGCCTGGAGGCCCTTCGGTGCGTCGAAAGCATCGAGGCGCACCTCGAGGAAGGCACCGCGCTCCGGGTGGGCGGCGATGTCCTTCAGGGCCTTCGCCAGCTCGCCTTCGGTGGAGGCCACGTAGGACTCCATCGTGGTGTCCTTCATGAACACCTTCGGCAGCGCCGTGTAATCCCACATTTGGATCTCGTTGTATTCGCGTTCCATGCCCAAGATGTAGCGCTCGATGGTGTAGCCATCGTTGTTGACCAGCACGATGATGGGCTTGAGGTCCTGGCGCAGGATGGTGGACAGCTCCTGTGCGGTGAGCTGGAAGGAGCCATCACCGATGAAGAGGACGTGGCGGCGCTCGGGGTTGGCCAGCTGCGAACCGAGCACGCACGGCAGGGTAAAGCCGATGGAACCCCAGATGGTGGAGTTGATGTACTGCACGCCCTCGGGCATGCGCTGCTGGCCCAAACCGATATTGGAGGTGCCGGCTTCGGCGATGACCACGTCATCTTCCTGGATGAAGCCGAGCATCTGCGGCCAGATGCGTTCCTGGGTTAGCGGGGCATCCGGGTTGGGCTCGAAGGCCTCGGGCTGGAATTCCTTGGTTGTGGTTGCCTCCGCTTCCGGGATGCGGTCCAGGAGGACGTCGAGAAGCTCCAGCGTATTGATGCCGACGAAGAACTCGCCGTCGGCGTTGAGGTGCTGGTCGCCGAAGTTGTAGACGCGGGCGTCGGCCAGGTTGTGGGTGAAGGAACCGGAGTTGACCTCGATGAAGCGCGGGTTCGTGGTGACCAGGAAGTCAGAGTTTTCGATGCGCTCCTGGACGCCCGGGGCAGAGGCCGCGCCGTTATAGGTGCCGATGAAGAGCGGGTGGCGCTCAGACAAGATGGCCTTGCCGGAGGAGAGCTGGGAGTAGGGCAGCTGGGCCTTGTCGATGATGGCGCGGAACTTCTCCGTGAAACCGTGGCGGTTGGTGTCCTGGTCGATGAGGATGATCGGGTCCTTGGCCTTCGCGAGGTGCTCCAGCACGTAGTCCGCAGCGGCGTTCAGGCGCTCCGGATCGGAGGTTGCGAGCTCGGTGGAGAAAGGTTCGTCGGGAACCTCGATGGTCAGGTGCGTGATATCGGACGGGATCTGGATATGCACCGGGCGCTTTTCGCGCAGGCAGGTGTGCAGGGCGCGGTCGAATTCCTCGACCACGTTCATGGGGGACACGCGCGTGGCCACCTCGGTGAAGGGCGCGAAGGAATCGAGCATGTTGGCAAAGTCGCCGTCGGCAAGCGAGTGGTGCAGGTTCCAGCGGAACTCAGTCGCATACTGCGGCGGCGCGCCTGCCAGCGACACCAGTGGGACGTGCTCGGCACGGGCACCCGCAATGCCGTTGAGTGCGGAAAGCTCGCCCACGCCATAGGTGGTGAGCAGGCAGCCTACGCCGCGTTGGCGGGCGTAGCCATCGGCAGCATAGGCGGCGTTGAGCTCGTTGCAGGCGCCGACGAAGCGGATGCCCTCGGATGCCTCAATCTGCTCGAGGAAGCTCAGGTTGAAGTCACCGGGCACGCCGATGATTTCAGTAATGCCGATGGCCTTGAGGCGGTCCAGGATGAAATCACCAATGGTGGTCTGCATGAGAGGGTCCTTTCTAGTTGTTTCGGGCGTCGTGGCGCTTCTTGCCCAGCCAGATGAGGGCCAAGGTCACAATCCAACAGGGTAGGACAATGGCGCCGGTGCGGTAGTCGGGCAGCGTAAACATTAAGGCGACTATGAGGGCGAAGAAGCCCAAGCACAGGTAGTTAGCGATGGGGTAGAGGGGCGCGCGGAAGGCGGCGTTCGGGCAGCGCTTGCGGAAGTTCAGGTGTGCTATGGCAATGGCGGACCAGGAGATGAGCTCCGCGCCGACGATGATGGCGAGGAGAACAATCAGGATCTTGCCCTCGAAGAGGAAATTAAGCAGCACGGCAGAACCCATGAGCAGGGAGTTGAAGAGCAAGGCGCGAACCGGCACGCCCTTGGCGCTGACGGAGTTGAAGAAGGGCGGGGCTTGGCCGCCGCGGGAAAGATCCCGCAGCATGCGCGCGCCGGAGAAGGTCATGGTGTTGAACACGGAGACGGCGGCGACGAGCACGATGAGGTTGAGGCCCGTGGCGGCGGCCGTAATGCCTAGGGTGCTCAGCGCGCGTACGAAGGGGGAGGTAGAGGTATCGAGCTCATTCCACGGGGCGAGCAGCACGATGATGCTGATGCCGCCGACGTAGAAAATGAGGATGCGCCAGATCACGTTGTTGATGGCCTTGGGCAGGCTCTTGGCGGGATCTTGGGCCTCGCCCGCGGCAGTACCAATGGAGATGATGCCGCCGAAGGAGAAAATCACCGCGACGAGGGAGAAGAGCACACCGGCGGCACCGTTGGGGAAGAAGCCTCCGTGCTCGGTGATATTGCTCAAGCCGAGGGCGGGCTCCGGGGTAAGGCCGAAGACGATGGCCGCGCCGACGACGATCATGAGGATGAGTGCGACGACCTTGATGAGGGAGAACCAGAACTCCGCCTCGGCAAAGGCCCCGACGTGCACCAGGTTGATGGCGGTGACGATGACGAGCGCGACGAGGGCGGTGAGCCAGTGCGGGATGCCAGGGAACCAGAAGTCCATGATGGTGCCCGCGGCGGTGAGCTCCACCATGCCGACGACGATGGTGGTGAACCACCAGTTCCAGCCGGTGACAAAGCCGGCGATGGGCCCGATGTATTCGCGGGCGTAGGCGCTGAAGGAGCCGGCGACGGGGTGCTCCACGGCCATCTCACCGAGCATGCGCATGATGAGGAAGATGATGAAGCCGCCGATGGCGTAGGCGGCGATAACGCCGGGACCGGCCTCCTGGATGGAGGCACCGGAGCCCAAGAAGAGGCCCGTGCCGATGCACGAGCCGAAGGCGATCATTTGCAGGTGGCGCGATTTCATGCCGCGCTGCAGGCCATCGTCTGTGCTGGCGTTGTCGCTGGCGACAACGTCCTGCGCCCGGACGGAATTGTTGGTTGTGGTCATGTAGACGCCCTTCATGAACGTATATGTGTGACGTGGGTCATTTAGCTGTAGGAGATTATTGCGCAGCACAGTTTTGTTTGTCACTAGACAATATTCGGAAGTATCTTTGACATATGTCAAAAGTGACACCCCCGCAGCTGACGAGCATCCAGGATATCGTCGACGAATGCGCCCAGATCTTGCAGCGCTCCGTTGAGGTGACTACCCCCGCCATTGCGGTGATTGCGGCTAGTGCGCAAATCGGTGCCATCGATAAGAACCGCGCGGCCTCCATCCTTAATCGCACCCCGCCCCCGGAGCCCATCCCGTGGATGCTCAGCTTCGGAATCCAAGAGGCTGTGCTGCCCGTGCGCCTGCCCGCTAACCCGCGCTATGACATGCTGCCCCGTGTAGTCATTCCCTTGCGTCACGAGGACAGGCTGGTGGGTTATCTGTGGATTATTGATGAGCCCGCGCTGGGCGACGCCCCCTTGGCCCGCCTGGACTCTTTGCTTGCGCCCCTTGCCAGGCTTATCGACGAACGCGATGCTCCCCTCGCCGCCCGCGCCCAACAGCTCGGGGAGCTGGCCCGCGAGGTGCTCACCGGTGATCCGGCCGCGCTGGCGGGTGCCCGGGAGCGCGATCTCCTGCCCTCCGATGGCGAGCTGACCGTGCATCGCGTGCTGGTGGAAGGCGATCAGCGTGCGGTGGCCGTGGAACTTGCCCGCCCGTTGGTGCGCCGGCCCTTTTTGGTCGCGGACTCTCATGATTCCCTCGTGCTCATTGAGTGCCGCCGCGATGACAAGGACACCGAGGCTCTCATGGAGGAGCTGCAGAGTGCCGCGCTTGTCACCGGCGCTGAGGTGGTGGCGAGCGGCTCGGCGCCGACGGCCCCGCAGGCGCGACTCATGGCGGACGTGGCCAAACTCTGTGGCCAGGATTCGCTGCGCTGGGAGGAGGCGGGCGCGTGGCGGCTGCTGCGCGGGTGGGAGCTGACCCCAGCGACGGTGGTGGAGATGAGCCCGGATGCCGCCGTGCTTCTCGACGACCCCCGCAACTCCTACTGGCACACCCTGCTGACCTATTTTGAGCATTCCCGCAACGTCTCCGCGACCGCTGCTGCGCTCTACATCCACCGTGCCACGCTGCACTACCGCTTGGACCGCGTCCGCGAGATTCTCGGGCCTGGCGTGCTGGATGATGGCTGGCGCTGCGCGGCTCTCTACGTGGCTCTCAAGCTGCATGCGGCGCTTCAGGGAAAGAATAGGGAAGCCCCATTTTGTCCCTAGGGGAAGCGCTCAGGTAGAGTGATGGACGATTCATTGCGAATCGCTGGAGACGTGCCAGAGCGGCCGAATGGGGCTCCCTGCTAAGGAGTTGACTTACTTGCGTAGGTCCGGAGGTTCAAATCCTCTCGTCTCCGCAAACTACATTTCCCCTGGTGAGTGTTCACCGGGGGTTTTGTTGTATCTGTGCTGGTCATTGGCATGATACTATGTTGCCATAGGTGGCCATGAGTTGCCACTAGTAGCACTCACTACGCAACAGTTACGCAACAGTTGCGCAAGACCTGGCCCCACGAAAAAGGGACATAAGACATGGCACGCACACGACGCACTCGTAGCGATTGGGGCACTGTCCGCAAGACGGGCCGGAGGTTCACCGCGCAATACACAGGCCCGGATGGGGCTAGGCATACCCCGGGCCGCTCATTTGAGACACGAACAGATGCCCGTGGATGGTTGGCAACAGAACGTAAGTTGATCGACCTAGAAGAGTGGACACCACCGAAACAGCGCCGCGTGCAGGAAGAGATAAGCGCGGAGACTGTGGGGGAGTGGATGGATAGGTTTCACGAGTTGCTGGAGCAGCGCCCTGAGCCGCCCCGTAAGTCCACCATGCAGAACTACAGGCGCGTGACCCGCGTGCGGATTACTGAGCCTTATGGCACCGGCGCGGACGATGTGGACGTGTGCCACCTGAAGGATGTGCGTCTGGTGGAGCTGACTAAAGCGGACGTGTACCGCTGGTGGGATGGGGTGCAGCGCTGCTATCCAAAGGCCCGCACGATTAACCAGCAGGCCTATAAGCGACTTAAGGCCGCGTGCGCTGAAGCTGTACGCCGTGAGATGCTCACCGTTAACCCGGTCGATGTTCCAGACGCTGGTAAGAAAGTGGCCACTAAAGGGAAGTACTTGCCGGAAGATTGGGAGCTTAAGGCGATTCTGAAGCACATGCCCGCCCGCTATAAGGCCCTAACGTCCCTCGTGTTGCACCACGGCTTAAGGATTGGTGAGGCCCTGGCCCTGGAGGCTGAGGATGTTCACGTTGAGTACTTGCCCGCCCCGTGGATGCCGCGTGTGAGCGTGCATGTAAAGCAGAACGCACAGCGCATTACGGATGGTGGAGGCAACCACATGGAGGTGCAGCCGCCTAAGACTAAAGCGGGGTACCGTGAGGTACCGATTATGAGCGCGGACGTTCCCTACTTCCTGGAGCACCTGGCCCTGCATGTGCCTGCTGAGTCAACGGTTTTGCGGACTGCTGCTGGCACCCGCCGCGCCCGCCTGTTCACCACCACTAACACAGGGCAATTGATGATGGACACGAGTTATCGCAGTGCCCTTAAACGTGCGAAAGAGAAGGCCGGGGTGTGTGCCGATATTGATCCGCACTGTGGGCGTAACTGGTTGATTACTCGTTTGGCTGAGCAGGGCGCGCACTTGAAAGAGATTGGCACGCTGTTGGGGCAGGACGATGTGGCCACAATTTTGGATGTGTACATGAAGGTTCGCGCCGGTCGCACAACCTCGTTGATGGAGAAGGTTAACGCAACCCTGGGAGGTGCAGCGTAGTGGCTAAGAAAAAATCTGAGCGATACCGTGGCCGGTTGTTTGTCGAAACATTGCGGGTTATGGATGGTGACCGGATTCTAGGAGATCTGGTAGTGGATGAATCCTGGTCTGTGCCGCCACTGGGAGCGCCCCGCACGACGGCTAAACGGGTGACAACACTTACAGCCGATAACCGGCCTAATGTCCCGTCCGCAATTTCTGGTAGTCACCAAAGGTTTCTGGAGTGGGCCGAAACGCAGAAGCGTGAGCGCAGGCCACGAACAATTAGACAAGACGGGCCGCATATACAGTTCCCTGATTTTTCGATTCGAGCTGAGAAGCTGCTGCCCATTGTCCAACAGGCGCTTAATGGTGGGATGCGTGAGATTGAGTACTCTAACCTGCGCCGTCTACTAGGAATGTAGTTTCTGGCCGCACATGGCCCCGGTTGGTGTATGCTGACAACTATCCAGCTTGCAAGTGCGACCCGTCTACTAAAGCAAGCCGCCGTAAGGGATTGAACAAGTCACCGACAAGGTTAGCGTGCGGATAAACGGGGGATGGTGGAGTTTCAACTACCCATGACAGGCTAAATGGCCTGGAGTGCAACAAGTGCCCGATTCGTTGGGGCTAGTTGCCATGCCTAAAGCATGGGGAAAGTTGAACCGGATGACTGTCCAAAAACCAGCGTCTGCCCTACCTGAACTGATTACGCTTCAGCAGGCCTCTGAGCGCACACAGATAAGCGCCCGCACCTTGCGCCGTTATATCGCGGAGGGCCGTCTCGTGGCGTACCGCATGGGCCGCGCTATCCGCCTGAAGCCTGAAGACGTAGCCGCGCTGTTCACCCCCACCAACAAGTGGAGCGGAGGTGCAGCGTAATGCAGGAACCTACCGCACAAGATTGGTTGCTCTACTTCGCATATCGCGCACAGCCGCTCTGGCTAGAGATGTCCCGTGAACTTGAAGAGCTCTACTACGAGACCAACTACGAGTACAGGCCGTGGGAAGAAGAAGAAGATGAACCTGGGCCGGAACTTCCGGAAGAGTGGGACGCGCTACTACAGCCTTTTAGTGACCTCTGCGCAGAGATGAATAACGCCCTCCGTGACCTCGGACTGCTCACTGTTGGAACAAACCACGGTGGAGGAATAAAAATGCTCAAAGGCCCTAAGACCTATAGCAACGGCAGGCCTGTGATTGCATACGTCGGACTCGACTATCTCCAGCCTGGTGACCCGATCCACACGGAACCTGGGAGCTATGAGGAACTGGGATACAACCGCCTGCCCGTGCTCATGGCACCAAACGAAACTGACAACAAGCAATTGCAGCAGCACAGAGAGCACAACCAACGATATGCAGAGTGGGAGAAACAGCGTGCCACGCGCCCCACGCTCACCGCTTTAGACGGGGGTGCAGCTAAGTGACCGACACAAAGCAAAGCACCCGCCCGGTGCAAGGGCAGGTGCAAGACGATAATGCAGGTGGCGGCGTTATCGCCTTAGACGATACCAGCACAACCAGCCCGGAACTACTAGAGCAGGGCTTAATCCGTGGCCTGATTGGTGCACCCGCTACCCGTGTTGTGGCCCTGGCCAACACTCTCGTTCCGCATGACTTCCATGCCCCGCATAATCACACGGTGTTCGCTGCTGTGGTGGCCTGTGCCCACGCCCTCGTGGAGGCAGGCTGTGGTGATGCCCCGGTAGCTGCTGAGCGGGTACAGCAACACCTACAGCAGGCCGGCGCTCTCCAGCAGGACACAGTGGCCCGCGCCCTGATTGCTGTGACCGCTGGAGCCTACTTACCGCCCGCATGGCCGGATGTAGAACACCTGGCCCTGGGCATGAAGCAGGCCCGCTTAAGGCGCGCCCTCGTGGTGGTGGGGGAGGATTGCCTGACCACAGCCACGGCAAGCACGCAAGAGATAACCCGCTGCTTAAGCCGCCTAAGTGGCCTCGTGGATGTAGCCAAACGCGCCGGGCTGGAGGTGACGTAATGGGGACTGTTGATTACCGCCTGGTTGATGAACTCAACGAGAAGCAGCAGGCCCTGGAGGATAGGGAAGCTGCTGCCCGCCGCCGTGAGGCTGGTTTAAGGATGCCGCCGCTGCCTAGTGGGCACCGTGACCCTATTGGCCCGCGTACAGACGCACCCGATGAAGCATGGGGAGGTAGGAAGTAATGATTGAAGGTAAGCAGCTGCTGCCTGGTAGTCATGAGCCGTTTAAGGTAGCGCAGGAACTGATTAGGGATCGTTTCTTAGACGATGACGGCTATCCGGTGCTGAAGTTCTACCGTGGGGAATGGTGGCGTTATCAGGGCACGCACTGGGCTGTGCAAGATGAGATTGACCTCCGTACTGAACTGTATGAGGTGCTGGATAACGCGCAGGTCTATAACGTCGGTAAAGATTCTTACGCGCCGTGGAGTCCTGACCCTGCCAAGATTTCTAAGGTGCTGGAGCCGCTGAAGGGACTGTGTAACCGGCATGTGTCTGATTCGCAGGACATGCCTTATTACGTCCGCAAGGGAGATTGGCACCTGGCGCAAGATTTCGCCCCGGTGGATAACGGGCTGGTGTATCTGGAAACAGGTGAGCTGTATCCGCATACGCCACGGTTTTTCTGTAGTTATGTCCTTCCATATGAGTATGGCCCTGGTGCAGAATGCCCGGTGTGGAAGGAGTTCCTGGCAGACGTGTTTGCGCATGACCCTGAAGCACAGCTAACGGTACAAGAGTGGGCTGGATACCTGATTTCGGGCCGTACAGACCTGCATAAGGCCTTGTTGCTCATTGGCCCGGCTCGTGGTGGCAAGGGCACTATTTCCCGCACGCTGAAAGCACTGATTGGCATGGAGAACACGGCAAGCCCGGCGCTGAAAGATTTTGCCAGTGATTTCGGTCTGGAGCAGATGATTGGCAAGCCGTTGGCAGTGGTGGAAGATGCCCGTGGTGATGATAAGCCCGCACCTCGTGAGGTGGAGCGCATTCTGAACATTACGGGTGAAGACCAAGTGTCTATCAACCGCAAGAATCGCCCCTATTGGGTTGGCACGATGAACACCCGCCTGATGCTGGTGAGTAATGAGACTCCGAAACTGATTGATGCCTCTGGAGCCATTGTTACCCGGTTCATGTCAGTCAACCTTGTGAAGTCTTTCGCGGATAAGCCTGATACCAGTTTGGGGCAGCGCATTGCAGAAGAGATGCCCGGCATCTTTATCTGGGCGCTGGAGGGGCTTAAGCGTTTGAACCAGCAGGGCAAGTTCACTGTTCCACAGACGATGGAAGTAGTTGCTGCTGAGATGCGCGACCTGGGCGCGCCCGTGCGTGCCTTCCTTTATGACACCTACGACGTGACCGGCGATGAAGATGATCGGATCGTCTTGCAAACTGTGTATGCCGATTACAAGCAGTGGTGCAAGGAAGAAGGCCGTGGCACTGTTTCACAGGCTGAGCTTCACCGCCGCATTAACGCCCTGACCCCGATAGTGAAGGTGAGGCAGCGTGAAGCACCTGAACAAGATGGTTGGGTAGTTGGGCAGAAGCGCAAGCGCCCCCGCTACGTATTGGGAATTAAGTAGCTGAAACTACCGTGTTCCCTATGTTCCATACGTTCCCCCTGGTAGATAACTATCTTCACTATGTTCCATTCTTGTTCCATTAAGTTCCAAAGAAAATAATTACCCCTTCAGCTGCTGGGATTCAGTGGAACATGGAACACGGTAGGGAACACACAGGGAACATGCCCCTGACCTGGTGGAACACATGGAACACGTGGAACACGGTGCAACTCAGCTGAGATATTTCGCCCCCAACCACACAGCACACCAACCAACCCCCGCGCCCTGGCGCTTATGGCCGGATGACAGTCCAACGCCTGAGCTGCCAGCGGTGCCCTACCAGAAAGAAAGTGGGCACTATAGCTATGCCGACTACGTACGATTACCAAACAGCCGCCCGCGCCCTGTGGGGTGAAGCAGGCGACTTTATCCATGAGTGCTACAAGAAGCACCTGCCGTTGTTCCCTGGCCTCCCTGAGCAACTGCCTATGGTCATTGGCATCACTGCCTACGGACACTGCTTAGGACTGACTCGCCATGTAGATGTGGGCCTGGAGTCCATGCGTATTTCTATCGCGTCCAACCTATTCGAGAAGGGCACGGATGTGGTCTCAGATACCGTGCTTCACGAGATGCTGCACTGCTGGCTAGGAGCCTCAGGAAGGCAGTCCGCGCATGACACAGATGATTGGTACAACGCTTGCATGGCCCTGGCCCCGAAAGTATTGGGCCGGGAGATTAACCTAACGCGCAAGCGCCGCAAGTCCGTGCGCAAGCCCAACCCGGATTGGTACCCGGATAGTGGCCTGCCAAAGACAATTGTGCGCAAGGTTCCCGTGGAGGGGCTGGAGTGGACGCACGCGGATGTGGTGAGGTTCCCGCACGCCTTCCGGGAGGATGGATACATCGGTGGCCGCATTATTGAGGTGTCCACCTACTAGACCGCCGCGCCGGGGCGTGGAGGGTGGTTAGCTGCTCTCCACTTCCCGCCTGAGTAGTTCCTGAAGCAGCACCGCGCTAGGCACCGTGCGTAGCTCGTGAGCGCCGCTGAATGGTTCCGCCTCTGCTGTGGTGAGTAGGCCTGTCTGGGCTAGTGCTGTAACAGGGTTGGCACCGTAGGCGCGTGCCACGGCAACCACCACAGCCGGTGGGGGAGTGGTGTTGTCTGCTGCCCTGCTGATTGTGGTGTGAGATAGGCCGGTGGCTTTAGCAATGGTGCGTGCGCTATCCGTGGTGATGGTGGCAAGCCATGTGGTGTATTCTTCCATGTGGTGCAGTTTAGCAACACAGGTAGGAGTATGACACTAGGCAGACGATAACGATAACGTGCACAGCAACACCTGTTCTATGCAGCCGTTTATGCAGGTAGTGGAGGTGTATACATAGTGTTGCATTGTATGTTGTCCGATAATCTATATTATGTCAGTTTGGTGCATGATGTTTCCAGATTATGCATAGCGGTGTTGGGGGAGTACAGCGCCTGCTAACAAACATGTACCCACGATAATTACCCGGACTACAGTCACCTGTTACCGCTCATAACTGGGCAGCAACCCCCGCGCCCTGGTGCCCACCAACATTATTCCTAGGGTTGCCCACAGAACCCTGCCCCGTTTCGCTACGGTTCAAGCATTTTTTACACACAGGCCAAAAGTTTGCGTGACCTCGTTGAACACAGCCACAGGAAGGTGGGCTAGTAGAGGGCAGGGGAGTTGTCCCGCCCCTAGCCGCTGGCACCGCCGGAAGGCATTGTTGCTCCACTCGGCTACAGGTCTGGAGTTTTATCAGAAACGGCACCCTGGGGGATGCCCCTCCCCGCCCCGTGGTGGTGGGCCGGAAGGCATAGGGGCCGGGCCTGTGTACGGGTTCCAGCATTTCGGTGCCGGTGGGGTGCCGCCTGTTTTCTTAAGGCCGTTGCCCTGCCTGACTCTGCCCGTCTGCCCGTGAGTCAGGCCGTCTCTCTCTCCACACCTCGTGGAAGTAGTGGGGTGCCGAAAAGTACCGGGTGCCGCCTTGGTTGCGCTCATGTCGCCGTTGATGACTTGTTGCGCTAGGTCGGGTCGTTTCTTCTTCAAGGCTGCAAGGTAGTACTCAGCGTCTCGTTTACCGTTCAAGGTAGGTGACCTACTTTGATTAATTAGACAATGGTTACCATTGTCTACATATCGCCCGCGCCCGTATGGGCCGTACTTTCCCTAGCGCCTTCAAATCGTCAATTGTCGAATATCGCCCGCGCCCGTATGGGCCGTACCCTTTGTGACCTGCATTAGTAGCCACGGATAGCGGGGTGTTCGCGTGCTGTTCCGGTGGCGCGCCCGCCATGCCTGTGTGAGACTACGTGTAGCCGTTCACTATCCCCCCGGTGTGAATGGTTAGGCCCGGTGCTGTGTGGCGACCCCCCCCCGAACGCCCCCGCCGGGCCGTCCCTGTTTCTACAGTTGGAGATTACCGGAACCTCCCGCGTTTTGCCTGTTCAATATCGCCGTTTAAGGCGATGAACCTACCGGCTAGGGGCGTTGGTACCCTCCAACTCGTTTAACAGCCGCCTGAGCGGGTATGCCCGCTGGCCCAACATCTCTGCTTGCACAGCAGCCATGCTTAAACAGTTGGAGCACACCTCTAGGTGTTGTTCCTTGTAGGTCATGGGGTAGTGCCGCGCTAGGGAGTCTGGCATGAGGGTGCCTACTGTTAGCCCGTCGCGGGGCACGATGATGTAGCCGCCGTCCTTGTAGTGGAGATTAAGCCCGGCTAGGTCAACACACCGCATGGGGTTCATGTGTGTGCAGTAGCTGCCCTCGTGGGGTGTGCCAACACATAGGTGCCAGAGGCCGGTGGTGGTGTCCGCATAGAGGTAGCGCACCCGGTGCCGGTTCCAGATGCCGGTGTAGTTGTCTGGTTGGTCTGCTGTGGGCAGTTGGTGTGTGCTCATTGTGGTGCCCCTGTCAGTTCATTGGTTAGGTTGCGGATGGTGCGTGTTAGGCGAGTGTTGGCCCGCATGATTTTCAGGGCCTGTTGGTCTAGCCGTTGGTATTCGGATGGGGTGCAGTTCTGGCACTGCTGGTTGATGCTCTCCAGCAGTTCAAGATTGGTCTTCAGTTCCTGCATGGTCTCGTTGAGTTGTTGGATGCTCACAGTGTCACCTCGTAGAGGATTGCAGCGGCATCACATGCGGGGCAGTTCTGTTTGTTGGTGTGTGCCCCGGTGGTGGCACCCTTGTGCTTGTAGAGGCGTTGGCCGCATAGAGTGTGGATTACGCCGTGTGGTTCGATGTGGTGAATGAGGTGCCGCAAGCGTGGCGTGCCAGTGGCCCGGCGCGTCTGGCGGGTGGTGGTTTCGGGGGTGGTCATGGTGGCCCTTTCCTGGTGGTTCCTGTTGTCCGTTACGCAACAATTACGCAACAGTCCGCAAGTTGATGTTTGAAAAGTAGCCTTTGACCTCCATGGGAGTGGTGTGGGGGTTCAGTCCCTCTCGTCTCCGCAAACTACAGAACCCGAGTCATCGTTTTACCGGTGGCTCGGGATTTTACGTTTTCAGTCGCTTCGTATGTCGGCAGCCCGTGAGCAGAGAGCTTAGAATGAAGGCGCTGACCTTAATCTGTGCTGGCTGGGAGCGTCATGGAGTTACTAAAAGAGCCAATTTGGGATGTGGAAAGTAACGCGAACATCGATCCCGATGAGAACTTTGTCCGAATATTTTGTTCTTTCCAAAATTCATGAGTGCTATTCCCCTCAGCCACTTCCCAAAGCAACGAACGGCATAGTGAGGTGGGGGATGAAAAAGAAGTAAATATCGGGCGAATGTGCTTGATGGCGAAATGGGGCAGGGGTGGTTCCGAAGAATTTTTGGTCGCCTAATTCAGCACTAGCGGCAGGACCAATACACCGGTTGAGAGCGCGAGCATGCCTAAGCAGTTGATCCAGAATTCACTGTCGAGGAAGTGGGCGCGGACACGGGCTGCTGAGGCTGCGCAGAAATATGCGATGACTCAAAACATGGATGCGATTCCTACGCTTGGGAACCAGAGTCCGTCGATGACTCCTGTGGCTGCGCGGCACTTGATGACAATGAGCGCCCACCACCAGTCTTTGGGGCGCTGGTTAACCCGAGTCTCAAAAGACTAGGGTTTGCGGGGAAGGGGAGGGATTATATGCCTTCTTGTGCGCCCTCGCAACAAATCTTGAGGAAGTTTATACAATAGTCTACATTTTACATCTTTTGCTTCCAATTATCCCTACTGGATGTAACTCTAGGGGTGTCCGATTTTCAGCCATCTTTTCTAGAAAGGATTATGGACATGTATCGTCTCAAGAAATCTACGCGTTTAGTGGTGCTGGTTGCGGCAGCAACAGTTTTTGCACCAGTCAATGCTAGTGCCGGTACTGAGACTGACCTCGCTGAGTCGACTCAGAATAATGCCTCTCAGTCTTCTGTTTCCTCAGAAGTTGCGGAAAAAGCAGATTCCTATGTTTTCCTTCAGGGAGACCAATTCGCGATTGCTAGAGAGGCAGAAAGCGCTCTTTCGCAAAAGGAACTGCAAGAAATCAAAAATGAAGTAGAGACTCAGAACGAAAGGATCAGCGAGGCCAAGGCTGATAGTAACCTTGAGATGAAGGTGGCGGGAGACTCGATAACTTTCTGGGAAAAAGGGCCGAAGATTTCGAGCGCTGATGATGATGACATTGATCCATACTTTCAAGAGGGTCGGAATGGAATTGAATTCCATGGGACTTATGTGAGGGTGCTACTGTCTAAAACGACGATTAACCGGGTGGGTGGCGGTGTCACAATCGCTGGAGTCTGGATTCCCGAGCCAGTTCTTTCCAAAATCCTAGCTACTGGAGGGGCTATTGCTGGTCTTGCGCCCGGTGGTATGTATGCAGACTATGGCATTGGTTCGATTGTGGCTGGCGCTTTCACACATAATGCATATCCTCAGCGGGTTGGTTTTCAATAAATTATCCTTCCTCTAAACAGAAAGGGGTTTAGGGAAAGGTAATTGGAATTTTGCCATATGGATGTTTCTGCATTGTTCAGATAACAGTCCAAGAGAATCTGCCGCCTGGCAAGAATAGAAATGGTTCTGGAGAGTAAAATATGTGGAAAAAGATATTGGCCACTGTGGGCGTTTTATTGATGATGCTTTCCGCTCAACTTCAGTGGCCGTATGGGGTCACGATTGCTCTAGCAATTTTGGTCATTTTCCTTGTGTTTGTTCCATCTGGGAAGAAGTAAATATCTGAGCAGAGGTGGGTATTTTAGCGGGCCTGCCTCTGTTTTAGATTGATTATTTATTAAGTTATGAAACAAAATACTATTTCTATAGTAGGCAGGCTAGCTCTTTTCTTTCTGGCTAGCGTATCTTTTGGGGCCACGGCTTCATCAATATCTACTGCTCAACAGAGGAATTTCGATCCTCTTTCATATATTGAAAGTGGAGATGAGGTGCAGGTGGGTCCTCCCCGAGGGGCGGTGACGTGTTCTGTGACTATCATTTCCCAGCAGCGGGCCTTGACTGCCGGTCATTGTGGTGAAAGTGAAAGTGCGGATGAAGTGTATTCGAAAGGTAGGCGTATTGGAAGTATTGGTGAAAACTACTTGTGGAGTAACCAAGGGATAGATGTTTCAGAAATACTTCTTGATCCTCCGGTAGATTACGTTCTTCGGGCTGATAAAATTAGTGATAAAAGTATCGAAATACCTTCAGCTATTTTTGCAAAAACCTTTCTCGGAGGGAGAATTGATGGGGTTGTCAACGACAAGAACTTATATTGTGAGGCATTTTCCATCAATGGGAGAGAATATCAGGCGCGAACTCTAAAGGCTCAAATGACTTCAAAACCTGGGGATTCAGGCGCCCCTGTCTATAATCCTGCAGGAGAATTGGTGGCCCTCATTGAAGGCGGCAATGGGAAAGGGGATACTACTATCACGCCGCTTTCTTTCCTGGAGGAAAAACTCTCTGAAGACTCTTCTTCTAATGAGTGTAAAGGAAATGGTTAAATTACACAGCCTGTTTGCTAGGAGATTTTCCGCTTTATCTAACGACTAGTTGCAGCTGCTACGCAAAAGAGGAGGCGGAATCTGCTCAACGACTTCCTGCGCTAGCGACGAGTCGGATTTGGACGGTGTTGGTTGTTGCCGAGTGTATTTTGTTAGTCGGCGGACGTAGCGCCATCGGCAGATGCCTCAATACTAGTCCTTGTCCTAACATCGAGAAGTTTTAGAGTGCGTTAATTTTGTCGCTTTAGTCGAGGGCTTGTCGGTTTATTGATTGCTTGATTTCGCTGCTTCAACTTATAGAACCCTAGTCATCGTTCACCGGTGGCTCGGGATCTGCGTTTGTTGTTGTCATTCTAGAAGCGGGTGCCAGCGCAGCTCTCGGAAGCGGGCAAAGCCCTGATCTTGGCTCAGTAAGGTTGCTTCTTCTTCTATTACGGACGCGGCTATCCAGGCATCAGGGATGTCGCTGGCTTTAAGCTTGTGCAAGCGCACCAGTTCAGTGAAGGTTGTCCAGGTCCCTGGGCTGGAGCTCAAAAGAGTGCCCGTTTGGGGCCGCTAAAATGGTATTGAGTGCAGTCAGTGCTTGCTGGGCGGTTAGTGGTTTGTGGAATAGCTTGTGGTTGGTCATAACTCGAACAAGGCCCGTTGCCACAACATCCAGGAGCCCAATTGTTTCATGCCGATTCAGCGCACCACTTAACCACTGCTGAGCGGGTTTATGTTGTGGTGCTGCGGAGTGGAAGGTATAAACGAGAATGTTGACATCAGGAATGATCATCGAGCACCGCCCATACGGCTTCTTTGTCGCTGAGATCAACTAGAGCTGGTCCGCCGCAATCGAAGGAGGGGAGGTTTATCCTGGTGTGCATACCTTTAGGGTAGAAAGCATCAAGTCATCAATCAATAGGTGCGATGATGCATCTTCCTTCTGGAAGCCGTGAATGGTTGACTGGTGTCTTAAGTCAGTGCGAGCGTCAGGATCGGTACTCCGATGGAGAATGCGAGCATGCCTAAGCAGTTGATCCAGAATGCGCTACCGAGGAAGTGGGCGCGGACATGGGCTGCTGCGGCCGCGCAGAAATAGGCGATGACTCCAATCATGGCTGTGATTCCTACGCCGGGGAACCAGAGGCCGGCAATGAGTCCTACGGCGGCGAGGCACTTGATGACAATGAGCGCCCACCACCAGTCCTTGGGGAGTTTGACGCCGCTGAGGCAGGCTTCGATGAAGGGGACTGGTTTGAGGGAGAGGGCGGCGTCGCCAAGCAGAATGGCTGCTAGTAGAAGGGAGGGCCAGGCTGGGGAAGATTCTAGGATCATTGGGTTACTCCGAATGCGGTGTTGAGGCGTTCGATCGATGAGGCGGCTTGGGATGTGAGGTGCTCGGTGTCGTAGATTCCGGCGGCCCAGCCGATGAGTAAGCCGAGGTAGACGTTGTACAGCAGGTCGGCGTACTCGGCCGCATCGGCGCTGCTGAGCCTGGTGCCGAGTCGCAGGGTGATTTCATCGGTCAGGAGCGTTTTGAGTGCGGTGAGCGCTTCGCCTTGATTGCCTTGTTGGATGAGTGCTGCGCCAAAGGCGCGGGAGAGCTCTTCGTGGCCGGTAAACATCTGGAGGAAAGGTCTCAGGACATCGAGAAGGCTATCGGATTGTCCCCGGATGTCATCGTGGAGTTCTGAAATGTGTTGGCCAATGGTGCGGATGAGCAGCGTTTGTTTGTCGCCGACTCCCATGACGGTTCCCACGCTAACGCCAGCTTCGGATGCGATAGTCCGGATGCTGGTGGTGGCGTAGCCCTGAGTGAGGAAGAGTTCGTAGGCGGTGGCTAGGACCTTGCTGACGGTGCCAGCTTTGGCGGCCGAGCGCGATGAGTGAACGTGTTCAGTGAACATGTTCAAAAGGGTAGCTCTTGATGGTTTCGAGGTCAATGACGCCGAAGTGTTGACAGTTGGCGCTAGGCCAGCGTGGGGAAGACGCGGTCGCGCAGCAGGTGTGCAAGCTCGCGGTCGGGTGCTGTTGGGTTGACCCAGGCGGTGTCCCCGATTTCGGCGGCGGCGTGGGGTTCGTCGGTGGTGACGGTGCGGGTGTAGGTGAAGATGGTGCCGACGACGACCTCGCCCGGTTCGTTGGCGGCGGGAGCGTCGAAGGTGCCGAGTTTGTTGAGGCTCTCGGCGTCGAGGGTGAGGCCTACTTCTTCGGCAACTTCGCGCAGGGCGGCGTCGACAAGCGCCTCGCCCGCCTCAGGCTTGCCGCCGGGCAGTTGGTACTTGGTGGAGGACTTCTTGCGCACGGTAAGCACGTGGCCTTGTGGGTTGCGGATGACGACGGCTGCTACTTCAATCATGGCTGCTGATTGTAGGCGGCCTAGAGCAGCGGCAGGAGCACGAGGGCGAGATTGAGTGCGATGACCAGCGCGGCAAGCGTCCAGCCCACGGCCATAGACCAGGGTTTCGCGGCGAACTCACCCATGACGTCCCGGGAGCCGGCATAGCGGAAAAGCGGGATGATGGCGAAGGGGATGCCCAGGGAAAGAAGTGCCTGGCTGACCACCAGTGCCATAGTGGGGTCGACCCCGCAGCCGATGATGACCAGCGCCGGGATGAGCGTGACCAGGCGGCGGACTAGTAGGGGGACCTTGATGTGAAGCAGGCCGTCCATGATTTCGGAGCCGGCGTAGGCGCCCACTGACGTCGAGGCGAGGCCGCTGGCCAGCAGGCCGATGGCGAAGAGAACGCCGGCCAGCGGGCCGAGGTGGCTGGCAATCGCCGTGTGGGCCCCGGAGATGGTCTCTGTGCCGTCCACGCCGTAGAGGGCCGAGCCCGCCAGGACCAGCAGGCCCACGTTGACGAGCCCGGCGATGGACAGCGCCACGGCGATGTCCGCGCGGGTGCCGGCCAGCACGTGGGGGATTTCCAGGTCGGGGTAGCGCTGCTTGGTCAGGGAGGAGTGTAGGTAAATGGCGTGCGGCATGACGGTGGCGCCCAACATGGAGGCGGCCAGCAGGATGCTGTCCTTGCCCTCTAGGCGGGGGATGAGGCCGCCGGCCACGTCGGCGGGGTCGGGCGGGGCGATGGCGAGGCCGGCAAGGAAGCCGATGCAGATGACCAGGAGCAGGCCGATGACAAGCCCCTCGAACCACTGGTTCTTCTTCTGGAAGATGAGGAGAATGATGGAGACCGCGCCGATGATGAGCGCGCCCGCGAACAGGGGGAGGTTGAAGAGGAGTTGCAGGGCAATGGCGCCGCCGATGACTTCGGCGAGGTCGGTGGCCGCGGCGATGAGCTCGGCCTGGGCCCACATGCCTAGGCGCGCGCGGCGGGAGAGACGCTCGCCCATGATTTCCGGCAGGGAGCGGTGGGTGACTAGGCCCAGTTTGGCGGAGTGGTACTGGATGAACATGGCCATGAGGTTGGCCACGACGAGTACCCACACCAGGAGGTAGCCGTAGTGGGAGCCGGCGCTGATGTTGGCGGCTACGTTGCCGGGGTCGACGTAAGCCACTGCAGCAACGAAGGCGGGGCCGGTGAGGCTGATTAAGGTCTTACGCATAGGCATCTCCATACCAAAAGTTCAACTACTTGAAGTCTAGTTTTCATCGCCATATGTTCAAGCCAGGGGTTTGATCCGGCAAACCATGTTAAAGTTTATTTGTTAATTATTTAAATTACTTTATGTATTTCGGCAGGTTAGAGACTCGAAGCTTCAACGGGTACACTGCCTTCAGTGCGCCAAAGTTGGAAGATTTTTATTAGAGATGTAGCCAGGCTTGGCCGCGTCCCCAGGGCGTGGATCATCCTCATCGGGCTTATCATCACCCCCGCGTTGTATTCATGGGTGAACATCGCGGCTTTTCGTGACCCCTACGGCCATACCAACAACATCAAGGTGGCCGTGGTCAACGAGGATAAGGGTGCTAACAACGAGCTGACGGGGAAGATAGATGTCGGCAGCGAGGTCATTGAGAAACTCAAAAAGAATGACCAGCTAGGCTGGCAATTCCTCGAGCGCGACGAAGCCGAGAAAGCCCTTTTAGAGGGAGACGTGTATGCCTCGGTGACGATTCCTGAGGACTTTAGCGAGAACCTCGTGAGCATGCTCGACGGGAAGTTCACGCAGCCGCAGCTGGTCTACCGTGTTAACGAGAAGAACAACGCCATCGCCGTGAAGATCACGGATACCGGTGCCAAAGGTCTAGACAAGCAGATCACTGCGGCCTTCAAGGAGCAGGTGGCCACCGTCGCGGCGGAGAACATCAAGGACACCGGTACCGACTTCGAGCGAAAAGTCACGCGCGCGATGAACAACACTAGTTCGGCCTTCGGGGAGACCGCGCAGGAGATTGACGGCAACCGTGAGAACCTCGCGCGCATCCAGGGAAAGCTTGACGCCGCCGCTGATTCCACGTTGGGCGCCAAGTCCACGGTGGCTGATGTGAGTGCTGCGCTGGGCGACGCCCAAACAGCCCTCGCCGAGGTCTCCTCCCTAGTCGAGCAGGCCCAAGGGGGCATCGGTGACTTCACCGACCAGACCACCGGTGCCTTCGTCAGTGGCGCAAGTGCGGTGGCAGACGGCACCGCACAGGCGCAGGAATCCATTGCGGATGTCACAGCTGGCCTGAACCAGGCCGGTGACCGTTTCGATTACGCCACGCAACGGGCGAACACTGCTATTGACGCGAGTGCGGAATCGATTGCGCAGCTTAAGGCGTTGCGCGATTCCGCAACGCTTTCACCGCAGGTGGCCAAGGAGATCGATGACGCCATCCAGCGCCTCGATGAGGGCAATGAATCCAACCGCCAATTGGTGGGGAACCTCAATGCGCTGAGCAAGGATACCCAGGCCGCAGCGGACAACGTGCAGGCTAGCGCGGAGGCCATCAACCAGGCAGCGGCAGATACCAAGGCCACGTCGCAGACGCTGCGCGATACCGTGACCACCGCCGTGCCGGAAATCAACCGTGCCATGAGCAATCTGAGCTCCATGGCGAGTGCTTTGAGCTCCACCCTGGAAGCTCAGAAGGGAACCATGCAGGAGGCCAATGGTCTCCTGGACGGCGTGGCCCAGCAGCTGCGCGCCACGAAGGACACCTTGTCCGATTTCGATACCAACCTCCTGGCCCTGCAGGACAGCCTGCGCGCTATGCAGGGCGATGTAGGCTCGCTGCGTGCCGCGATGAACTCCAAAGTCGTTCAAAATGTCACCGGGCTGGACGCGGAAGAAATCGGTAAATTCTTTGCGGAGCCCATCGAGCTGAAGACCGAAACCGTGTACCCGGTGGACAGCTACGGCTCCGCCATGGCGGCGCTGTTTACTAACCTCTCTCTGTGGATTGGTGCCTTCGTCCTCATGGTGATCTTCCGGGTTGAGGTCGATAAGGAGGGCTTCGACCGCATCACGGTGGGCCAGGCCTACTTGGGCCGCTTCCTCCTCATGGCCCTGATGGTCATCATCCAGGCCGTCACGGTGACCGTGGGTGATCTGCTCATCGGCGTGCAGACCGTGAACGCGCCTGCCTTCATCCTGACGGGCGTGCTCGTGGGATTGGCCTACTTGAGCATTATCTATGGGTTGTCGACGTCTCTGGGTCACCTCGGCCGCGGCCTCTGCGTGGTTTTTGCCATTATCCAGATTCCAGGTGCGTCGGGCCTGTACCCGATTGAGCTGCTGCCCAGCTTCTTCCACACCATTTACCCATTGCTGCCCTTCACCTACGGCATCGACGCCATGCGCGAAACCATCGGCGGGTTCTACGGCAACCACTACTTCAAGAACATGAGCGTGCTCGCCTTCATGTTCATTCTCTTCTTTGTCTTCGGCCTTCTACTGCGCAAGGCGTTGGCGCACTTCAACGTCATCTTCAACCGCGAGCTGAAGGACACCGAGCTCTTCGACTATGAAAACGTGCAGGTTGTGGGCTCCGGCTACCGCATCGCGGACGTCATCCAGGCGCTGGATAGCCGCAGTGGCCTCAAGAGGGATTTGGACCGCCGCGCTCATAACTGGGGCTACTGGCTCAAGCTGGTGGCCATCGCGGGCGTTGTCGGCGCGGTCATCCTCATTGTTGTCTCGGGCCTCTTGCCCGACCAGAAGCCGTTGCTCTTGGGCATTTGGACGGCGTGGTGCTTCCTTATTATTGTCGCCGCGGTCACCCTGGAATACCTGCGCATTAGCCTGAAGCAGTCCGCGGAGCTCGTGACGCTGGATGAAGATGACATCAAACACCCGGCTCGCGCCGGCGCGGATTCCACGGAGGGGGATAATTAATGCGTGGAACACTCGATCTTTTCCTCAATGACATGCGCACCGCATGCCGCAACGTGATGAGCGCGGTGATGCTCGTGGGTCTCGTCGTCATTCCGATGCTGTTCACGTGGTTTAACGTGTTGGCTAGCTGGGATCCCTTTGATAACACCAGCCAGCTCAAGGTGGCGGTGGCCAGCAAGGACACCGGCTATGAGAGCGATCTGTTGCCGGTGCCCATCAACGTCGGCGATCAAGTACTCAATGAGCTGCGCGCGAACGAGCAGCTGGATTGGGTTGTGACCACCTCCGATGAGGCGATTGAAGGTACCAAGTCCGGTGAGTATTACGCAGCCATCGTGCTCCCGGAAGACTTCAGTACCGACATGATGAACTTCTACACGGATGGTTCCCAGCCCGCGGATTTATCCTTCTATATGAATGAGAAGAAGAACGCGCTGGCGCCGAAGATCACCGGTCAAGGCGCAGAGGGCGTGTCGGCCCAGGTTGCCGAAGCCTTCACCACGACGGTCGGTGACGTGTCCTTCGATCTGGTCACCTCGCTCTCCGACTTCTTAAGCAAGGGCGATACCAAGGCTGTGTTGGACCGGATGCAGGCGCGCGCGGATGGCGTGCAGACCCAGCTGGATATGGCGGCGCGTACTGCGCGTTCCCTGGCTGGACTTGTGGATACCGCAGTTCCGCTCATGGAAAGCGCCCAACGCATTGCGGACTCAGCGGACCTGGAGCTTCCGGAGGTTCAGTCCTCCTCGCTCAACGTTTCCACGGACGCGCTGCAGCAATCGCTCGATGCCACCAGCGCTAGTTATGATGTGGTGCGCCAACGCATTGATGCGCTTTACGACGACGCCTCCGCCTCCCGCGCCGACCGCGTCGCCGCGCTCAACACCTTGGCCGGCCAGGTAGAAGGCACCATTGCCCAGTATCAGAACCTGCACGGCCACATTGAGGCCCTGCCAATTCCTGCCGGGGATAAAGAGAAGTCGCTCAGCCGTATCGAGGAGGCCATCGACGCGCAGCGCACTCTCCACGCGCGCCTCACTGCGGCCGCGAATGCTCCCGAACCCACGAAGCCGGATCTCTCCAGCATCGACAATGCCAAGAAGGCAGTGGAGGGAATCTCCACCTCTGGTCTGCGCGAATCCCTGCGTGCGCTGCAGGACTCCCTGGGCCAGGTGAGCGCGGATCTGGATACCGCGAAGACTCCCGTCACCATTGATTCCTCTTCCCTGACGGATGCTCGGGATGCGGTACAGAAGCTCGCCTCTGGCCTGCAGGATAAGGCCAACAAGTTCGGCGACCTGCGGAAGGATATCGACTCCGCTGCGGCATCTGGTGACCTGAAGAAGTTGGCGGACCTCATCGGTTCCGATCCGGATGCCTTGGCGCGTGCGATTGCGGCGCCGGTGGACGTCGACAGGCAAGCGGTCTACCCAGTCAAGAGCTTTGGTGCCGGCATGACACCCATGTACACGGCGCTGGCCCTGTGGGTCGGCGCGCTGCTGACTGCGGTGAGCGTGCGCACCGACGTGGTGGACAAGGACAAGTACTCGCCGATGCAGCGCTTCTT
Organism: Corynebacterium sp. HMSC068G04; assembly: GCF_001814885.1. Lineage (NCBI taxonomy): Bacteria > Bacillati > Actinomycetota > Actinomycetes > Mycobacteriales > Corynebacteriaceae > Corynebacterium > Corynebacterium sp. HMSC068G04. The sequence goes on along the minus strand of NZ_KV818349.1, from coordinate 4,456 downwards.
CGGCCGCTTTGGAATGTTCGTCGCGGTTGGTCTCATGCAGTCGACGATGCTCATCTTGGGCCTCATCTTCTTCGTGGGCATCGAGCCCGCGCACCCGATTCTCATGCTGCTGGCAGGCTGGGTTAGCTCGCTCATCTTTATGCTGATTTGCTACACCTTCGTGGTCTCCTTCGCCAACGCAGGCAAAGCCTTGGCGGTGCTCATGCTGGTGGTCCAAGTATCGTCGTCGGGCGGTGCCTACCCCTTGCAGGTGCTCCCGGACTGGTTCCAGAACATTAGCCCGTGGCTGCCGGCGACCTATACCATCCGTGCTTTCCGCGCGGCCATCGCCGGAACTTACCACGGTGATTACTGGCTCTCCCTGTTCGCCCTCTTGCTCTTTGCCATACCGATGCTGATTCTGGGCGTGGTCTTCCACAAGCCGTTGGAGAAGTTCACCAACGGCTGGGTGGAGACCTTGGACAAGACCAAGCTGATGTAGCGGTTACTTCGCGGTGCCTTCGGGGTTATCGATTGTGATGATTCACATAATAAAATCGCAATATTCAAGGCTGAGGGGAGTGTCCATCGGAGGTAAATGGCAGTAAGCTGAAGCGCTGTGAAACGCGGTCATTTCCTGGGCCCGGCTCGGCTCACCGCCGTGGGCTTTATCCTGCTCATCCTCGTGGGAACGCTGCTGCTGATGCTGCCGATTTCCGCCAACGTTCCGCAGTGGACACCGTTCCTGCCAGCGCTGTTTACGGCGACCTCGGCGGTCTCCTTGACGGGTCTCGTGGTGGAGGACACCGGCACCTATTGGACGCCCTTCGGCCAAGCGGTCATCATCGCGCTCATCCAGCTGGGCGGCCTCGGCATTATGAGCCTGGCATCGCTATCAGGCATGTTGTTGACCGGTCGCATCAGCTTCAAAGCCCGCCGGACCATGGCGGCGGAAGGTCGTGCTGTGGCTTCCGGAGGCATTCGACATGCCCTGCTGCTCACCCTGATGATGACTCTGATCTGTGAGGCCACAGTTGCCGTGTTCATCGGTGTGCGCCTAGCCACCGAACACGGCGTGGCACCAGGGCGCGCGGTGTGGGAAGGTATCTTCCACGCCATTTCGGCCTTCAATAACGCTGGGTTTAGTACCTATTCAGACAGCGTCATTTCCTTCGCCGCCGATGGCTGGATTCTGATTCCTCTCGCCTTCGCCCTGATTGTCGGTGGTCTGGGCTATCCCATGTTGGCGGAGTTCGTGCGACGGGCCCGTGCACGGCTAACGCGCTGGCGCGGCGGCACGCCCCGCATTCACCGCATGTCCATGACCGCCCGGATGACGCTGGGCGCCACCGCGTTCTTGTTGCTGGGTGGCACCGTGGTCTTCTTCCTCTCCGAGGGTTCCGGTGTGCTGCATGGGATGCCGTTGGACCAGAAGCTGATCAACGCCTTCTTCATGAGCGCTTCGCCCCGAACGGCCGGTTTCAACGCCATCGACTACGGGGAAGCGCACCCGTTGACGCTGATGGTTACGGACATCTTGATGTTCATCGGCGGCGGCTCCGCCGGTACGGCGGGTGGCATCAAGGTGACTACCGCATGCGTTCTGGGCGCGGCGATGATTTCTGAATTCTTGGGCAGGGAAGACACCTCCATCGGGCACCGTCGCCTGCCGCTGTCCACCTTCCGTCAGGCCCTCGCGCTGACTGCCGCCGGAATGATCGTCGTTGCCGTAGGTGTGGCGACGCTGCGCATCTGGGACCCCGAGTTCACCGCGGACCAGGTCACTTTCGAAGTCATGTCCGCCTTCGCCACCGTGGGCTTGTCCACGGGTATTACTGCAAGTTTGTCCGCACCATCGCAGCTCATGCTGTGTCTCATCATGTACGTTGGCCGCGTAGGCCCCACCACTTTCGTGGCGGCACTGGCCGCCCGGACCATCAGCCTGCGCTACCGCTACCCAGAAGAAAGGCCGTTCATTGGCTAACATGTTCAGCGCCCTGCGGCGCGAGAAGACGTCCATCAATATTCCACCGGTCGTCGTCATTGGTATGGGGCGGTTCGGTTCTTCCCTGGCCCGCGAGCTGATGGAGCACGGCGTGGAGGTTCTCGGCATCGACGCCGAGGAGAAGCACGTGCGCGAACACGCCGCGTACCTCACCGAAGCGGTGACCGCGGATACCACCGACGCCGAGGCCCTCCGCCAGCTGGGCGTTGATGAAGTAGAGCGCGTGGTCGTGGCCATCGGCTCCGATTTGGAGGATTCCATCCTTACGGCCTCCAACCTCGTGGAGCTCGGGGTAAGCGATATCTGGGCCAAGGCCGATTCAGATGCTCATGCCCGCATCCTGCGCCAACTGGGAGTGCACCACGTGATCCGCCCGGAGCGCGATACGGGTCGCCGCGTGGCGCACCTGTTGGGCGGGCGCTTCGAGGATTTTGCGGAAATCGCCACCGACTATGGCGTGACGGCGATGACCCCGCCGGCGTCGATAAGCAAGCGCCCGCTCAACCTGCACCAGGTGTGGGAAGCACACAACGTTCAGCTCATCTCCCGCTGTGAGGGGCCTGGCCAGTGGCGCCCGCTTGTCGACGGCACCGAGCTCACCCACCGCGACCTCATCGTCGTCGCCGGTAGCCCCGCGGATCTGGAGGCCTTCTCGCAGTCCTAGGCGGCGCCTCGCGCTGTGGAGTGAGGAGCGGGGCGCTACAGTAGCGCCTATGAGGAAGGCACGTTTCCCGCGCTCGGTGTATGGAACAGGGGAGGAACCCGACCCGCGCTTCAGCATGGCTAATGAGCGCACCTTTCTGGCGTGGATCCGCACGTCATTGGCCTTTATTGCCGGTGGTGTGGCGCTGGAGACTTTCGAGCTGCCTCTGAATTCCACGCTGACTCGTGTCGTCTCCGTCATCATGTTGATCGTGGCCATCGTGCTGCCGGCGGTGGCGTGGTTTCACTGGGGTGCCTCCGAGCGCGCGATGCGCCAGGGGCGCCCGCTCCCGGCTAGCCCGGCGTTGGCGCTGATTGTTGGCGTGGTGATCATCATCGGTCTGATGATTCTGGTGGGCGAGCTGCTAGCGTGAGCGAGCTTTTTGATCCCGGCCTCCAACCCGAGCGCACCCGCTTAGCCTGGCAGCGCACGGGGCTTGCCGGCCTCATCGCGGGTTTGCTGGTCGTTCGTTCCGTTGCGCCATGGGCCGCCGTAATTGTTGGGGTAGTGGTGGCCGTGGTGCTGTGGTTGGCCACCGCCAAGCTCCGCGATGCTGACGAGATCCTGGCCCGGGCCGAATCACCTGCCCTGCCCGGGGCCTCGGCGCTTGCCGCCGTTGCGCTGGGAACGATGCTTCTCGGCGCGGTTGCTTTCTTCGCGCTGTGGTAGCGCAAACCCCCAGACCTCGATCCCGAAACTCCCTGGTGGGCGGTGGGGCGTCGGCAAGCGCTTGGCGACGCCCACCTGCAGGTTGCGGGTTTCAGGTCTGGGGATCTAGCGGAAGTTTCGGGGGCCCGCAGCTAAGTGCCGTGCGATGGTGTTGATGAAGTCTTCTGGAGCTTCGCGCAATTCTTGGGGAGAGAAACGTAAGACGACAAAGCCCTGGTTGAGGAGTGCCTTTTGGCGTTGGTGCTCGGCCCGAATCACCTCATCCAGCTCGTTCTCGTATTTCACGTTGCCGTCGATCTCAATGAGGAGCCAGTCATTGATCGCGAGGTCGGCGTAGTACTGATTGACTCGGTATTGGGCGCGCAGGCTGCGAACCGCCGGAAGGTCCGCGTCAAGGATGAGCGCCCGCGCGTAGGACTCCCAGGGAGATTCGGAGCTGTTGACGCTATGTTCCACGGCCCGGCGTGCATCCGCGACTCCTTTCACGCGGCCCATGTCGCCGAGTACCCAGTTGAGAGTGTCCTTTGATACCCGTCGTGACCTTACGTAGTCTGCGGCGACGAGTCCTTCGACGAATCCATCGAATCGTGCGATATCAATCGCCGTACGCGCGAGAGAAGTGACCCGGATGCCGTGGACTTCTGTGACTTGATTGTTGAGTTTCGTTTGCTTGTAGCGGAAGTATTGGCGCTTGGATTTTTGGGGAACGGAGTTGGAGGGGACTGTCGCGAAATACTCGCTCGGCGTTGTGAGCGTAGGGATGCCGTGGATGCGAGCCGCCGCTTTGCCCAGGAGAGTTGCCCGCGGTGCGGCACGCGCATGGGCATAGACCTCTGCGGTTTCTCGCTCCCAGGGTTTCAAGTGCAGCCATCGGTGCAGGGGAATGGCATAGCACCACGCGAGCTTATGGAATTTCCTCGCGTGAATTTTGCCCCATCGGGGGTCGTCGTTGGTGAGCGTGCGCAGATCGACTATGTGGGTGTCTATGTAGTGAAAGATGCCTAGGTTGTTCATGGCTTACTTGTAGCGCATTGGCGTGGATCGCGCGCGGCGAGCGGTACGCAGCGCTAAACCGGCTCTTCCGGTTTCGGGGTGCGTAG
>NZ_KV818348.1:0-291 GCF_001814885.1 Corynebacterium sp. HMSC068G04 | reverse complement strand
GGTGGAGCACCGGCAGGTGAAATACCTGAACAACGTTCTCGAGGGAGATCATGGCCGACTTAAAAGAATCCTGGGACCGAAGGGGGCGTTCAAAAACCGAATTTCCGCCTACCGGACGTTGAAAGGGATGGAAGCGATGCATTCATTACGGAAAGGTCAGGGCACGATGTTTGCTTATGGGCACCCCAATCCGGACGCGGTGATCGTCAACCGGGTCTTCGAGACGGCCTGAGAACGCCGGCACGCAGCGGCCATCAGGAAATGAGAAACTGGGTCGTCACGGCTCTCCGC
>NZ_KV818347.1:0-4857 GCF_001814885.1 Corynebacterium sp. HMSC068G04 | reverse complement strand
CCACACCGCTACCATTTCAGTCTTCTGAACAATCGGCCTTCTTGAAAAGCTCCAAAGAGAGTTGATGGGGGAGAAGGGCTCTATCCCCACTGGTCTTCGCACTATTCAGAACTGGATTGGTGGAAGTAACCACACACCCATTGGGGCCGAGTTCATCCCAGCGCCCCCAGGCCTAGTCCATGACCTCGTGGACGACTTATGTCTTTACCTCGATGGCGCTTCGCACGGTGCTCTCATCCAGGCCGCAATTGCTCACGCTCAGTTTGAAACGATTCATCCCTTTGCAGACGGCAACGGGCACGTTGGCCGTGCTCTCATTCATGGGATTCTTCTGCGTCGCGGACTTACTGAATACACCATTCTGCCGGTATGCCTCGTCCTCGGTACGTGGTCCAAATCGAAAGCTACCTGCCTTTTCGCACCATCAAGCGTGGGAAAATCCTCACCATGAAGCGCACGTATAAGTGGGAGCATGTCGAGATTCCCCTCATCCGGAACTAGGCCGCAGTTCATTTTTTAAGAGCCGGTTTGACCGCTTCCGGAGTGCAATACGGCGATGGATACGAGGCCACGTGGGAGCTGCGCGCCGCGGAGAACTGGGTGACTGAACGTGTGTCGGTGAACGTTGAAGGCGACGGATGGGGGCGAAGCCTCGAGCTGTTTAGGTCCGAGCAAGGCGTGTGGTCGGCGGAAACCAATGAAGAGGGCGCCCAGCCTGGAGATCTGCCCTCCCCCGGTATCGTCCAGTCAGCCGATCTGAAAGCCGCACTCGATTGCGATCTCGGTCTGTGCCCTCTCACCAACACAATGCCTATTCGTCGCTTGACGCTGCTTGAGACTCAGGTTCCGAAAACGCAGCTGATCATGGCTTGGATTGATATACCGTCCCTCCAGGTGATCGCATCAGACCAGTACTACAGCTCCATCGATTCTGAAACTGTCCGATATGAAAGTGGAACACGGGGAGTCGACGTCGAGTTGGAGGTCGACGGTGGCGGCGTGGTCGTACACTACCCTGATCTCGCACGGCGGGTCTGATCCGGAAGCAACTCTAACTAAGCTGGGCGGTATGAACGACCTGACCATCGCGCCTGGCCCAGGGATCCCCGGGGGTCTGGTCATCGTCGCCGCCGACCTGACGGAGCGGTTCGCGAAGTCGTCGGGACCAGGTGGCCAAGGCGTCAATACTACGGACAGCAAAGTGCAGCTTTCCGTCGATATCGCTACGTGCTCATCGCTTTCCGACGCCCAGCGTCGCCGCGTCCTTCACAACCTCGAGCACCGCCTAGACGGCACCGTCCTTACCGTTACCGCATCGACCCAGCGATTGCAGGTACGCAACCGCACCGAGGCACGCGAACGCATGGCCGCCCTCTTGCGCGAGGCGCTCGCTCCGCTTCCTCCCCCGCGGCGCAGGACCAAGCCGACGCAGAGCTCGGTGCGACGCCGTCTCGAAGCGAAAAAGCGGCGCTCGGAACTCAAGTCCACGCGACGGCAGCCCCAAATTTCCTAGTTCGAACCATCCGCGTGCATATCCTCACGCTGACGGACCTGGTTCGGGTAACCGCTACGCTGAGACAGCTTGGACCGGTTGAATCCGCTCGATTTCCGAGAGGATCTTGTCTTCCGCCACGTCCAAGTCATATTGAGCCTGTAACCCGAGCCAGAACTGGGGGCTCATTCCGAAGAACTTAGCCAAGCGAAGAGCAGTGTCCGCGGTTACAGCCCGCTTTCCGTGGACAATCTCGTTGATCCGGCGGGGCGGAACGCCAATGGAGACGGCGAGCTTGTGCTGGGTGATCCCCATTTCCTTGAGAAAGTCCTCCATGAGGATCTCACCGGGGTGAACCGGAGGGAGCTTGTCAGTGGTAGTCAACGATCTCAACCTCCTCTGGCCCCGCGGCGGACCACCGAAAACAGATCCGCCACTGGTCGTTGATTCGAATGCTGAACTGACCCCGCCGATCACGTCGCTCCCGCGTTGGGTGGCAGCCGAACCACAAAGGATCAGTCATCTGCTATCCCATCGACTAATTCCTGCAGGTCGCAGGACCTTCGCGGAACCGTCAGTTCAGTGCATTTTGAATAGTTCAACACACGTTGTATTGTTCAGCACATGCTGACTATTGCTTCGCGCCTCGACGTCATGAACCGGCTCGGCCGGGCCATGGCTGATCCGACGCGTTCCCGAATCCTGATGACCCTACTCGACGGTCCGGGCTACCCGGCCGAGATTTCGCAAAGCTTGGATCTGACCCGCTCGAACGTCTCGAACCACCTGTCCTGCCTACGCGATTGTGGCATCGTCGTCGCTGAGCCGGAGGGCCGTAAGACCCGCTACGAAATTGCCGATCCGCACCTCGCGGCGGCGCTCGAAGCGCTGGTCAACGCGACGCTGGCCGTCGACGAGAATGCCCCCTGCATCGACACCGAGTGCTCGGTGCCCGGCTGCGGCGAGAAAGGAACGGACGCATGAGTTCAGCATGTGGATGCGAACACGAACCCGCCACGGAGATCGAAGAGCTCGATCGGCCATGGTGGAAGGACCCCGAGCTACTGCTACCGATCTTCTCCGGCGTAGCCCTCATTACAGGACTGGCGCTGGACTGGTCCGACTTGGAGACGCCCGCAACGGTACTGTATTGGCTTGGCCTGCTGTTGGGCGCTTACACGTTCGCACCTGGAGCGATCCGGAACCTTGTCACGAAGCGCAAGCTCGGCATTGGCTTGCTTATGACGATCAGCGCGGTCGGCGCGGTGATCCTTGGTTTCGTCGGAGAGGCCGCGGCGCTGGCGTTCCTGTACTCGATCGCCGAGGCGCTTGAAGACAAGGCGATGGACCGGGCCCAAGGCGGACTGCGGGCACTGTTGAAGCTGGTACCGCAAACCGCGACCGTGCTGCGCGACGGTACGACGGCCGAGGTCGCTGCGAAGGACCTTGAGGTTGGCGAGCTAATGGTCGTACGCCCCGGGGAGCGGATCGCCACGGACGGCATCATTCGGTCCGGACGCTCCAGCCTTGACACCTCAGCGATCACCGGAGAATCCATTCCGGAGGAGGTTGCGCCCGGCGACGAGGTACCCGCGGGAGCGATCAACTCCGCCGGTGTGCTGGAGGTCGAGACGACCGCAGCTGGAACGGACAACTCGCTGACCACACTCGTCGACCTCGTCGAGCAGGCGCAGGCGGAGAAGGGTGACCGCGCCCGGATCGCCGACCGAATTGCCCAACCCCTAGTGCCCGGGGTGATGATCCTGGCGGTGCTGGTCGGCGTGATCGGCTCGCTGTTGGGCGACCCCGAGACTTGGATCACCCGTGCGCTGGTGGTCCTGGTCGCAGCGTCGCCGTGCGCGCTGGCAATCTCCGTGCCGCTGACGGTCGTGGCCGCGATCGGCGCGGCCAGCCAGTTCGGAGTAGTCATCAAGTCCGGCGCGGCGTTCGAGCGACTCGGCGGCATCCGTCACCTAGCGGTAGACAAGACCGGAACCCTTACCCGCAACCAGCCCGAGGTTACCGGAGTGGTCCCGGCAGACGGATTCGATCGGGCGCAGGTGCTTTCCTTCGCGGCGGCGGTTGAGCAGCAATCGACGCACCCCCTCGCCGCGGCGATCGTGGCAGCGGAGCCCGAAGCGCCCACCGCCTTGGATATCAGCGAGGAAGCCGGTCATGGCATCGGCGGCACCGTCGAAGGCCGACGGGTGCTGGTCGGCAGCCCCCGATGGATCGACGCCGGGCCACTGAAGGCGGACGTTGAGCGCATGGAGTCCGAAGGCCAGACCTGCGTCCTAGTCACCGTCGATGACGCTCTCGCCGGGGCGATCGGGGTGCGCGACGAGTTGCGGCCCGAGGTGCCCGATGCCGTGCAGTCCCTGCACGACAACGACGTGGAAGTGAGCATGCTCACCGGCGATAACACTCGCACCGCCCGGGCGCTGGCTGAAATCGCCGGAATCGACGACGTGCGCGCCGAGCTGCGACCGGAGGACAAGGCAAGCATCGTCGCCGAACTCTCCTCCAAGACGCCGACGGCGATGATCGGCGACGGCATCAACGACGCGCCGGCACTGGCGGGCGCAACGGTGGGCATTGCGATGGGAGCAACCGGCTCTGACGCCGCGATCGAGTCCGCTGACGTCGCCTTCACTGGCCACGACCTCCGGCTGATCCCGCAGGCGCTGCAGCACGCCCGCCGAGGCAGCAGGATCATCAACCAAAACATCGTGCTGTCTCTGGCCATCATCATCGTGTTGATGCCACTGGCGATCAGCGGTGTACTGGGCCTGGCCGCCGTCGTGTTGGTACACGAAGTCGCCGAAGTCATCGTGATCTTGAACGGCCTGCGGGCTGCACGAGCGAAACGCTGAGGCTGTGACCGGCAAGTCTTATAAGGGTTAAACCACGCGCCGAGCGCACACACGTTGGACCAGGCGAGTCATTCGAGTTCACCACCTGGTCCTTCTCGATGCGTGCAGGCACGGGAACTGTGGGGGAACCTAATAGTTCAACGGTTCGATACCGCTTGCAGATTCTTCACACGAGGTAGCGGAATGGACCGAGGCCGAACGAAAACCCGAGTTAGAGACAGCGCTCTTCAACCTACCCCCAATAACGCGAAACGTCATTAACGCCTCGCGTTACACGTTGAACTTGAACTCGACGGAGTGTCGTCGATAAATAACCATTTGATGCGCGCGTGCGGAATTAACAACGAAATACCGCTAAAACAGACAACATATGGGGTGCACAGAAACACATATAAGTTCTGCGGAAAACCTATAGGGTGCGTCGCTAAAAACCGCTGTGCGCGAAAAACATAAAGGGTTTACGGGCCCTTCCGGTTTTAGAGTGCGTTGATT
>NZ_KV818346.1:21837-24980 GCF_001814885.1 Corynebacterium sp. HMSC068G04 | reverse complement strand
TCTTTCTACTGCCCCAACTTTGCAACAGCACCGTAAAAATACCATGTCACGAAAGGCCCCAGTGATACATGTTTCAGGAGGTAGTAACAGGCTTTATAGATCAGCGGCAACACTTTAACAATTAATGTAGCGATAAGGTACACCCATCTGTACGCGCTGACCTGCGGCGTTGTGGGTTGTGCCGAGCGTGCTGCCGGAGTCCCTTTCAGTGTCCCTGGGGTAGGAGCGGCCGCATGAAGGTGCGCTCGTACCGCAGGACGCACTCGGACTCGTCTCGAATCCGGTCAGCGGCGATGAAGTCCGAGTGGGTGCCGAACAAGGTGCGGTACTGCTCGTAGGCAGCCAGGCTGGGGAAGCTGAACAGGGATTCCGCACGGTCACTCACACCTTCCGCGGGTAGGTAGTACCCGTGGTGGGTGCCGCCGTGTTCGTCGACATGCCGCATCCAAGCGCGGGCGAACTGTTCAAAGGCTGCGATCTGGTCGGGGTCGATGGTGTAGTGGACGACACAGGTGATCACATCCACAACGCTAGGCCCACAGGCGCTCATTGGGGAGCCTTTGTCTGTGCGCCTCGTGGTGCAGCACACCAATCTGCCTGGTTTACCTGCGGAAATGCGTCAGTTCGCCAAGTTGGCGCCGAGTTCAACGGTGAGAACTCCGACGGCGATGAGGAGGATGCCGAGGGCCATGGTTCGGGTGAGGGGTTCGTGGAAGATGACCCGGGCGAGGATCGCGGTGAGAGCTACGCCGGATGCTGCCCAGATGCCGTAGGCGACGCCAAGGGCCATGCCGTCGGCCAAGGCGAGACTTAAGGCGACGAACGCCACGAGATACCCCGCGATGACGCCGATGAACCATTTCTTCACCCGGCCACCGTCGGAGGCTCGTAGCGACATGGTCGCGACGACTTCGGACAAGATGGCGCCTGCGAGGAAGATCCATCTCATGAGTTGACTCCTGCTTCCTGGGCTGCGGTTTGCTGAGCTTTCTGGGAGCCGAGTTCGACGGTGAGGACACCGCTGATGATCGCAACCATTCCAAGACCCATCACAGCGGTCAGAGGTTCACCGAAAATCGCGGCGGATAGCACGGCGGCGAGCACGACCCCGCTGGCTCCCCAGATGCCATAGGCGACGCCGATCTGCATTCCTTCGCGCAGGCAGAAGGTGAGGAAGACGAAAGTGCCGATGTATCCGGCAGCAACCACGATGTACCAGGATGGGTGATTGAGCGCCGCCTTGAGAGACAGCGTCGCCGCCACTTCGGTAGTGATGGCGCCAGCGAGCAGGAACCACTGCTTCATGGGGTTGTTCCTTCGATCAGGGAGCGAATGCTGGAGACGACGGCTTCGAGATCCGCGCCGTGGAGGGTGGACACACCTGTGGCCTGGGCGCCCCAGAGTCCGTCGGCGGCGAGTCGGGCGGTGGTCAGCCTGGCTCGGGTGGCGGCGTCGAGATCGTCCGGGAGTTCGAGCCAGCGGCCCATCCGCGTAGTCCACGGTTCGGTGAGTTCGGGCCGATACGTCGCTTGGCCCCAGATGATGAACTCGGCGCGCTTGGCGGCCCCGTGGGCGGCGACGTGAACGTAGCTCAGGAGCCGCTCGGTGGCGTTGGCGTTCTCGAGGGGCTTGCCAAGGGTGGCAGTCATGTCGTTCTCGACGTTGGCCGCAGCGTGGTCGACGATCGCGGCGAGCAGTACGTCGCGGTTGCGGAAGTGATATAGCAATCCCGGTTTGGTGAGCCCGGCCTCGTGGGCCACTGCGTCAAGGGTAATGTCGCCACCCTCCGCTGCGTTCATGACGCGGAGGGCAGCTTCCAGGATCTCGGAGCGCTGACTGGTTCGCATATAGCTAACTTTACCATTTGGTAGGTGAAGCCTTCAACTGCGGGCGCTGGTAGGGGCACCTGGGGTACACCCTATTGTTACGCCGGTATGCGGCAGAATGTTTCCTGTAAAATAGGGCCGTTCCTAGCATTGTTTTACACGTGTCTAGCGGGGTCTAGGTCTTATGTCTACAGAAAAGTGGTGAGTGTGATGTTGCCGTCGGATTGACACGAATCAAAACCATCTTCGATGATGAGCACGGGCTTTATGGTGCTAAACGCATCGCTGCAAGCCTCAACGACGATACGGACTTTCCTCCGATCAATCACAAGAAGGTCGCACGCATCATGAAATCCATGGGGCTGAAAGGCTTTAGTAAACGGCGTCGGTGCATCACCACCAGGCGCAAGCCTGGCCACCGAGTCATGCCAGATTTAATAGGCCGCAAATTCACCGCTGATAAGCCGAACCAGGTCTATGTAGGCGATATCACCTACCTGCCGTGTAAGGGAGGCAAGAACATGTACCTGGCCACGGTCATCGACGTCTACTCGCGCAAACTCGTCGGCCATGCACTAGCCGATCACATGCGGGTATCGCTGGTTATCGAGGCTTTGTCTCATGCCAGGAAAGTCCGCGGAAGCCTTAAAGGGGCAATTTTCCATTCCGACCACGGTAGTGTGTACACCTCACAGGCATTTAGGGACCACTGCGCCCAACTTGGTGTACGCCAATCCATGGGAGCAGTGGGTACAAGTGCCGATAATGCCCTAGCAGAATCGTTTAACGCCACCTTCAAGCGTGAAGTTCTGCGTGATCGGAAAGTCTTTGACAATCCCATCGTCTGCCGTCAGGAAGTCTTCCGGTGGTGCATGCGCTACAACACGCGCAGACGGCACTACTGGTGCAACCTTCTAGCCCCTGATGCCTTCGAAGCGCTCACATCAGCTACACTGACTCAAGCAGCATAGCTAACCCCCGACGTGTCTACTTTCCGGGGGTCAGGCCCTGCCGCTGGTCAGCACACGCACATGCAAAGAGCATCCCTGAATACGGCAACAAAGCAACGAAAATGGTGACTTTCACCCCGGTGTGCTTGAAGGGTCGTACAGGCGCATTTTCGTACCTGCCCAATCCACCTGCATCGTATGCCCTGGTGCATGGGTGATCCGGGCGGTCAGCCCGGCCGCGTCGACATGGGAGGCAACCAGTTGGCGGAACCGGTCGTAGCTGTAGTGACGCTGGCCCGGCTGGGCCAGCGTTGTGGTGTAGCGAGCCCACAATACTTACAATGTTAGCTTCACACGTCTTGTGCGT
>NZ_KV818346.1:9251-21737 GCF_001814885.1 Corynebacterium sp. HMSC068G04 | reverse complement strand
TGACGACCGCGTCAAAGTCAATCGGGACGAACGTGCCTTGCCCGCTACTGCGCTTATCTACGAAAATCGCGTCCAACTCGTTATTGATGGGCATGTGAAATATGACGGAATCACCTACGGCAAACCGGTGGATGAGGTCATCCGGGCGGAGCGGCAGCGTGAAAAGCACATCCAGAATCTAGGCTTTGTTGTCTTGCCGTATTCCCCGAGCGAATTGCTTTATGAAAGACCACGAGTGGTCAGTGAGGTGCGGGCAGCGCTCAAGGCTGTGAGGTCGCACCGTAGCGCATAGTGGTGGGGTGGAAAGCGAGCCTCATCAAGCACCGCCGAGTTTAGATGGTCCTTCTACTTTGGTTTCTTAGTGCTGATAAGGGACCATCTCCACACCAAAACCCCATACAAATGGTCCCTTTGCTGAGTAAAGGGGACCAGAGTAAGGGGACCATTTGCGATGAGGGTGGCGCAGGCTAGTTGTTGAGCGGCTTGCGGGTCGCGGCCATGTGCTTGGCGCGCTCCACGTTGGCGGGCAGGAGGACCAGCGGTACGTCGTACTCCACCTCGCGGTCGCAGAACTCGGTGAAGCTCAGCGAGCCGGAGCCGGTGTACATCTCGGCGAGCTTGGCCACGATGACGTGGTCATTCTCGGTGGTGCCCTCGATAGGCCAATCGCGGTCGAGGGCGGGGGAGCCGGAGTACATCTCAATCTCCTCATCGGCCGGCGGGGTGTAGGAGCCGGCCAGGGTGGCGGCCTCCTCCATAGCGCGGGCGAGGACGTGGTCGTAGGACATGAGCACGACATCATCCGAGGACAAAAAGCCAGCCTTCTGTGCCTCGAAAGCAGACGAGAAGTTGCGGGCGGACGCGATGAAATCGAAGGCCTTCTGGTGATAGTCTTCGACACCGGCCGCCTTGAGGCGCTCCAGCGAGGAGATGGTGCCGGTCCAGCCGGGGTAGAGGCCCACGGTGCGCTCCGGGAAGCCAAGGCGGGTATCGGCGTGGGCCACGATGCGGTCGCAGGCCAGAGCGGTTTCGAAGCCGCCGCCCAGAGCGACGCCACGCACAGCGGCCACGACCGGAACCGGGGCGAACTTAAGGGCGCGTAGGGTGGTCGAGCCGTCCGAAAGGAGGGATTCGACGAGCGAGGCATCGCCGGACTCACCAGCGGAAGCGATGGAAGCGAGGTCTGCGCCCGCGCAGAAAACCGGCTTGTCATTACCAATAACCAGCGCGACGAGGTTCTCCGAGGTCACGGCGCCCAGAGCGGCACGGATGACTTCGAGGGCGGGCGTTGGCAGGGAGTTCATCGGGGTGTGTAGGTCGATGATGCCGATGCGGCCAGCCGGGGTGGAGACCGCGTGGACAGCGCCCGCCTCCTGAGACACGATGGTCTCCGCATCCAGAGAAGCCAGGGTGACAACACCCTCGCGCGGCGCGAGTTCCTGACGTTCTCCCTGAGAAGAGAGCACCGAGCCCTTGCCGTAAAAACCGCCCGCCGAAGCCGCGGCGGAGACCAAGGCCGGGACGTTGGAGCCGTAGGCGGAGGCAACCCAGTCGATGCCGATGGCGTCGGCAAGCGCGAAGATGCCCTTCTTCCAGCCGAAACCAAGAGTAAGGCCCTCGTCGATGAGGCCCACGTGGTCCGCAATGTCAGGTGCGACCTCGCAGCAGTACGCCAGCGTGTCGAGGAAGACCGCGCGGGCAAAACGGCCGCCGGGGGAGTCAGTGTCCATGACCTCGCGCGGATCCTTGAGGCCCACGACAGGATCGGAGGGTTGAGTACGGGGCACGTACTCGTAAGAGGAGTTGATGACCTCGTCACGGCCGCGATAGAAGCCACCCTCACCAGTGCGGCCGGTCAGCCCCCGAGAAACGAGACCTTCGATGAAGGAGTCATCACCAAGGGGGACGTCAAGCAGCGGATCACCTGCCGGCAAGGCCGTCTCCAAAGACTTCCAAATGGGCTTGACCAGCTGGAGACCGATGTAGTCGAGCAGCCCGAAAATACCGGTGCGGGGGATGCCGAAGGCGCGGCCGAAGGCAGCGTCCGCAAGCTCGTAGCTCACGTCGAACTCGCGGGCGCGGGCCACGCCGGCGGCCATCCAGTAACAGCCCACGCGGTTGGCAATGAAGCCCGGCGTATCGCGGCACTCAAGAGCAATCTTGCCCAGGGTTTGCTCGATGGTCGTTCGCAGAGCAGCCTCCGTGGAGCCGGAAGCGATGAGCTCTACCAGGCGCATGACCTTCGGTGGGTTGAAGAAGTGCGTGATGGCGAACTTGTCGCGGCGGGCTTCCGGCACGCCCTCCAGGAGCGACGCCAGTGGCAGGGTAGAGGTATTCGAGCTCAACAGAGCATCCGCAGACAAATGAGGCTCAATGGCCTGATAGAGCGAATGCTTGGCGCCGAGGTCTTCGAAGATGGCCTCGATGATCCACTCGCGGTCCTCCAGCAAGGCGTAGTCATCGCTGGCGCGCACGCGCTCGGCAAACTCCGGCAGGTGGAAACCCTTGCGCTTGAGCTGGATCTCGACGCCCCTCTGGGCACCCTCCGCGTCCTGGTCCAGCAGCACGACGTCCATGCCTGCCGACGCACACAGCGCCGCAATGCCGGATCCCATAGAACCTGCTCCGATGACGGCTACCTTGGTGATGCTCATTTACTTCGCTCCATTCTCAATAATCATGGCGATTCCCTGACCGCCGCCGATGCACATGGTGACCAGGCCATAGCGCTTGCTTTCGCGGCGCAGCGCATAAGCTAGCTTGGTCAGCAGGATGACGCCCGTGGCACCAACCGGGTGGCCGTGCGCGACGGCACCGCCATAGATATTCGTCTTGGCCGGGTCGAAGCCCAGCTGGTCCTGCACGGCGATGGCCTGGGCGGCGAAGGCCTCGTTTGATTCGATGAGGTCAATATCCTGCAACTCCAGGCCGGCCTTCTCAAGCGCCTTCGGCACTGCAGCCACCGGACCGATGCCCATGCGCGTCGGGTCCACGCCCGCGATGGACCAGGACACAATCTTCGCCAGCGGGTCTAGGCCGCGCTTGGTCACTTCCTCCGCGGTGGCCAGCACGGCGGCCGCAGCGCCATCGTTGATGCCGGAGGCGTTGCCGGCGGTGACGGTTCCATATTTAACGAAGACCGGCTTGAGCTTTGCCAGCTTCTCGACGCTCGTCTCCCGCACCGCCTCATCAAAGTCCAACTCACCGACCGGGACGATTTCCTCGGCGTGCACGCCTTCCGCGCGGGCCTTCGCGGCGCGCGCCTGGGACTCGGCGGCGAACTCGTCCTGGCGCTCGCGGGAGATGGCGTTATCGGCGGCGACGTTCTCCGCGGTCACGCCCATGTGGCCGGTGCCGAAGGGGCAGGAGAGCGCGCCGGTAAGCCAGTCGTAGAGTTTGCCGTCACCCATGCGCTTGCCAAAGCGCGCGCCTTCGACGGAGTAGGGCGCGTTGCTCATGGATTCCGCCCCGACGGCGAGGGCCAGGGAGCCGTCGCCAGACTGCAGGAGCTGGGCCGCACTGATGACGGCCTGGACGCCGGAGCCGCAGAGGCGGTTGACTCCCATGGCGGTGGAGGAGTCTGGCATGCCCACGTTCTTGGCAATCGCCCGGGAGAGGTAGAGGTCCTTCGGAACCACTGGCATGACGTTGGAGGCTACGGCGGTATCGAGGTCTGCTCCGGTAAGCCCCGAACGCTCAATAGCTGCTTCGGCGGCAAGCGAACCGAGCTCGGTGAGGGAGAGGCGCGCGAGGCTGCCGCCAAATTTGCCGATGGGCAGGCGTGCAGCCCCGGCGATGTAGATGTCCTGGGGCATGGGTTCCTCCGTTGATGAATACGAATGACGATTAGTTAACTTAGTATCCTAGGTCACCTTTTGGAGGCGCGCAACGGTGTGCGGTCAGGGTGTGTGGGTCGCTGCAGTTTTGGCAAGGGTGTAACGTGCGCCACCCCCGCGCTGTTTACAGATTGTTGAACAACCCCTATGCTTTCACCAACGTTTAATGCGACCTTCGTCACGAAAGGTGCCCAACAATGAGCTTGGAACCCACCAACCCCTCCGCTTCCCAGGAAGCCGCCCAGAACGCGCCGCAAGAAGCGCAGGCCCCCAAGGGCATCGGCGCCATGGCCGGCGCCATGTTCCTCATGGCCACCTCCGCCATCGGCCCGGGCTTTTTGACCCAAACCTCCGTCTTCACCGTGCAGATGGGCGCGGCCTTTGCCTTCGCCATTGCGCTGTCGATCATCGTCGACATCGCCATTCAGCTGAACGTGTGGCGCGTGCTTGCCATCTCCGGTATGCGTGCCAACGAGCTGGGCAACACCGTTCTGCCCGGCCTCGGATGGTTCCTCGCCATCCTGGTCTTCATCGGCGGCATGGTCTTTAATATCGGCAACATCGCCGGCTCCGGCTTGGGCCTGAACGCCATGCTCGGCATCGATGCCCGCATTGGTGGCCTCATCGCTTCCGCCATCGCCATCTTCATCTTCCTGTCCAAGCGCGCAGGCATAGCATTGGACCGCATCGTCGCCGCGCTGGGCGCCATCATGATTCTGCTCATGCTCTACGTGGCGATTGTTTCCCAGCCGCCGGTAGGCGAGGCCCTGAAGAACACCGTCATGCCGGAGAGCGTCGATTTCTTCGTCATCACCACTCTCATCGGCGGTACGGTGGGCGGCTACATCACCTTCGCCGGTGCGCACCGTCTCATCGACTCCGGCCTCTCGGGCCCGGAGAACGTCAACGCGATTACCAAGACCTCCGTTCTCGGCATCATCGTCACCGGCATCATGCGCGTGCTGCTCTTCCTCGCGGTCCTCGGCGTTGTGTCTACTGGTGTTGCGCTCTCTGAAGACAACACCGCTGCCGATGCTTTCCGCCACGCCGCCGGCGAGTTCGGCCTCCGCGCCTTCGGCGTCGTCCTCTTCGCCGCAGGTCTGTCCTCCGTTATCGGTGCCTCCTACACCTCCATCACCTTCGTGACCACTCAGAAGGTCAGCCCGCGCACCCGCAACTTCCTGACCGTCGGGTTCATCGTGGTCTGCGCCATCCTCTACGGCATTCTCAACTCCGCGCCGCAGAAGCTCCTCATCTTCGCGGGCGCCTTCAACGGCATCATCCTGCCTATCGCCTTCGCCATGATCATGTGGGTCGCGTTCAAGCGCCACGACCTCACCCACGGTGTCAAGCAGCCGATGTGGCTCCTCATCGCTGGCGTGCTAGCGCTCGTGCTGGAAATCTTCATCGGTATCAAATCCATCTCCGGAATCGTTAACCTATGGGCATGATGCAGACCCCATCAGAGGTGCGCGCCTTTGCCCGCGCACACGACATGACCACCACTGCCGGCCGCGCTCGCGGCTTCATGCAGGCCAACCTCATCGCGCTGCCGAGCGAGTACGCTTTTGATTTCCTCCTCTTCGCTCAGCGCAATCCCAAGCCGTGCCCCATCGTCGGCGTGCTGGAGGCGGGGCAGTACACCTCTGAGCTCATCCCGGGCGGCGACATCCGCACCGACATCGCCGCCTACAACATCTACGAGGACGGCCAGCTCACGCAGACGCTTGACGACGCTTCCCCGTTTTACTCCGACGACATCGTCTCCTTCCTCATCGGTTGTTCCTTTACCTTTGAGAATGCGCTTGTGGAAAACGGCATTTCCATCGCTCACATTGACCAGGGCCGCAACGTGCCGATGTATCGCACGACGATTCCCTGCACGCCGACGGGCGTCTTTTCGGGGCCCATGGTGGTCTCCATGCGCCCGATTCCTGCGAGCCAGGTTTCCGATGCCGTCCGCATCACCTCCCGCTACCCGGGAGTCCATGGCGCTCCGGTTCACGTGGGCGACCCAGCCGCCATCGGCATCGAGGACTTGTCGCAGCCCGATTTCGGCGAAGCCGTCGACATTCCCGAGGGCACCATCCCGGTCTTTTGGGCCTGCGGCGTGACCCCGCAGGCCATCGTGATGAACTCGCGGCCCAGCCTGGCCATCACGCATGCCCCGGGCAAGATGCTGGTCACCGATATCCCGGACCGCGACTTCCTCATCCCCTGAGCCCCAGTTCGGTGGCGTTTTCCTCTAGCTCTCATGACGCCGATACATGGTTCTACTCAGATGGTTCTGGTTAGAAGGTTTGTTTGGGGGCAAACAAACCTTCTGTGAATGCGTACATGGTTCACTTGGGGGTAAACGAACCTTTTGACCCGAACCATCTCACTAGAACCATGTGGGCCGAGCAGTTTCGCGCGGGTGGAACCGGCTAACAGGAGCGCAGGCACAGTTAGAGGACCCGAAGAATCGAGTCCATCGCGCGCATCAAGTCCGCACGGCAGGCATCAGCCGCCGCCTCACGCTCACCCTGCGCGATGAGGTGGGCCAAGTCGATGTTGGCCTGCACGTGGTTATCGTGAATCTGCGGGTAGCGCTCCAGCGTCAACAAGAAGGTCAAGCGCATCCGCGCCAGCAGGTGCGACATGGAGCGGTCCAGCGTCGGCGAGCCCAAGCCAGCGACCAACTGCCGGTGGAAGCGCTGGTTGATGAGGGGGCGGGGTGCGTCGGAAAGCACGGCGGATTCGGTCAGCCGCACCAGCTCGCCTGGGTCTTCGAAGGTGGCATAGCGCGCCGCGGCCGGCTCGATGGCAGCGCGCGCAAAGTACAGATCGCGCACGAAATCGGCATCCGGGGTGGCAATGAACACGCCCCTGTGTGGGATGCGCTCCACGATGCGCTCGGAAGCGAGCATGGCGAAAGACTCCCGCAAGGTGTTGCGGGAGCATTCGAAGCGCTCGGCGGCGCGGACCTCGCTGAGCTGATGTCCGGGCATGTACTCGCCCTCGGAGATGGCGGCGCGAAGCGCGGAGGCGACGGAATCTGCAAGCATGCGACTTACAGTAGCCCGCCGCTTAAGCAATCGTGGCGATCACCGCGCCCGGTTCCAGCCTGGATCCTTCCTTCGCCACGCGGCTCAGCTTTCCGGCAGACGGGGCCTTGACCGCGGATTCCATCTTCATGGCCTCAATCGTGGCGATGGCCTGGCCTTCTTCGACCGTGTCGCCGTCTGCCACGTTCCACGCCACGAGGTTGGCCTCGTAAGGGCAGGTCACCTCGTTGCCGCTGGCGCTGGCACCGGAGGCCGCGCTTGCCGACGCCCCCTTCGCCTGCCCCTGCGACAACATATCGGTGGGGAAGCCCACGCTGACCAGCTTGCCGTCGATTTCCAGTGCCACGCGGGTGCGCTGCGCGTAGATGGCCTCGACGGGGACCGTTGTGCTCGTGGCCTCCGCGGAAGGGCGGTAGTTGTGGTCGAGCCAGTCGGTGTAAATGCCGGCCGCGGCATCGGCGTCGCCGTGGTCCACGAGGACCTGGGAGGAGACCATATCGCGGTGGAAGGGCAGTACGGTGCGCACACCTTCGATGTCGAATTCCTGAAGTGCCTGCTGCGCGCGCTTCAGCGCGATCTCGCGGGTCGGGCCCCATACTAGGAGCTTGGCCACGAGCGAGTCATAGTAGGGCGGCACGATGGAGCCGGAGCGCACGCCGGAATCCACGCGGATGCCGGGACCCGTCGGCGGCTCGAAGCGCACGATGGTGCCCGGGCACGGCGCGAAGCCGTTGAGGATGTCCTCGGCGTTGATGCGGAACTCGAAGGCGTGGCCGTCGGACACGGGGTCTGACGCGGGAGCGTCAGATAGGAAAGACAACGGTTCGCCGGAGGCGATGTGGAACTGCTCCGCAATGATGTCCACGCCCGTGACCATCTCGGTCACCGGGTGCTCCACCTGCACGCGGGTATTGACCTCGAGGAAGGAAATCGTGCCATCCTCGGAGACGATGTACTCGACGGTGCCTGCACCGGTGTAGCCGACCTTCGCGCAGATGGCGCGGGCGCCTTCGTGGATGCCGGTGCGCTGCTCGTCGCTAAGCGCGGGTGCCGGGGCCTCCTCGATGAGCTTCTGGAAGCGGCGCTGCGTGGAGCAATCGCGGGTGCCCAGCACGGCGACGTTGCCGTGCGTATCGGCCAGAATCTGCGCCTCCACGTGGCGCGGGTGGGTCAGGAACTTCTCCACGTAACATTCCGCACGCCCGAAAGCCTCCTTGGCCTCGCGGCCGGCGGAGTTGAAGGCGGCCTCGATGTCCTCGAGGTTTTCCACCACCTTGAGGCCGCGTCCGCCGCCGCCATAAGCCGCCTTGATGGCGATGGGCAGGCCGTGCTCCTCAGCGAAGGCTCGGGCCTCCTGCCAGTCATCGATGGGATCGGAGGTACCCGGTGCCAGCGGGGCGCCGACCTCCTCGGCCACGCGGCGCGCAGCAATCTTGTCACCGAGCAGCTCGATGGACTCCGGTGAGGGGCCAATCCACGTCAGGCCGGCCTCCGCTACGGTGCGGGCAAAGTCGGCGTTCTCCGAGAGGAAGCCGTAACCGGGGTGGATGGCGTCAGCGCCGGCGCGCACGGCGATATCGAGGAGCGCCGGGATGTTCATGTAGGTATCCGCCGCGGAGTTGCCGGGCAGGGCATAGGCTTCGTCGGCCACCTGGGTGTGCAGTGCGCCAGCATCGGCTTCGGAATAAATGGCGATGGAGCGGATGCCCAGGTCACGCGCGGTGCGGGCGATACGGACGGCGATCTCGCCGCGGTTAGCAATAAGGACTGCAGAGATCATGGGTGGGTGTTCCTTTACTAGTGTTTAAGCGAGTTCAAAGCGGACCGTCGCCCCCGGCGGGAGCTGTGCGGCGATATCAATATCTTCTTCGAGGACTGTGGCGATGACCGGGTAGCCACCGGTTACTGCGTGATCGCGGAGGAAAATCACGGGCTCGCCACTCGGCGGTACCTGGACGGAGCCAGCCACCATGCCCTCCGAGGGCAGCTCGCCCTCCCGGGCGCGGCTCAACGCCACGGAGCCTTCCGGGCCGACTAGGCGCACGCCCACGCGGTTGGACTGCGCGGTCACGGTCCACTCGGTGGCCAGGAACGCCTCCAGACTTTCGGGCGTAAACCAGTCATCGCGCGGGCCGAGCACGCAGCGCAGCACACCCTCGGTCTGGCCGTGCGCGCCTTCGAGAACGCGCATCGGGTTGCTCAGCTGCGCATCCGTCATTGCGGTGGAGCGGGGGAGGACACCAATGACATCGCCCAGCCGCACCGGGGCAGGCCCCAGTCCGGAGAGCACGTCGGTGGAGGCTGAGCCCAGCTCCGCATCCGCCACGATGCCGCCGCGGATGGCGATGTAGCTGCGCAGGCCCACCGTTGCGGGATCCACGGTTACCGTCGAACCAGCGGTGACGAGCACTGGGCGCGCGAGGTGCACCGGCATATCGTCTAGCAGGACGCGGGATTGGGCGCCGGTGACGCACACGACGGCGTCGGTCAGCGCGCGCAGGCGAATGCCGCCGATATTCTCCAGCACGGTGGCGCCGCGCGGGTTGCCCACCGCGACGTTGGCCGTGGCTGCCGCAGCCAAGTCCGCAGCACCCGAGGGCGTGACGCCCAGGTTGCCGCGGCCAGGGCGGCCCTGATCCTGGAAGAGGGTGAGCAGGCCCGCATCGAGGACCTCCAAGCGCGGCAAGCGCGCCGGGGTGCGGCGGCCAAAAGGCGTGGTAGACACCACCTCCGGCAGCGAGCTCACCGCGCGGTAGCGTACGCGGTCACCGGGCTGGACCAGTGCCGGCGGGTGGGCATCAGATTCCCACATCGGAGTCGAAGTGGTGCCCAACAGCTGCCAGCCGCCGGGGGAGACGCGCGGGTAGACCGCGGAGAAACCGCCAGCAATACCCACGGCACCCGCCGGCACCGCGGTGCGCGGGGTAGCACGGCGCTCGATGTTAAAGTTTTGCGCCGGGTCAGCCGGGGTGCAATACGTAAAGCCGGGCGCGAAGCCGCCAAAGGCCGCGAGCCACTCGGTGGACGTGTGCCAGTCAATGAGGCCTTCGCGCGACATGCCCATCAACTCGGCGGCCTCATCGAGGTCCTCGCCGTCATACAGGACGTCGATCTCTACAAAGCGCGGATCCTCGCCCGCCTGCGCGGTGGGGTGGAAATCCTGCAGCTTCTCGGCGGCTGCGGCGGCGGAATTCGGCGTGGCAAAGGTCAGCAGCAGGGTGGTGGCGGCGGCAATCGCGTCGACTTGGTCCTTGAGTGGATTAGCGTCGAGAGCCGCGTGCCACGCCATGACCTGGGACAAGTCCTCCAGATCCACGAGCAGCGCGCGCGTTCCTACGGGGTGAATATGCATCAGATGGCGCTCCGAATCTCAATTCCGCGCGCCTGTAGTTCCTTGACCACACCGCGCAGCAGCTGGACCGCGCCGGGCGAATCACCGTGCGTGCACACCGACTGGGCATCCACGTTGAGCACGGAACCGTCTATGGTGGTGATGGATCCGGTTTCGGCGACCTCGAGCACGCGCTTGACGACGTCCCCCTCATCACCCATTACCGCATTCGCCTCGCGCCGTGAGACGAGCGTGCCATCGGGGTTGTAGTTGCGGTCGGCGAAGGCCTCGCGGATGACGGTGAGTCCCTTCTTCTCGGCGATGTCGACGGCGATGCCGCCGGGCAGCAGCATGACGGGCAGGTCGCCGAAGGCCTTGATGCCGTCGATAACCGCGTGGGCCTGGGCCTCGTGGTGGACGATGGTGTTGTACATTGCGCCGTGCGGCTTCACGTAGGCCACCTGTGTCCCGTTGGCCTGGGCCAGGGCCTGGAGGGCACCGATTTGGTAGGTGATTTCGGCGGCAAGCTCGGCAGGTGCGTAATCGATGAAGCGGCGGCCGAATGCTGCTGGGTCGTTATAACCAACGTGCGCGCCGACGGTAACTCCTGCTTCTGCGGCTGCCTTGAGCGTTCCCGCGATGGAGTGCGGATCGCCGGCGTGGAAGCCGGTGGCGACGTTGGCGGAGGAGACGAGCTGGAGCATCGCGGCGTCATCGGCCACGGGGTTACCGGCGGTGGTTTCGCCGAGGTCAGCGTTGAGGTCTATGTGCAGCGTGCTCATGACAGGAGGACACCTCTTCTATAGTTCTCGAATTGTTGAACAATCTATGGGTGCTTAGTGTAGTCCGCATCACGTCAATTTGTGAAGTGTGTCCCGCAACTGCGTTGTGGGGGTAAGTGAAAGCGCCCCCGTGCCACAGGTGTTGTGGCGCGGAGGCGCTGGTACTAGGTGCCTGTGGAACAGGCGTTAAAGACTTAGAGCTTCAGGGCGTTCTTGACGAACGGGAAGGCAGCTGCGATGACGGCGAGAACACCGGCAACGATAGCAGCGATGCCGAGCGGGGTCGGCTTGTTGTCCTCGGAAGAGAGCTCATCCTTAACGGAGCTCTTCTTGTCCTTGGACGGCTCGGTGTCCTTGTCCTTGTCCTTGTCTTCGTCCTCGACAGGTGCAGGATCCTGGCGCTCGCCGTCGACGATATCGTAGTCGACCTTGCCCGGGCCGCCCTGGGAAGCGCCCCAATCGCCGAGGTCGATCGATTCGGAGTCGCACACTGCTGCGCCGGCCCTGGCCAGATCGAAGATCTGGGCGCGGAACAGCTGGACGTTCTTATCGGTGGTGGACGTCCAGACGAATTCGCTGTCCTTCTTGAAAGTGTGCTCCTTGCCGTTGACGGTGGCAGTGAACTCAGCCTTCGGGGAACCGCAGTTGGTAGTGGTGACAGCTTCCTCAGCAGAGGCGACGGTGGTGCCAGCGAATGCGAGAGAGCCAGTCAGGGTTGCGGCGAGCAGGCCGCGGGAGAAGTTATTCATGTTGTCTCCAATAGAGATGAAATAGAAGTGAAAAATAGTGAATCGGAAAGGTTTAAGAACCAATCAGATAACCGGTACCGGCTGAGGCAAGAGTGTAGGTCGCTCGCGAAGCGGATGTCGCAGCTTTGAATATAAATTTGACTATTTTTAATCTGCCCCTTAGCTAACGGGTGTTTTCCGGACATTGAAAACACCCCCAATCACTTGAACGAAGTGATTGGGGGTGACTAGTCAACGCCGAAGAAATGGCGTTTTAGTGCTTCAGGTTAGAACGGAAGCTTGATGCCCAGTGCGCGTGCAGCATTCGGGATGATTGCAGCCAGTGCGCCAAGGACGCCAATGACGATTGCTGCGATGCCCAGGTCGGTCGGCTTGCCGTCCTCGGAGGATAGTGCATCCTTGATGCCATCAAAGGAGCTCTTGTCCTTGTTTTTATCCTTGTCGCCCTCGGACTCGTCATCGTCGCCGTTTTCGGAGTCTTCATCGTCGCCTTCAGACTCGTCGTCGTTGTCAGCGTCATCGTCGCCGCCGGTGTTGTCGTCGGACTCGTCGTCATCGCCGCCCTCAGACTCGTCGTCGTTGTCAGCGTCATCGCCGCCGCCCTCAGACTCGTCGTCGTTGTCAGCGTCATCGCCGCCGCCGGTGTTGCCGTCGGACTCGTCGTCGATATCGATAGGTTCGGAATTGCATACGTCTTCGCCAGCCTTGGCCAGGTCGAAGATATCGGCGCGGCTTAGCTCA
>NZ_KV818346.1:3207-9151 GCF_001814885.1 Corynebacterium sp. HMSC068G04 | reverse complement strand
CCTTTTCATCGTCGGTGGCCTGCCACAGGAATTCGCTGACCTTCTTGAAGGTGTGCTCCTTGCCATCAACGGTGGCAGTGAACTCGGCCTTCGGGGAGCCGCAGTTGGTGGTGGCAGCTTCCTCAGCAGAGGCGGCGGTGGCCCCAGCGAATGCGAGTGAACTGGTCAGGGTTGCGGCAAGCAGGCCGCGAGAGAAGTTAGACATAAGAACTCCGAGAATAGGTAGTAGGTGAAAGGGTGATGGAAAGTGGAATGAATCATTCCGTTAACCGGGATCGGTTGGGTTCGGAGTGTAACCCAGATCCCACGCGTGCGGCTGATGTAAGACGAAAAACCTTCGATTTTCGGGAGTACTCCCCATGAACACACAAAGGCACCCCCAATCCACGCGATGGTGGTGGGGGTGCCTGTGTGCTTAACGACGTCCCTTAGGACGTTCAAGCTTCAGTGATTAGAACGGAAGCTTGATGTTCAGGGCCTGAGCAGCGGCCGGAACGGCAGCAGCGATTGCGCCAAGGACGCCGAGAACGATGGCAGCGATGCCCAGATCGGTCGGCTTGCCTTCCTCGGAAGACAGCTTGGCCTTAATGTCGTCGAAGGAGCTCTTCTCCTTGTTGGTATCGCCCTTGCCTGGCTCCTTGTTGGTATCACCCTTGCCTGGCTGCTTGTCATTGCCCGGTTGCTTCTCGCCCTCGGTCTTGCCAGCGTTGTCGCCGGCCTCGCCTTCGGTCTCGTCAGCGTTGTCGCCGTTCTCGCCTTCGGTCTCGTCAGTGTTGTCGCCGTTCTCGCCTTCGGTCTCACCAGTGTTGTCGCCGGCCTCGGTGATGGCGTTGATGGCATCGTTGACGGTTACGTCAGTGTTCTCCTCCGCGTTGGCGGCGGTGGCGCCAGCCAGTGCGAGGGAGCTCGCCAGAGCGGCAGCGGTGAGGTTGCGGGAAATGCGCTTCATATTATTTCTCCTGGGAATAGATCGGGGACATCTTATGAAAGTGAAAGGCCGTCATCAGGCGATGTTCGTCATCGCTTACTGACTTCGACCTCCCACATGCTAACGAAGGTCGGAAAGGGATTGGTCAAGCTGTGAAAGGTTATATGGGTATTCCACGACAGCTGCCAAGGGCTTATCAGCGCGCAATAATGTTTGCTGACGCGATTATGGTGCTACGAAAACGCGAAAAAGACTGTATGGCGGTAGTGCGGCCGGGGAGAGGTGTGGGTGAGGAGCCGAGGATGTTGACAGGCGTTACACAGGGGATCTGCGCAAGGTTCCGGCGGCGGAGAGTGCATTTATTGAGTGAAGCGCAACATATCGCCGTATTGTTATGAGGGAAGTCACGCATACGATACCCCTAAGGAGAACTCATGAAAGGGACAAAAGTCGGCGCGAGCCTCGCCGCTGTCGTCGCAGCAGCTGGCCTGACTGCATGCGGAGGAGACGGATCGGGTGGTGCGGCGGATGTTGATTTCATCAGTACCAACTCCACCGAACCCCAAAAGCCGCTCATCCCTGCAGATACCAGCGATGTGCCGGGCGCAACGCTCATCGACCTCATCTACTCGGGACTCGTGTACTTCGATGAGAATGGTGAGGTGCACAACGACCAAGCAGAGAGCATAGAGAAGACCGATGACGTGACGTACAAGGTCACGCTCAAGGAGGACGCGGTGTTCTCCGATGGCTCCCCGGTGCGTGCCCAGGACTATGTCGATACGTGGAACAACGCTGTAGAGAACAGCATGCTCTCTGCCTATTTCTTCGAGCCCATCAAGGGCTACGAAGAAGGAACAGAGAGCATGGAAGGGCTCAAGGTTGTCGATGAGAAGACGTTCACCATTGAACTTGATGAGCCCACGGCGGATTTCGAGACGCGTTTGGGTTATTCCGTCTTTTTCCCCATGCACGAATCAGCCTTCGATGACATCGACGCCTACGGCCAAAACCCAGTGGGAAGTGGCCCTTATAAGCTGCAGGAATGGAACCATAACCAGAATGCGATACTCGTTCCCAACGAGAAGTATGAAGGTGACCGCAAGGCGCAGAACGATGGTCTGAACTTCGTTTTCTATGCCGACGCCAGTGCGGCCTATGCTGACTTGCTTTCGGGGAACCTCGATGTTTTGGACTCGGTCCCGTCCTCGGCCATGGCCAACTTTGAAACTGATCTCGGCGAGCGCGCAGTGAACGAGCCTGCTGCAATTTTCCAGTCCATTACTATCCCCGCCGGGGATGAGAACTTTAGCGGGGAGGCGGGGGCGTTGCGTCGACAAGCACTGTCCATGGCCATTGACCGCGACGAGATTACCCAGACCATTTTCCAAGGGACGAACACTCCGGCGGTGGATTTCACATCGCCTGTGCTTAACGACGGTGCCACAGACATCCCCGGCAACGACGTCCTGACCTATAACCCGGACAAGGCGCGCGAGCTGTGGGCCAAGGCGGAGGAGATGAAGCCATTCAAGGGGCCGTTCACCGTGGCGTACAATTCCGACGGTAGTCACAAGGAGTGGGTCGATGCTGTCGTGAACTTCATTCGAAACACCCTTGATATTGATGCGCAGCCAGCGCCGTATCCGGATTTCAAATCGCTACGCGATGAAGTCACGAACAAGACTATCGAGGGTGCGTTCCGCACCGGCTGGCAGTCGGTATACCCGTCGCCGTCGAGTTTCTTGGAACCGTTGTATGCCACGGGTGCTGCGACTAACGACGCTGACTATTCCAACCCCGAGTTCGATTCGCTTCTGAAGAAGGCCGCCGCGGCAGCTAACGAAGAGGAGAGTGTTGAGCGGGTCAATGATGCCCAAGCGGTGCTCATGAAGGACCTTCCAGCAATCCCGCTCTGGTACACCAACTCCACTGGTGGCTACTCCGAGCGTGTCGATGACGTGATCTTTACGTGGAAGTCGAAGCCGCTGTATTACAAGGTAACTCTGAAGTAGATCGATACACGTCCTGCTACGTGAAAAGCGCTCCTCAACGATTGGTGGTGAGGAGCGCTTTTCTTAAGCGGGCGGAGCTGTTAGAAAGGCAGCTTAATGCCCAGGGACTTTGCCACGTTCGGAGCGACAGCAGCGATGGCGCCGATGACGCCTAGGACAGCAGTGACGATGGCGGCAATGCCAAGATCGGTCGGCTCACCGTCCTTGGAGCTGAGGGCTTCATCGAAGGAGCTGGACTCATTGGTGCCGGTCGGTGCCTGCGAAGGGTCATCCGCTGGCTCCACGGGCTTCTCCGTCGGGGTGGTCGGCGTTGTCGTCGTGGACGTCGTCGAGCTCGGCGGGTTCTTGGCCAGGGATTCCTGGATTTCAGCGGCTGCGGTGTCCTGCTTGCCACAGGCAGAGGCGTCGTCCTTGGCAATCGCCATGACCTCGGCGCGGTTCAGGGTCAATTCTTCATTGTCAGTGGCGCGCCAGAGTCCGAATTCCTCCTGCTTGAAGGTGTGCTCGGTGTCCTCAATGGTGGTGGTGAACTCTTCGGCTGGGGCCCAGCAGAAGTTGATCTCGGTAGCCGAGGTGTTGGTGGCGTTTGCGGTGGACTCGTCGGCGGTAGCGATGGTCGAGCCAATAACACACAGAGAGCCCGCCAGAGCGGTGGTGGCGAGAGCGAGTGAAGCCTTCTTCATGGGATTCTCCTAGAAATAGAGCGAAGGAAAGTGAAAGATAGAAAACCCTTGGTGCGCAGGGGCTATCCAACTATATTAACGCTACCTCAAGCTCTAAGCACAAAACTGCGAGAACCGCGTTCCTCCATGCTCTTAAAAGTAAGGCCTGGAGGCACGCGGAACGCGGCGCAGGGACTCTTAGATAAAGAACTTGCGGCGGGCAGCGAAAGCGCCAGCTGCAATCATGGCTGCGATGGCCAGTGCGGCAAGGCCACGAGCAACGGTGTTGGAACCGGTCTCAGCGGAGATACCGCGCGACTGTACCTGGGACTTCTCGGCGGTGCTTTCGGCAACCTGACCACCCTGGGCGATGACCTCGTCCTTGTTCTCCTTGAGCATCTGCTCGGAAGCGGCCTTCTCCTCGGCACTTGGAGCGTCGTTCTGGGCTGCCTCCTGGGACTTCACGTAGGTCTTGCCATCCTTGGCCAGGTACCAGGTCACGCCACCGATGACGAGGGCGGCCGGCAGGGCCAGCCATGCCAGCTGCTTGGCGTCGAAATCGGAATCCTCGGCGGAACCGGCCGGGGGCTGGGAGCCGCCCGTCGGATCGGTCTCTCCAGAGGGCGGAGTAGCAGGCTCGTCCTTGCCCTCACCGGCCCCCGGATTCTCGTTGCCGCCCTCGGACTGCTCGCCGCCAGCCTCCGGCTTCTCCGGATCATTCTTAGAAGCGTCGCTGCCGTTGTCGATCGGGGTGTCGACCTTGGACGGGCCGGCCGGAGCCGGGTCCGGGTTGGCCGGTGCAGGAGCGTTGTCCTGAGGATCCGGATCAACCGGGGCTGCTGGATCCTCGGCGGGGTTGTCAGCGGGGGCTTGCTTTTCCTGCAGGCGCTCCCATGCAGCCTGTGCCTGTTCCTTGGTTAGCTCGGTACCGCCAAACTCGTTGACGCTCATGTAGTTACCGTCAGCCTGCTGGCGGTAGATTACGCCATCGAGCTCGAACTCAGCTGGAGCCGGAATCTGTGCAGAGGCAACGGCGGTGCCGCCCAGTGCGAGGGAGCCAGCCAGTGCGGCTGCGGTCAGGGTGCGGTGGATGCGCTTCATATGTTTCTCCTAGTGGGTTTGTGAGAGGGAGTCCATCAGACCAGAACCACAATAGTCACAATTTTCACATTAGTCACAGGGGTTACGTGAAGATGTTCCGTAATTTATGGGAGATGTGTCGTGCTGATCTGGGGCAGTGTTCGATGAGCGTGAAGTATAAGTTGTAATGTAAAGGGGCTGGCTGTTTAGTGGAAGAGCAGGTTCTGGTGGGGGCTGCTGGTTGTGGGGTGTTCGACAACGACCTGTCAAAACGGGTACCCCTGTACGGGGGTTGAAAAGTACGATTGAGCGCTAGCTTGCGGCCGGCTCAGGTGTGGTCGTTACGCCCTCAAACTGCCAGCCCACCACCGCGTTGCGCACTGCAGAAGCCAGTGGGTTGGCCGGCTGAATGCAGCTGATGGTCAGCAGGCGGCCCGGTTTGGCATCGGCACCCCAGATACTCTCGTCCTGCTCAAGGCCTTCCTTTGAAGGATCGTGCAGATCCGTGGCTATATACACCAGCCACTGCTCGCCGGAGTTCTGCGTGCGCAGATACAGCTTGTCGCCCACCGCGGCCTTGTGCTCATCGGCGCGGCCGTCGTAGAGGTTATTGAATACCGCCGGCACACCCGCGCCCGTGTGTCCAGCAATGACCACGATGTCCGGCGAGTCCGTACCAGGAAGCGTGTAAGGCTTATCGTCCGCGGTATAGGTGCAGGCCTTATTCATGGAGTCCGGGTTGATCTTATTGTCCTTAACCCTGCAGGAGCCCTCCTCGAATTTTGCGCGCACATCAATCGCTGGGATGTGCATCTCCACCGCGGGGGAGGGCTCGATGACGGCGGCGGGCTCCGTTGCTACTTCTGTGGGCTGCGGTGCGGGTGTGTCTGGTTCCTGATTGAGCTTGAGCGCGGCGATAATGCCGACCAGCACCACCGCCACAATGGCTACGAGGCGGAGGCCACGGCTGTCGCTGGGCTTGCGATGGCGCGCTGTGACCTGGTTTGACCGGCGTCGTGGGCGGTTGGGCTGCTGCTTGGCGACGGCCCCCGCGCGGCCGTACGAGGAGCGGCTTCGGCGGCGGGCGCGTTCTGCGCGGAGATCGATGCGGATTCCCTCTTCCGGCAGACGGTAGTTATCGCGCCGCGCCGAGTAGCGAGAATCCATGGTGTGCTCCTGAGGGATAGATGATTAGAAAAATACAGTACTACCCGACGGCAAGCTGATAGCGCAGCGCATAGGTGATAAGCCAGTGGGTG
>NZ_KV818346.1:0-3107 GCF_001814885.1 Corynebacterium sp. HMSC068G04 | reverse complement strand
AAGTGGCCGTCGACAAGCTGCGGACGCGCGCTGGCCACCAAGGCTTCGGCACGCGGCAGGGCCGAGGCGTCGAAATGCTCGGCGAGCTCAACAATCATCCACGCCCTTGTGAGTGCCAGGCCGTAGAGATGGGCTAAGCGGCCATCGGTCGGGTCGAGTACTTCTGGGATATCGCTAAGGAAATCCAGTGCTTCGGCGCGGTGGGGGAGGAAACCGTCGAACCACTGCGGGAAGTCCGGGAGAACGCGCGACATGAGCAGAGCTTCAGATAATCCGTTAGAGAGGAAATCGTGCCCGGACAGCTCCCACTCGAGTGGGTAGGCGCGGTCATCGCCGAAAAGGCGAACCGCAGCCTTGCGCACCGAATCCGCCAGCGAATCCTGCCCGATCTTCTCCGCGGCCTCGAGGATGAGGAAAAGGTTGAAGGCGGTATTGGAGTGCATGCCGTGGAGTACTGGTTGGTTGAGTGAACCGAGCCAGTCGTGGCAGTGCTGCGCGGTGAGCTCGACGAGCTTATCCATTGCTTCGCTGGGACGGATGGAGGCTAGCTGCAACAGCCAAGCGCGCCCGTAGGGCATCTCATACCCGGGGTGTTCGACAAGGTAGTTGTATTCGACGGTGAGGGCTTGGGGGCTGAGGCGATCGTCGAGAAGCGCGGCAAGACTGGTGGGAGACTTGGGCCCGAGCATGGTATCCAACAGCACCCCGGAATACTGCATGTGGACGCTGGAATGCCAGTCGAAACAGCCGTAGAAACTGGGGTGCAGCTCGCGTGGGCGCACGGTGCAATCATCAGCTGAGCTGCTCGTGTGGTGCATGGCGGCGGGAAATTCGCGCTCGAGGGCGTCCACAATTGTCTCCGCCCAGGTTTTGGCCCAATTCTCTAGCGTGGTCATGCGTCAAGTATGACAGAGACCCCGGACATCTATCACGACCTGCAGTTTCGTGGTTGTGTGCTACAGGGAAAGTGCAGCCTTCAACTGCGGGAGGAAAAACTCTGCTGCTTTAGCAAGCCCAGCCACCGCCGCGGTGACGAGAGCAACGACGCCACCGGCTGCGAGCAGGGAGAGGCGCTTTTCTTTCGCGTCAATCTGTTCAAGTTCGTGCTCATGCTCGTCGCGCAGCGCGTCTTTGACGTTGATATCCATGTTGAACTCGCCCCATGCCTGGGAGGCGGACCGATATTCCTCTTCGGCTGCTTTTATCTCTTCCGCTGAAGCGCCGGAGTTCTTTAGCTCTTCCAGCTTGAGGCGGGCGTCTTCAGCGTTCTGCCACATCTCTTTAGCCCGGGCTTCATCTTCTTCAGATGGCTTGTACTCTTCGGCCCCGTCTGCCTTGCTGCTAAATGCGCTGAAGCAGTCTTCGCGCAAGCACCGAGAGGATTCCACGTTGAGCTCCTGTGCCGTCGCAGTAGGAACCGCTACGAGGCCTGCGGCGATGACTGTTGCCATTCCAAGGCCGGACCGGCGATGCCACGAATTCATAGAAGTCTCCTTCAATAGGGAAAGTAGGGAAGCGGCTTTACTGTATCGCGGGACGCGTCCGAGCGCTGAAAAATGGGAGGGTTCTGTTGGTCAACAAACCATTCTTTCCTGACTGTATAGCCAGAATTCGGCTGGTAATTTTCGAGGCAGTCGAACAAAGGATCGATTGTGTGAGTTATTGTCTTAGCTTCTTTCTAATGTGTAAAGCAGACATCTGAAGCGTTGGGGAATCGGTTCATTGTGGGGCGCAAGGGTGTCCACAGCATAGGATGCAGTTCACAGGAGAGGACTGCTGCACAACTCACGAGGGGGAGCCATGAGGTTCTTAGAACAAAAGCCGACAACTTTTAGTAAAGGGCAGATACATCGAATAGGCAGTGCGCTGCGCGCTGGGAAAGAGTTCGATGAGGGGCTATACCGGCTCATATTGGTTCAACAGTCTGCCTTATGCGACCATCTTGAGTCCTTGGCCGTATCAGCATTGAGTAAATCGGGTGTGCCACTGGAGCGTTCGACAAATGCCGTTGTGGAGCCGGATTCGAATCGTTTCTTCGTAGGATCGAGGGTTAAGACCCGGCCAGTGCTTGTTGAGAAACTAAGGAGAATGCCGAGCTTTCCGCTGGAGAGCATCCAGGATTTTTCGGGAGTGCGAATGGACTTTGATGTCTCGCTTTCGGAGCAAACAAAAGTCGCTGAAATACTTGCCCAAGACCTTGAAGAGCAAGGCGCTGCTCGCGTCAAAATTCAGGATATGAGAGAAAAGCCGCACTCTGGGTATCGGGCGATCCATCTGCACATTTATTCTCCGGCAGGCCGTGCCGAGTTCCAACTACGCACAGCACTCCAATCACGATGGGCCAACCTCTACGAACTGGCTGGTGACTTATACGGTCGGGGCATTCGATACTTGGAGTTTGGTGAGCAAGTACCGCGGCAATTCAATACCCAGGTCCGCTCACTCCATGAGCTTTCAGACGTTGTGTACAAAGTGGAGAGGTATTTCGATGCGCTTTCCCCTCCGTTTGCCGAGCATATCCTCGAAACAGTAGGGCTGCGTGAAGCCCGTTTATTGCGGCAAAAGACTTCTACGATGTTGGATAGATTCATTAGTCGGCTCGACAAGAGATGGGCAGACAATGGGTCGGAAAGGAGCGAATAGCATGCCGGCTTTTCTCATCAAATATCACCGCCCGACGGGTGCATTGAATGTTACCGAGTTTGGAACCTTGACTGAGGCAACTCTTGCCCGTCATGACCTTGATCAAATCAACGATGACCCCGATGTTGAACTCGTTGCTATTGGTGCTACGAACTTGGAATCCGTCCGGCACACGCATGCGCGTTACTTCTTCCGTGAGAAAACCGCGCCGCCGTACCCTTTTGTGGCTTAAGTCCGGCGGCTCTGAATAGCGCAGTGAGAAGAGATTAGCTGCGCAGGATCTTCTCCATGGCCTTGCCTTTGGCGAGCTCGTCAACGAGCTTGTCCATGTATCGAATGTTTTGTATCAGCGGGTCCTCGATGTCCTGCACCTTGTATCCGCAAACGCTCCCGGTGATAAGTGAGCGGGACGGGTTGAGATGTGGTGCCTGTTTGTTCAGAAGACTGAAATGGTAGCGGTGTGG
>NZ_KV818345.1:52874-62540 GCF_001814885.1 Corynebacterium sp. HMSC068G04 | reverse complement strand
AGCTTTGAGCCGGGATTAATGATCCGGGCGCGTACCAGATCGCGAAACACCGGATCATCACCGCTTGCTGCAGCAAGGCCTAACTCGTTGAAACACGCATCAATACAGTCCAGCAAGTATCGGCACGCTGACCGACTACCGGCAGCGGGTGGCAAACGCTGCCTGTTGCCGGTGGGGTGTGTGTAGCCTCGCCGAAGTCCATTGCGAGTTGGTCACCATCGACGATGCGTTGAGCTTCAGCTCTTAAAAGCGCAAGCTTCTGAATGCGCTGAGCCGATATGCTTCATCCTTTTGGCACCTTTGCGTTCAGAGAACACCACCTGCACCGCCATCGCCCCAGAAGCGGTCTTGACAGTGCGAATATAAGGACTCACAAAAATCAGACTACTGAACACCCCCGGCACTACCCACTTAGTGCGGAAAAATTCCTCCCCACCAACGAAAACCAACAGGTAACAGTGTCAAGAGTGCCTTTGCTCACCCACCCATGACCTAAGTCAGGTTACAGTTTTACAGGTACTTTAAATCCGTAAACGCGGGGAACAAGACAGCATCGTGGCAAGCAGGAAACTTGATGATACCTCAGTGGGATTGGCTGGCCGAGACGCCCTTCTAGGCCGCCATGTCATATAGGCCAGCGAGGACCGCCAAATTAGCGAGGTCTACCGATGCAATGAGGATGGCGTGAGCCGGCGCAGCGGTTGGACATCATTTTTGCTTTGGACGAGTTTCCAGGATTCTCTGTTTGTAATAATCGCGATCCGCCTCTTGCATGCGAGAAAATTCCATGAGCACGCCCGGCCAAGTGGGAAATGAATCTACCAGATTCTCCGACATGTTCGATAACGGCGAAAAAGCGATCTCGCCCCATCTGACTCCTATGCCTACTCTTTCAGAGTAATCTGTGCTGTTTAGAGGACCAACACACCACTGGCTCCCTGATGCGGCATTCATCCATATCCCCGTTATGGCTATGATTCGGGAGACTGTGTCTTCATAGCTGTGTTTAGAATTGAGGATTTCGAGAAGGGGTTCGAAGGGAAACTCTTGTGCGCCATCGGTAACTTGCTTCTTCTGGGAAGATGTCAGCTCTGTGAGCACTGTGGGGACTGTTTCTGTGAGGAAGTCCTCTAGCCGGTTTCCGAATTGCTGTTGATATCCGTCAAGCCACATGGGGGTCTCCTAGGTCAAATAGGGCGGATGATCCAGGCTCCTGAACCGTTATTTAAAGTCCTGTCGAAAAAGCAGGTTGCAGATCTAGCCCAGTATCCAGTATTTTGTTGCTCTCTGAGGAAATCAAGTCGATTCCAGCATTCATTTTCGGCAAGGAAGATTTGAGTGTTGTGCCCCGACCCCGCAACCGGAACGCAGAATTACTCGGCGTTAAAAGAATAGCTCCCAGTCAGCTCGTTGTGGATGACGACGCTATAGTCCTGGCCGTTGGCATTAGCGCCGTCGATAAGCGCCTGCAGCTCCTGTGAGTTGTAATGGCGGCTTAAGCCGACGTAGAACACTGCGAGGATGACGAGCCCTGCCACGAGGATGGCGGCGGGGACAATAATGCTGCGGAATCGGGACATGTCGTCGACGTTAGTAGAGCGCTGGTTTAATCGCATCCCACGCCGGCTGCAATTGCTTGCCAAACATCACCCAGTCGTGGGTGCCGTCGGCGAGATAGTCGGTGGTGTGGGGGATGGAGGCGTCGGAAAGCGCGGCGGAAAATTCCTCCGTACAGCGACGCGAGCCGGCCTCTAAAAGGGTGCCCCCGATGCGGTCATTGACGGACTTTCCGGGGTAGGCCGCCAGTTCCTCGTCTGTCCATGCGCCCGAGGCCGCGGCGAGGTACAGCGCCGTGCCGCGCAGCCCCTCCGGGTGGGACATGACGTCATTGCGCAGCCAATCCTCCGAACCGCGCGGGCCCCACATGTTCGTCGGGTCGCCGCCCTTGGTACGCACCGTCAAGTCCACCGTGCCCTGGCCCACCTTGCTGGTGGTGGAATAGCAGCCGGAAATTCCCGCCACGCCATGGAAGAAACCCGGGTTGTTGTTCGCCATCATTACCGCGCCCGACGCTCCCATGGACAACCCAATGAGTCCGCGCTTGCCGTTGTGGTTGAGCTCCGCTTCCACGACGGGGGCGAGTTCGGTGGTGACAAAAGTTTCCCACTTGTGGCGCCCCAGCTTGGGGTCATCCTCTCTCCAATCGGTCCACATGGAACCTGCGCCTTGCGACGGAATCACCATGCTCGCATCCGTATCCCCAAACACGCGGCGCACGTGGCCCTTGGTGATCCAGTTCGAGGTCTCCGGGGAATCTACGCCCTCGAGAAAGTACACAACGGGCCCGCCGTTGCCCACGACGACGTCGACGGGAATATCGCGCCCCATCGACGGCGAGGAGATGATCCACTTCTCACGGCCTGGTTCGTCGGTAGCACGCCGCTCCACGAGGGAGACCTCGTCGATTTCTTTAATCGGGTATGGGTACTCTTCCTGCTCCGTAGACCATGCGTCGGTAAGCAGATGGGAGGAGGTGCCTAAGCCATCGATGATGTTGAACATGGTGTCCACGGCCCACTGCGATGAGGCCTCGTCGCGGCTCGACAATTGGTAGGAGGAACCGGGCGTGAACATCAGGGAGCTGGCCACCAGCGCGGAGAAGAGCTTCATAAACGGCTAGCTTATTACAGATTCCGGTATGCTCGGCGCACATGCTCGGAAAGGATGACACCATGAAGATGGCCCCGCGCCACCGTCAGCAATTGCCACCGCTTCCGATGGTTTCGGCCAAGCTGGGGGAGCGGTTGGCCAGCCAGGTGTTCGTGGAGGAAGGCCGGGAGTTGCTTCCGGAGTTGCAGGAGTTCCGCCGCGATTTGCACCAGAACCCGGAGGTGGGGCTGCATCTGCCGCGCACCCAGGAGAAGGTGCTCGAAGCCCTTAAAGGCCTACCGCTGGAGATTCATCTGGGCCGTGACCTCAGCTCGGTCGTCGCGGTGCTGCGTGGCGGCAAGCGCGGCGAGCGCCCCGTGTCGGTGCTGCTGCGTGCGGACATGGACGGCCTTCCGGTGCGCGAGCAGACGGGCAGCCCGTTTGCCTCGACGAATGACAACATGCACGCCTGTGGCCACGACCTGCACACGGCGGGGCTGATCGGCGCGGTGAAGATGCTGTGCCGTCACCGCGAGGAGTTGTTGGGCGATGTCATCTTCATGTTCCAGCCGGGTGAGGAAGGCCCGGGCGGTGCGCAGCCGATGATCGATGAGGGCGTGCTCGACGCCGCCGGCCGCCGCCCCATTGCCGCCTACGGTTTGCACGTCGGCCCGCAGGATCGGGGCACGTTCCACCACATCGCGGGCCCGATGATGGCCTCGTCGTCCAACTTGGGAATCACCGTCTACGGCAAGGGCGGACATGGCTCGCGCCCGCACGATGCGATCGATCCGGTTGCGGCCCTTGCGGAGATCCAGGTGGCGCTGCAGGTGGCGCTGACCCGGCGCTTCGACGCGAACTCGCCGATTGTCATCACGGTGACCAACCTGCGCGCAGGCGACGGTGCGGTCAACGTCATCCCGGACAAGGCGGAGCTGGGAGCGACGGTGCGCGTGCTTCGCGACGAACACATCGACGCCGTCCGCCAAATGATCATCGAGGTCTCGAGCTCCGTGGCGGCCTCGCACCGTTGTACCGCGAAGGTGGACTTTGAGGTCCTGTACTCGGCCACCAAGACCTCACCGCGCGAGGACCAGTTCGCGGCGTCGTTGTGGGCGGGGATGTTCGGTGCGGAAAACGTGCTGACCATGGACACGCCGATGATGGCCTCGGAAGACTTCGGCGCGGTGCTCGCCCAGGTTCCGGGCACCTTCATGTGGTTCGGTACCGGCGATCCGCACACCCCGGAGCACATGCGCGAGTGGAACCACTCGCCGCAGGTGCGCTTCGATGATTCCGTTCTGGGAGACCAAGCCGCAGCCCTGGCGGCGGTGGCCTTTGAGCGCCTCGCCGCCGAGGATGCGCACCCCTCGCCGGCCACGAAGGCTATGCGTGCGCCGGTGCAGGGGACAGGGGCGGATGCGCAGCCGCCTTCTTCCGCAGCGCAATAGTGCCCCAGATGGTGGCTACCCACTCGGCGAGCACGACGACCATGCCGGCGAGGAGGGGCCAGATGGCGTCGTCGAGCGCGGTGCTTAACGACGGGAAGAGATTCTTCGTGGCGTGCACCGCGATGGCGATAATGAGCCAGCGCACCGGTTGTTTCTGGGATAGGCCATAGGCGCTAAGCCCGGTGAACAGCGCGTGGGAGAGCGGGTTGGATCCCAGGCGGATGACCACCGCCCCGATTGCCCCGGAGGTATCCGAGTCGAGGTTATCCGCCGTCATGCGCGCGAAGGCGGTGGCGTCCTCACCTACAGTGAAGCCGATGCCCACGGCCACGCCCACGAAGACGTAGTCGAGCAAACTGCGGGGCCGGATGACGAAGGTGCAGATAAGCAGCACGCCGAGGAACTTCAGCACTTCCTCGATGAGCGGCGCATATCCCGCAGCGCCCAGCCACTCTAGGCCCGCGCGGGCGAGTAGGTGGGTCATGTTCGTGTTGAGTTCCACCGCGAGCCCGGAGACGGCAAAACCCCACACCACGCCGTGCGCAATTCCCGGCCGGCGGCGCAGGAAGAACAGCGCGAGGGGGACGAGTACGGCGGCGAAGATCACGGCAGTCAGCGCGCTCGCGGGCAGGAAGGGCTCGCGAGTGTAGTGAACAACGGTCACCCCTAGCGCGCCGAGCGTCAGCAGGTAATACAGGTACTTCAAGCTTCCTCCTTCTGAACACGGTCGGCGAAGTCCTCTGCCTTTGGCCCGTCGATGTGGAGGAAGGAGACGGTGTTGTTGTGCGGGTCAGCCAGCGTGATGCCATCGCCATCGGAGACGCGGTAGAGCTCCGGCGCCTGGGTGGTGATGGGGGCGTCGGTGAGCGCGCGCGTCCCGATGAAGGAACGGTGCTGCCGCGGCAGGTAGGTCTCGACCTCGTGGGAGGAGCTGCCTTCCTCAGAAATGATGGTCGCACCACCGCAGTTCCAGGTCTGCGAGGAGGCGTACGGATCCTCCGGGCATTCAAGCCCCGGGATACCGCGTACGGGCGTGGTGTCGGGAGTGGGGTCGGGGAGGAGGGCGTCGGCAAGCGGTACTGCGGCGAGGACGCCGATGCAGGAATAAATCAGTGTGTTTCTCATGCTTTTGACCCTAAGAGCTGCGATTTTGCGCCGGTATCCTCCGCAGGGAGGATTTTGCGGAGTTTCACAATGCTGACAATCGTGGCGACCCACAGGCCGATGAGGATGAGGAAGGTAGGGAAGATGGGCCAGAGGGCGTCGTCAAACGCGGTAGAGATAGACGGGCCGAAATTGGCTGTGAAGTGCACCGCCATGGCGATAAGCAGCCAACGCACCGGTTGCCTGCGGGAGAGTCCATATGCTGCGATGCCGGTGAAAAAGGAGTGCATGAGCGGGTTCGCGATGAAGCGGACAAGGAGCGCCAGCAACGTTCCCCTGAGATCAGAATCGAGGTTCTCCAGCGTCATGTTGGCGTAGTAGACGGCGTTTTCGCTCACGCTAAAACCCATCCCCACGGCCACGCCGACGAAAACGTAGTCCGCCCAGTGGCGGGACCGGATGACGCAGGTGCAAATGAAGATGACGCCGAGGAATTTGAGGACTTCCTCGGTGAGTGGGGCGATGCCAGCGATGACCAGCCAGTCTGGGACCGTGCGGATGAGGAGGTGGTACATGTTCTCGTTGAGCTGGCCGGCGACAGTGGAGACCGCAATACCCCACACCACCCCGTGCGCAATGCCCGGGTGCTTGCGCAAAATCAGCAACGTGAGACCGATTGCCACGGCCGCGTACAACACTGCGGCGAGCGCGCTGGTAGTGACGAAAGCGCCGTGGGAGAAATCATAAGCGACGAACACCAGTCCGGCGGCGGTGAGCAGTTCGTACAAAGTCTGTGTTCTTCTCATGCGGTTTAGGTTATGAACCGGGCTTGGGGTGCCGGTATCCTCCGCAGGGAGGATTTTCCGGAACGCAGGGAGAACTATCGTGGCAACCATGACGAGAAAGACGCGACCACTGTGGATCACGGTGCTGCTCATTCTGCTCTGCGTGGTGGCGGATTTGGCGGCATGGATCCCCCATATCGAAAACTTCGAGGGGACGGATCAGGAAGCCCTTGTTATGGGCTTGATGGGTCTATTTAGCTTCGCCACGTGGATTCTGCTGCCCTTCGCCCTGCACCACTCACGGCGGGAGCGCAACATCCACGAGGAGTACCCCGGCCACCCGGTGGTGCTGATTGCGGCTCTGCTCGTCCTGGTACTAGGCGGGTTTCGCCCACTGTCGCTGTCAGTGCTGGTGGTGTTGATTTCAATCATCTCGCGCGGCCGATTGCGGTGGTCCCTGGCGGGGACGGCGGTCTTCGTGGCCTCGTGTGTGACCGTTATCTCTGTGCCTTACATTCGGATGAACATCTTCGATCCCTTTGGTTACGTGTTCTATGGAAGCCTCTTTCTTATCGTTGCCTGGATTACGGGCTCGGTGCGCGCGCAGCGCCGCCAGCGCGAGGTCACGCTGGTGAGCTTGGCGGAGCTTAATGAGGACCAGCTGCGCTCGCGCGAGGAGCGGGCGCGCCTGGAGGAACGCAACCGCATTGCCCGCGATATCCACGATTCCCTCTCGCATCGGCTCAGCCTTATTTCCGTGTACGCGGGTGGCCTGAACTACCGCAAGGATGCCGACCCGGAGCGCGTCGCTGAGGCGGCGGGAACCATCCAGTCGGAGGCCAAGGCCGCCGTGGAGGACCTGCGCGGGGTGATCAAGGCGCTGCGCGTGGATGACAGGGTGGATCCGCGCGCGAGCATCGAGGAACACATCGAGCGCGCACGTGCGACGGGGACGAAGGTGCGCTATGAGAAGGGGGATGTCGATAAGCTGAGCACACTAGCCGCCCACACGCTGGGCCGCGCCGTGCAGGAGGGGCTGACCAACGCGCGCAAGTACGCGCCGGGGAAGAAGGTGACGCTCAGCGTGGACAACGAGGAAGGTAAGGTGCGGGTGACCATGCAGAACAAGAAGGTGGCGCACCAGCCGGAGTCGGGTGGCGGCAACGGCCTGCTAGGTCTGGAGGAACGCGCCCGGCTGGCGGGAGGTACCTTCACAGTGCTTGACGACGCCTCCACCTTCACCTGGGTCCTCGAACTCCCTGAGGAGGCACGCGCGTAATGATTTCAGTGGTATTAGTCGATGATGAGCAGGCGCTGCGCCGCGGCATTCGGTTCATCCTGGAGGGCGCCGCAGACATCGAGGTGGTGGCCGAGGCCAGCAATGGGCGCGATGGCGTGGCCCGCGTGCTGGACCTGCAACCGGATGTCGTTCTCATGGACATCCGAATGCCCGTCATGGACGGCATCGAGGCGGCTGGGCAGCTGCGCGCGAGCGCGCCGGATATCCCGGTGGGCATGCTCACCGCCTT
This sequence comes from Corynebacterium sp. HMSC068G04, assembly GCF_001814885.1. NCBI lineage: Bacteria > Bacillati > Actinomycetota > Actinomycetes > Mycobacteriales > Corynebacteriaceae > Corynebacterium > Corynebacterium sp. HMSC068G04. Next base: position 55,022 of record NZ_KV818345.1, on the reverse strand, counting down.
CGATACGGATGAGTTCATCGTGGATGCGCTGCACGCCGGCGCGATGGGCTTTCTGCTCAAGACCATCGAGCCGGAGGGCCTAGTCTCGGCGGTGCGCGCTGCGGCCACGGGGCAGCAGCTGCTGAGCCCGAAGGCCCTGAAGAATCTGCTGGCGCTCAAGCACCCCGAGCCCGCGCCGGCAGAGACAAAGGCGCCTGGGCCCCGCCCGCTGGAGGGCTTAAGCCAGCGCGAGAACGAGGTGGCGGAGTTAGTGGCCCAGGGCCTAGACAACCAGGAAATCGCGGGGCAGCTCTACGTGTCAGTTACGACGGTGAAAACCCACATCAAGCACATCCTGGACAAGCTTGGTGGCACCAACCGGGTGCACATCGCGATTGCGGTGTTGGAATCGCGCTAGCGCCGGCGGATAAACGCGGAGGCGAGGCCGAGCAGCGCGATGACGATCACGATGATGGACGCCGCCGGCCAGTACTGGGGGTAGTACTTCAGCGCGTAGCCGAAGACCTGGCTGTCGTTGAACTGGCGGGCAAGTGCAATGGGCATCCACCACAGCTTGGTCAGCGTCAGGATCGCGCCCAAGAGCCCGGCGATGATGCGGCCCGGCCTGCGCAGGAAGAAGCTGGCCGCCACGAGGAGAACACCAACAATCGTGAGTGCGAATAGCAGAGGCGTATCCACGGCGAGCGGCGAGCCATTGATGAGGAACTCGTGGTCCACTTCGTGCTGTTCGATAAGCGTGTAGCCGTCGAGGACGACATCGTCGGGGATGCCCACTTAGGTCTCCTTCTGTTCAGAGTTCGGGTCGTAGCCATCGGCCCAGGTATCGGTGTCGAAGTCGTAGTCTACATTCTCGCCCTTTTCATCGGTGCGCTGGTACCAGTCCGTGTAACGGTGCGCTGAGGAATCGAAGTCGGAGCCGGCACCGCGGCCTTCGTTGGCATGCTCGACGGTGAGCTCGAAGTCATCGCCGTGCTCCTCGATGCCGCGCACAACGGCGTTTTCTACCGCGGCGCGCGCGTAGGCGCGACGGATGAACATCGGGTCGGAGCGCAGGTCCTTGATGAAGGCCACCATCATGACGAGCAGCACGATACAGAAGGGCAGCGCCGAGAGGATGGTCAGGTTCTGCAGGCCGGTGAGCACGTCCTCGCCGCCGGTGAGAAGCATGACTACGGCAATGCCCATCATGCACAGGCCCCAGAAGATGACGATGAATTTGTTGGGGGCGGGGTCGCCCTTGGAGGACATGGTTCCCATGATGACCGACGCCGAATCGGCCGAGGTGATGAAGAAGACCGCTAGGACCACGATCAGGACGAAGGGCGTGATGCTGCTCAGCGGCAGATTATCGAACATGGCGAAGAGCACCTGCTCGCCGGAGGCGGAGCCATCAAAGTTGGGCAGCTCCTCGCGTTGGAAGGTGATAGCGGTGCCGCCGAAGATGGTGAAGGCCAGGATGAGGATGAGGGACGGGGCGAAGACGGTCACTGCCGTGAACTCGCGTAGCGTGCGGCCGCGGGAGATACGGGCCACAAACATGCCGACGAACGGCGTCCACGCGATCCACCATGCCCAGTAGAACGCAGTCCAGTAGGACTGGAATTCGACGGTCTCATCGCCCCAGGACAGGCCCTTGGCCATCATGGGCAAGAGCTGGTCGATGTAGGTGACGATGCCTGACGGTATGAGATTGAGCAGGAGCAAGGTCGGGCCGGCAAGGAACACGAAGAAGACGAGGGCCAGCGTCAGCGTGATATTGAAATTGGACAGGTAGCGCACGCCGCGGGACACGCCCGAGACCGCCGAGACGATGAAACCGCACCCCAGCACGGCGATGATCACGATGAGCACGGTGTTCGTCATCGGGCCGGCACCGCGGATGATGGACACTCCTTGGCCAATCTGGATGGCGGAGAGACCCAGCGTGGCGGCGGTGCCGAAGAGGGTGGCGACGAGTGCGAGGACGTCGATAAGCTTGCCCAGCGGGCCGTCGGTATCGCGGGAGCCAAACAGCGGCTTGAAAATCGAGGACACGAGCGGGACGCGACCGCGGCGGTAGGAGGAATAAGCGATGGCGCCGCCGACGAGGGCGTACGCCGCCCAGGGAGAGATTCCCCAGTGGTAGTGCGCCTGGGCCATGGATTGGTG
>NZ_KV818345.1:39739-52774 GCF_001814885.1 Corynebacterium sp. HMSC068G04 | reverse complement strand
ATTGGTGGAGGGCTTCGACGGTGTTGCCATCGACGGTGTGAGGCGGCGGGGAGATGTAGTGCGACAGCGGCTCCGAGGGGCCGTAGAAGAAGATACCGACGCCGATGCCGGCGCCAAACATCATGGCGACCCAGCTGAACCAGCCGAATTCGGGCTCTTCGTCATCGGTACCGAGCTTGATGCGGCCCAGGCGGGAGCAGCCGATGTAGAGCATGGTGGCAACGGCCATCATCATGGTGATGTTGAGCAGCCACCCGGCGTTGGTGATGGCCCAGGAAAAAGCGGTGGAGGACGCCGCCGAGACGGATTCTGGCGAGCTAATGCCCCACACGATGAAGGCTACGACGAAGGTAGCGGTGCTGAAAAAGGTGATTTTGTCGAGGGCGAAAGCGTTGCGTTGGTCCTCCACGCCGATGCCGGGGACCAAGCCCGGGTGCATGTCGTGGGGATAGATGCCTACTGGGGGACCGGTGGCTTGTCGAGAGTTCATGGTGACCATTATCGCAGGTGCGCGAAATGACAGTGTTGTGAGCTAGGATGAAGGAACCTATTTCTGCGTCGATTGGAATGCCATGTCGCTGCCTAATTTTGATGAGAATGTCCGTGAGCTGGAGGAAGCCTTCGCTCTCTTCGAACTCGTGGAGGAACACGTACTCGATCCGAACCTGTTGCTGTCGGTGAAATGATTCGCCTTTTCAGCGCCCTCTTTCCCTCCGCAGAGGCCCGTGAGCACCTGGTGCGGGCCGTGCGCCCGCTCAAGGACAACGGGCTGCGGTGGACGGACCCGGATAACTGGCACATCACCCTCGACTTTTTCGGGGAACAGCCCAATGACGCAGTGGAGGTCCGCGAGGCGCTGCGCGGCATCGAAGCGGGGCCGCTCACGCTGAGCCTGAGCGGGGCTGGCTCTTTTGAGAAACAGGTGCTGTGGGCAGGCGTCAAAGGGCAGGTCAAACACCTCATGCTTGAGCCATCGCGCCCGCATCTCACGCTGGCCCGGGCAGGGAGGCGGACGCGGGATCCGTGGCTCATCCCGGATGCGGTGCACGCGCTGAGCGTCTACCGCGGACCCGAGTTCGAGGTCACGGAAATCAGCCTCGTCCAATCTTTCTTGGGAGAGGGGCGCGGCGGTGGGCCCCGCTACGAGATCATTGACGCATTTCCGCTGCGGTGATTTTCTCGATGAGCGTGTCCAATTCCGCGCGGCTGGGCTGCGAGAGCGGATTGACCACGCAGAAATCTAAGAGGAAGTAGCCGGCCGGTTGCAAGGCGGTGTGGCGCTCCCAGAACTCGCTGATATCGGAGTGGTTGGTCGCCAGCGACTGGATGCTACGCCGTTCCGAGAGCAGCTCGTAGTGCAGGTCGCGCCGCTGTGCCAGCGCTTCCTCGGGGGTCTTGATGAGTAGCGCGCCGAGCAGGGCGGCCATCGCCTCGAAGCAGCGCGTTTGCAGGCGGTAGTGGTTGATCAGCTGGGCCCGCGGCTTCCACAGCCACAAGAAGAGCATCGCCACGACCACGGAGAGGCCGATCTCCGCCATACGCGAGCCGATGGTGTGGGCCATGTGCTCCGAGGAGTTGCCCATGAGCAAAGCGAGAGGCGTGGAGAAGATCACGCACAAGGCGTAGTTCTTCACCACCAGAATCTCCGCGCAGAACTGGCAGAAGGCCAGCGCGAGCACCAACCCCCAGCCGTGCGGGCTGAAGGACGCAATGAGCGCAAAGACGCACACGCCCAAGACCGAGCCCAGCATACGTTGCACACCGCGAATCGTTCCCGGAACCCGGTCCGGCCCCCACTGCAAGAGCAGGAGCACCGAGACCGCGCCCCAGTCCGGGCGGTTGAGCCCCAGCGCCATGCCAATGAACGCGGTGGCCAGGCCACCGAGCGCGATCTTTTCCGCTGTTACCACCGCGTGGGAATTGCCCACCGCGGCGCGGTAGAAGCGGTAGCGCATCGTCGGCTTGGTGTGCGGGATGGTGGTGCGGTCCGGGTCCACGTAGGTGGGGGAATCAGACAGCTCATCCGAGTTGCCGCCGACCTGCTTGTGGTGCGCCACGATGCGCTGCTGCGCGGCCAGCGCGCGGTGCACCAGCTCCGCTTGGGCGGGGTGGCGGATGCGGCCGCCGCGGATGACGCCGGCGTCGGCAAGCGCTTGCCAGGCGGTGGAAATGGCGGACTGCGCCTGGTGGTGGCGAGCCAGGAAATCGCTATCTGAGTTCACGAAGGCGTCGGCGGCCTTCTCCAACGCGGCCACCGCGCGGGTCTCCGGGCCGTGCGGATCCCGGAAACGCGGCAGCATGCCCAGCACATAGCCGGCCGCCACGCCGGCCAGACTCCACGCGGCCACCTCCCACGGCGAGACCCCGCGCAGCATCGTGGAGCCGCCGGCCACCATCACGATGAAGAAGGAACCCGGCGGCGGCAGCCGCAGCGCATTCTGCACGAACGCGCCGGTCGTCGCCAGCACCACCGTAAACACCGCGGACAGCGCCAGCCCATGCACGCCGACGAGGGAACCAGCCGTGGCCGCCAGCGTGAGCAGCCCGCCAGCGGTGAGGATCACGCGGCGTCGCGTGCGGTAGGGGTGCCCCTCGCCATAAATGACGGAGAACGCGCCCGCCGAAATGAGCAGTACCGCATCCGGGTGGCCCGTCGCTACAGCGATCCCGCCGGGGATAATGATCGCCAACGCCGCGCGCAGGGCACCGGGCCAGCGGCGCGCGGAGGTGTTAAAGGCGGTAAAGAGCTGAAGTGCATTAGGACGTTGCGGCAGTGGGTGTTCCATATCGGGAGAACACCTTACTCGTTTCGCCGCGATCCACGAGCCGGCCGTCCTGTAGCACCGCCACCGTGGGGCATAAGTGCCGCACGACGTCAATGTCGTGGGAGACGAACACCAGCGTCATGTCCTTCGTTACGCGCTGTAGAAGCTCGAGGACCTGGGCCCGCGAGGTGGCATCCAGGGCCGAGACGGCCTCGTCCGCCAGCAGAATCTCCGGCTTGCCCACCACGGCGCGCGCCAGCGAGATGCGTTGGCGCTGTCCGCCGGAGAAGTCCCGGGGATAGCGCTCGAAGCCATCGATGCCGACCTCACGCAGCACGGCCTCGGCCTCTTCGCGCGTCCCGCCGCCCTCGGCCACGATCTTCCAGATGGGCATGCGCGGGTTGAGCGAGCCCTTGGGGTCCTGGAAGACCATGTGCACCCGCTTCTTCACCGCCACCGTCCCCGAGGTCGGCTGCGCCAGCCCCGTGAGAAGCTTGAGCAGCGTGGATTTGCCGGAACCGGAACCGCCGACGATGCCGAGGCGTTCGCCCTCGCGGACGGTGAGGGAGACGTCGTCAAGCGCGGTGACCCCGCGGTAGGCCTTGGTCACGTTCTTAAGCTCGATGACGGGCTCGCCCAGGGTGGGCATGGGCGGCGGGGTGAGGTCGGGAGTGGTGAGCTCACCGATGCGCACGACGCGGTCGCACACGCGCTTGACGACGTCCTGGTCATGGCTAATAAACAGCAGCGCCGTGTCTTCGCTGTCCGCGGCATCGACGATGGTGGAGAGGATCTCCTCCTGGGTGAAGGGGTCCAGGGCGGTGGTCGGCTCATCGCAGATGAGCAGCTTGGGGCGGCGGGCCATGGCCATCTCGATGAGCGCGCGCTGGCGCTGCCCGCCGGAGAGCTGGTGCGGGAAGCGGTTGAAGCCGGGCACCTTCATCAGCGGGTCGAGCGCGGTCATGGGTTCTTGGAAGACCATGGCCAGCGGCAGCTTGCGCAGGTCGCGGTCGCGCATCCCCAGCAGCTCCTGGCCGTTGAAGTTAATGGATCCGGTGGCCTGCAGGTGGTCGGGCAACAGCCCCATGATGGCTAGGGCGGTCAGCGACTTGCCGCTGCCGGAATCGCCGATGAGGCCGACGCGCTCGCCGGGTGCGATGGAGAAGGAGAGGGGGCCGACGGGGCCCACGCGCAGATCAGTGACGGTCAGCATGGCTTCCTAGCAGGTTGAATCCGAGGACGGTGCCGGCGATGGCCAGCCCGGGCCACAGCGCCTGGAGGGGATGGGTGGCGAGGAGGGGTTGGGCGTCGTGCAGCATGCGGCCCCAGGAGGCGGTCGGCGGGGCGGTACCCAGGCCGAGGTAGGAGAGGCCAGCCTCGGCGAGGACGGCCAGCGCAAAGTAGACGGAGGCCTGGATGGCCACGATGCCGCCGAGGTTGGGTAGGACGTGGCGCCACGCGATGAGCGCCGGCGGCACGCGCGAGATGCGGGCGGCCGCGATATAGTCCTGCGTCATGATTTGCAGCGTGCCCGAGCGCGTGACCCGGATGAAGGAGGGGATGCCGGCGATGCCGATGGCGATGGTCGCCGTGAGCGTCGACGAGCCCCACACCGCGCCGGCGACGATGGCCAGAAGGAGCGCGGGGAAGGCGAGCAGCAGGTCGGTGGCCGCCATGATGAAGCCACCACCGCGCATCCCGGCGATAATGCCCAGCGGTACCCCGATGAGGGCGGCGATGGCCACCGCCACCACGCCCACCAGCACGGTGATCTGGGCGCCGGCGAGGATGCGGGAGAAGGTATCGCGCCCGAAGCGGTCGGTGCCCATGAGGTGCTCCAGGCTGGGGCCGGCCAGGCGGTCTGGGGAGATGAGGTTGGGGTCATAGGGCGTCCACACCAGGGAGACCAGGGCGAGCAGGATGGTCAGGCCCACCAGAATGTAGCCGGGTTTCATCGCGCCTCCTTGAGCCTTGGGTCGATGACCCGGTAGGCCAGGTCCGTGAGCAGGTTGACGGTCAGGGTGAAGGTCACGAAGACCATGATGAGGGTCTGGACGGTGGTGAGGTCGCGGGTGGAGACGGCGTCGAGAAGCAGAGAGCCCAAGCCGGGGATGACGAAGACGTTCTCGATGACCACCGCGCCCACCACCAGGGTGCTCAGCTGCACGCCGGTGACGGTGAGCACCGGCAGGGCGGCGTTGCGCAGGCCGTGGCGGATGAGCGCCCCGGTGCGGGATTCACCCAGGGAGCGGGCGGTGCGGATATAGTCCTTGTCCATTTCCTCGCGGAGGGTGGCGCGCACGTAGCGGGTGAGCATCGCTCCTTGCACCAGCGCCAGCGAGATGACGGGAAGCACGAGGTGGCTCAAACCCTCGCGAGGCAGCTGCCAGCCGTTGGCCGGCAGCCATCCCAGGTGCACGGAGAACACGGCAACCAGCAAAATACCGACGAGGAAGCTCGGTACCGCGATGCCCAGCTGCGTGGCGGCATTGAGCACGGGGAGGCGAAAGCGGGCGAGCAGGATGCCCATGGGGATAGCACCGACCAGGGCGAGGGCGATGGCCAGCCCAATGAGCAACAGCGTAACCTGCGCGCGGTCAATCACCAGCGGGGTGATGTCCTGCTGCGAGGACAGGGAGATTCCGAAGTTGCCGGTTAACAGCCCTTTCATCCACTCCAGGTACTGCACGATGAGCGGGCGGTCTAAGCCCATGGAGTGGGTCAGCTTCTCCACGGCCTCGTCCGTGGCGTTGACGCCCAAGGCCACGCGCGCCGGGTTGCCGGGCACGGCCCGCATGAGCAGGAAGATGATGATGGAGGCGGCCCACATGGTGCCGAGGAAGCGCAGGATTCTCATCGCACACCTCGCAACTCAATGGCATCGGTGATCTGATTCGGCTGCAGGCCGGTCAGGCCCTCGCGGTAGAGCACGATATTGGGCATGTTCATCAAGGTCAGGGCGGGCATGTCCTCCATAATCTGGTCCACGGCCCCTGTCATGTCATCCTGCTCCAACAGCGTGCGGGCCTGCGGCGAATCATAGCCGAGGTAATAGTCAGGGTTGCCAAAGATGGTGGGGATATCGCGCGGCTCGACGTGCGCGACGAGCGACATCTGGTAGTCCTTGGCGCCCATGACTTGGCTCAGCCACACCGCGGGAAACTCCGCGGTTTCCAGACTGACCTCAAAGCCCATCTCTGTGAGCTGCGAGTAGAGGAACTCGGAGAGCGTTTGCGCATAGGGCAGGCTCGGCACGGTGAGCGTGAGCGGCGTGCCCACCGCCCCGGCCTCCTCCATCAGCGCGCGGGCGCGCGCCGGGTCGTAAGGGTAGTAGTCCTTCCCGCTAAACCAGGGATCAGTCGGCGGGACGGGTGCGCCGCCCGTGTCCTGCGCGCGGCCTTCCCAGAGGATCTCGTTGGCGGCCCGGCGGTCGATGCCATAGGCCACGGCGCGGCGCACGCGGGGGTCGTCGAAAGGCGCTGCCTGGTTATTCATGGACAGCAGCACCTCACCGTTCGTGGTGCCCACGGCGGTCTCGATGGAGTCATCGAGGGTGTCGAGCAGCTCGGGGTTCTGCACGCCCCACACCGCGTCGACCCCGCCGGAGCGCAGGGCGTTCACCGCGGTGAGGGAATCCGGGAAGTAGCGGATGGTGATGTCTTCCTTCGCTGGGGTTCCCCAGTAGTCCGGGCGGGCGCGCAGCGCGATGTACTCGTTGGGGGAAAAGCCGGCCACGGCGAAGGGGCCGGTGCCCACCGCTTCGGTGGGGGTGCGCATCGCGCCAATGGCGGTGCCCATGGACCATAGCCACTCGGCGGAGGGCCGCTTAAGGGTGACGAGCAGCGTGTGATCGTCGACAGCCGTGGCGGATTCCACCACGTCCATCTGCTTCTTGAGCCCGTTCGTCCACTCCGTCTTCACCGCTTTGATGGACCACGCGGCGGTGTGCGCGGTGAAGGCCTCGCCGTTGGAGAAGGAGGCCTCACGCAGGTGGAAGGTGTAGCGTGTGGAGTCCACCTCCCAGGATTCGGCGAGCCCGGGGACAATCTCTCCCTCCGGGGAGATGCGCACCAGGGTCTCGTAGACGTTGCTCATGAGCGCTGCCGGGATCGCGGCGCCGCCAACGGTGGTGAAATCCAGGGAAGCTGCGGGCGTCGTCGTGGCCAGCGTCAGTGCCGAGGAATCAGAATCAACCACTGCCGTGGAGCCGGCAGAACACGCGCTTAACGACGCCCCCACGACCACCCCCAGCGCACCCAGCCAGGTCTTCATCATCCTTCCGACAGCTTGACCTCGAGCGGGGACGTGGTGCCGCGCACGTTCGTCATGCCAAGCGTCATGCGGTCCCCGAGGTACAGGATTTGGGTGCACTCGACGGGATGCCCGGAGTGATCCGAGATGTCGAGGTGCAGGCGCCACAGCGGGGTGCCGGGGTCGATATTGAGGGAGCGCGCATCTTCCTCGCTGGCGTAGGCGAGGGAGAGCTCGCGGTTGACGCTGTCGAAATCCACGCCTTGCTTACGCAGGTGATCGTGGATGGACTCGTTGTCGGCATCGAAGTTAAGGATCTGACTGCCCACGTCCAGTGGGAAGAACATGCGCTCGATGGCGATGGGCATGCCGTTGGCGCTGCGCACGCGGTGCACAAAGATGACGGGGGAGCCGGTGTCTACCCGCAGGAATTCGGCTTCCTGCTGGGAGGCGGGGCAGCGGCCCAGCCACAACGTGGACGCGCCGGGCTCGAAGCCGCGCTCGCGCAGCCAGTGCGTCACGGAATAAATCGAGTCGAAGGACTCCGAGGTAAAACGCCCGAGGACGACGGAGCGGCGGCCGCGGCCGGAGGAGATGAGGCCTTCCGAGCGCAGAGCCGCGACGGCTTGGCGCACCGGGCCGCGGGAGGAGGAGAATTGCTCGCAGAGCTCGGCCTCGCTGGGCAGGAAATCACCAGGGGAAAGCTTCTTGCTGCGAATGAGGGTGCGCAGATAATCAGCGATAATGCTGTGCTGCTGAGTACCGCGAAGGGCCACCGGGATCCTCCTCTTTGTAAAACGCTGTGACGGGCAACGATGCGCGTACGCCTACAATTGCCACGCGCGCGCCAGGTTACTCATGTTACCCAACGCGGCCTCGTGGCTTGTGGATTGCAGAGAAATCATGAGCTCGTCCGCCTGAGCCACCCTCTGGAAGTCGGTGAGGTACTCACGCACGTGCTCGATACTGCCGATGGCGGAGTATTGCAGCATGGCGATGATCTGCTGGCCCTGCGGAGAATCGATGATGCGGGCGACGTCGGCGTCGCTGAGCTGCTTGCCGCGGCTGACGAAGGCCTTAACGCGGCGGAAACAGACCTTCTCGAATTCCTCTTCTGCGTTATCCCCGGCGGTGACGTTGACACCGGCGATGACATAGGGCTCGGGGTGGGCCTCGGAAGGCTGGTAATTCTCGCGGTAATAGGCCGTGGCGGCTTCCAAGTGCTGCGGGGCGAAGTGCGAGGCGAAGGCATAAGGCAGCCCGAACTTGGCGGCCAGCGAGGCACCGAAAAGCGAGGAGCCCAGGATGTAAATCGGCACGTTCGTGCCGTGGCCGGGGATAGCCTGCACACCGGGGACGAGAGATTTGCCGGAAAGGTAGCCCTGCAGCTCCTTGACGTCCTCGGGGAAGCGCTCGGCGGCGTTTCTATCGCGGCGCAGGGCGCGGCCCAAGGTCTTCATATCGGTGCCGGGTGCGCGGCCCAAGCCTAAGTCGATGCGGCCGGGGTAGAGCTCGGCGAGGGTGCCGAATTGTTCAGCGATAACATAAGGCGCGTGGTTCGGCAGCATGATGCCACCAGCACCGAGGCGAATGCGCTCGGTCTTCGCACCGATGTGGGCGATGAGCACCGCCGGGGAGGACGAGGAAATGGAGGGCATGTTGTGGTGCTCGGTGTACCACATGCGCTTAAACCCCAAAGCCTCCGCCTGTTGCGCTAGTTCGACCGACCTAGCCATGGACTGAGAAGGAGTCTCCCCCTCATAAATGGTGCAGAAATCGAGGACGGACAAAGCGGCGCGGGACGTCATGAGCTACTCACTTTTCTTCGACGAGCCTGTAGATACAACGTCGATGATAACCCCGATGGCAAATGCGAGGAGCGTGGGAATTACCCAGCCCAGGCCAACGTCTTGACCAGGGGAGAAGCTGAGCGGGGCGCCGAAGGAAGTGGCGGCGGACCACAGGACGGAGACCCACAGGGCCAAGCGGAAGCCCCAGTAGAAGGTGACCCACTTTTTGACCGCCGGCTGCAGAAGCGTCAGCGCGATCAACGAGATAGCCGGCGGGTACAAGAACACGATGAAGGGCACCGCGATGGCAAGCACCGTGTCCAGACCCTGGAAGGCGAAGGCGATGGACAGTGCGGTAAACAAGCAAGCCCAGAAGTGGTAGGTGGTCTTCGGTACCAGCATGGCGAAGAACTCCGAGGTGGCGGAAATCAGGCCCACGGCGGTGGTCATACACGCCAGGATGACGATGGCGGAGAAGACGGCCTGGCCGACGTTGCCCATGGTGAGATTGGAGGCGTCGGCAAGCAAGGCGGCGCCGGAATCGTAGGAGGCACCGTTCGGCATGGTTTGGCCGATCCACGCCAGGCCCAGATAAATAGCGGCGAGCAGCGCGCCGGCAATGACGGTGGAAGTGATGGTTCCGCGCAGCAGCGCCCGGTCGGTGGAGAAGCCCTTGGAACGCAGCGAGGTCACGATGACGATGGAGAAAGCCAGGCCGGCGATGGCGTCCATAGTGTTGTAGCCCTCAAAGAGACCCGTGACGAAGGGCGCGGAAGCGTACTCCTCAGTCGGGGTGCCGGGAACGCGGGGATTCGCCACGGTAGCGAGGGTGATGAGGACGGCGAGCAGGATGACCAGTGCCGGGGTCAGGAACTTTCCTAGGGTGTCGATGATGTCATTCGGGCGCCAGGCCAGGGCCAAAGCGATGAGGAAGAAGACGACGTTGAAGGCACCGTTGGCAAAGGTGCCCTCCCAGCCAAGCAGCGGGGTAATCGCAGTCTCCATGGACACCGCGCCGGTGCGCGGCAGGGCGTAGAAGGCGCCGATGGCCAAGTAGGCGATGACGGAGAAGGCCACGCCGAAGATCTTGCCGCCGTGGTTTCCGATGTCTCGCACGGATTGACCGGAAATGGCCACCGCGATCACCGCCAAGACCGGCAGTGCCACGCCAGCGGCGAGGAAGCCCAAGGTGGCCGGCCAGAAGTTGGTGCCGGAGGAGACACCGACCTCCGGCGGGAAGATGAGGTTGCCCGCTCCGAAGAACATGGAGAAGAGCATGAGGGAGGCAACGATCACGATGCCGATGGGCGAGCTCGTCTTTGAAGCGGACTGGGCGGGGGCCTGAACGTCATTTATGGACATTTTTCTAAGGATAATGCCCATGACATGAGATGTAAATTTTAGCTAAATGCTTTCTCCAGCCGGTCGAGCGCCTCTTCCAGCAGCTCGCGTGAGGTTGCGAAATTAAGACGGGCATGATGCTCGCCGCCCGTACCGAAGGTGACACCCTCGTTGAGGGCTACCTTGGCGTGCTCGCGCACCCAGGCCGCGGGCTTCGGGTCATCCGCAATGGCGGTCTCGCTAAAGTCCAACCACAGCAGGTAGGTGGCCTGCGGGTGGGAGGTCTTCAATCCCGGCACGCGCTTGGGCAGCTCCTCCACCAGCCAGTCGCGGGTCTTCTTCAGATACTCGATTTCCTCGTCAAGGAACTCCCCACCATGGCGGTAGGCTGCCTCTGCCGCCAGCACGCCGAGCGTGCCGGTGCCGTCCTTGGCCACGCCGGTCAGCGAGTTCCAGCGCTCGACGTCCGCGGTGTTGGAGAAGATCACCTGCGCGCACTTTAAGCCCGCGATGTTCCACGCCTTGGACGTGGCGGTGACGGTAATAACGCGGTCGGACAAAGCGCCGAGCGGGATGTGGCGGCCCTCGTAGACCAGCGGGGCGTGGATCTCATCGGAGAGGATGCGGGCATCGTACTTCTCCGCCAGTTCCACGAGTCCCCGCAGCCAATCCTCGTCGAAGACGATGCCCAGCGGGTTATAGGGGTGGGAGAGCAGGATGGAGCCGGCGCCGGCCTGGAAGGCGCGCTCGATATCGTCGAGCTCCAGCGAGGTTTCAATCTTCTCGCGCCCGGCGGTCTCCGGCAGCTCTAGCAGCGGCGGGTAGGAGGGAACCGGCACGGCCACCGCGCCTTCGGTGAAGTACTGCACGCCGAGCAACAAGCCGCGCACCACATCCCCGATCCAGAAGACGTGTTCTGGGCGCCAGCCGTAGCGCGATTCGTAGAAATCTGCTATTGCCGCGTTGAGCTCGGAGGCCTTGGGCGCTGGGGTGTAGCCGAAGGATTCGGCGTCGACCGCCTCCTGGATGGCCTCCTTGACCGCCGGCGCGGTGAGGAAGTCTGATTCGGCGATCCACAGCGGGATGACGTCTTCGTCATAGACGGTCCACTTGCGGGTGCCGCGGGCGGAGAGTTCTTTCAGGCTAGGGAAACGCATGCGTCCCACCTTACTCGTCGGTGGCTTGGACGAATCCGTATTTTTTTCAATCGCTGCCGGTCGGCGGCGGAGGCGGATTGGGTCAGGCGCAGCAGTTCAGCGTAGATTCCGCCGGACTGGGCTAGCTCCGCCGGCGAGCCGATCTCGGAGATGCGGCCGCGGTCCAGGGTGATGATGGTGTCCACGTCCGCGATGGTGGACAGGCGGTGCGCGATGATGAGCGTGGTGCGGTCCTTCATTAGCTCGTCCAGACCCGCCTGCACGGCGCGCTCGGCCTTGGTGTCCAGCGCCGAGGTGGCCTCGTCGAGGACGAGGATGGGGGTGTCTTTCAGCATGGCGCGCGCCACGGCCACGCGCTGCTTCTGCCCGCCGGAGAGCTTGAGGCCGCGCTCGCCGATGACGGTGTCGTAGCCATCGGGGAATTCTTCGATGAAGCCGTGTGCATTGGCGCGCTTGGCGACGTCCACGATCTCCTCTATCGTCGCCCCCGGCTTGCCATACGCAATATTTTCCTTGATGGTTCCGGAGAAAAGATAGGACTCCTGGAAGACCACGCCGACCGAGGCGCGCAGGCGCTCCGCGGTGAGCTCCGCGGCGTCGTGCCCGAGCACACTCAGCTTTCCCTCCGTGGGCTGATACAGGCCCAGAAGGAGGTTGACCAGGGTGGACTTGCCGCCGCCGGATTCGCCCACCAGCGCAACCTTGTGTCCCTCCCGGGCGGCGAAGGTGATGTCGGCGACGACCGGCTTATCCGATTCATAGGAGAAGGACACGTCCTCGAAGGCAAAGACCGGGCCTTCGGTCGGGCGCAGCGGCTCGGCCGGGGTGAGGTCGAGCTCCGGCACGTCGGAGGTTTCAGCGGCGGCGACCAGCTGCGGGTTGACCGTGGGCTCCGGGACTTCCTCCATGACCTTGAAGTAGTCCTTGGAGCCGGCGATGGCGCGCTGGCTGACATCCACGATCCAGCTCATCATGAACACCGGCTGCTTGGCCATGTTCACCAGCTGCAGGAGCATGACCATGTCACCGATGGAGAAGTGTCCCTCCAAGGTGCGCCAGAAGATCAGGCCATAGATGCCTAAGAAGATCAGCGCCATGGCCGCGCCGCGAGCGGTATCCATGGAATGCCACCAGCGCGACTGCGGTTTCGTGGTATCCACCACCGCGCGGTAGCGCGAACCGAAGGAGGCCAACTCGCGGGCCTCAGCGACGAAGGACTTAGTCACCTTCACCTGGCCGATGACCTCCGCGAAGCGCCCGTTGGCCACGTCGATGTTCTCATTCTTGATGGCCTCAAACTCTTGCCAGCGCTTCGAGGTCAGCGCGGTGAGCCACATATAGATAGGGAAGAGCGCGGCCAGCAGGATGGCCAGCGGCCAGTAGTACACCGCGGTGATGACCAGCACCGCCGCAGCCTGGATAAGCATGACGAAGAAGTTATTGGAGAAGGACTGCAGGAACTGCGTGATATTCGCAATCGAGCGGTCCAAGCGCGCGATGATGGTGCCGGTGACCTGGTTGTCGTAATAACCCTGCGGCACGGAGAGCAGCTTGGCAAAGTAGCGCGTCGAAAGAATCTGGCGCAGGCGTGCGACCATGACATCGCCGATATAGCCGCCGATATTCTTCACCACGTTGCCCAGCGCGTCCGCCACGAAGAGCGCCACGACCCACCACAGGATGGTGCGCAGCGGGCCGCCTGCGACGACGGTATCGGTGGCTTCGCGGAGG
>NZ_KV818345.1:0-39639 GCF_001814885.1 Corynebacterium sp. HMSC068G04 | reverse complement strand
GGGTCAGCAGCGAGAGAATCGCGGTGACTGACGCGGTGATAAGGACGCCAAGATAAAACGGCCACAGGGCGGATGCGCTGCGGACGATGCGGAGAATAGAGTTCATCGCCGGCCGATGTTACGCCCTTAATAGGAATATCCAACCCGTCGACTAAGGTAGGGGAGAAACCGAAGTCGTGATGGAAAAGGATCCGCGGTGAAGAAATACCTCCCCCTAGCGTGCGCCCCGCTGTGCCTGGCTGCCTTGTCAGGCTGCAGCATCCTCCAGCCGCCGGACGTGGGCCCGCAGGACAACATCGTGGTCTCCAGCTCGGAGCCGCCGACCTTTGAGGCCAAGGATGTAGATGCTCATGAGGTCACCTCCAACCTGGCGGCACCCGTCAAAGATGAGGGGCTCAACGTGGAGTTCGAGCTCCAGGGGCTGTACTCCGGCGGCGGTGGAACGGTGCTGACCGTGAAGATTCACAACCTCAACGAGGTGCCCCTGCCTGCCGACGCCCTCGCGGAACCCACCTTGGAGCGCGCCGACGGCAACGGCGGCTGGGCCACCGTGGATCCCGTTCCTTATGACCCGGAGGTCAACGTGGACTTAGCCGCGCCGGGCTTGGATCACCCGCTGGGCGCCGGTGCGTCCACCAACCTTCAATATGTCTATAACGTTGCCCCAGGCAACCTCTGGAACGCGCGCTTTAGCATTGGCAACGTGCGCTATGTAGGAGACCTCAATCTATGACGGAACTCGTCGTTCTAGCCTCGCCGGAGGGCAAGCCCGCCGGCACCGCTGACAAGGCCGCCGTACACACCACAGATACCCCGCTGCATTTTGCCTTTTCCGCGTGGGTGGTACGCGATGGCCAGCTGCTGCTGACCCGCCGCGCCTTGTCCAAGCTGACCTGGCCCGGCGTGTGGACCAATTCCTTCTGTGGGCACCCGGGCCCGGATGAGCCGACTGCCGACGCCGTCGTGCGCCGCGGCCGCTTCGAGCTTGGCCTGACCGGCACGCCGCGCTTGGTGCTGCCGGACTTTGCCTACCGTGCCGAGGATTCCTCCGGCGTGGTGGAGAATGAAATCTGTCCGGTCTACCTCTTCGAGACCGAAGATGATCCGACGCCTAACCCGGAGGAGGTCGACTCCTTCGAGTGGGCGCCGGTGCGCGACGTCCTCGCTGCCGTCGATGCCACGCCGTTCGCCTTTAGCCCGTGGATGGTGGAGGAGCTGACCCACGAGCCGCTGCGCGCGGCCCTCTTGGCCTAACCCTTCTGCGTGCGGGGCGGTAGGCCTCGAAGCCCGACTTAGGTCGTGGATGGGTTAGCAACGTCACTCATAACACTGCTACCAGGTGTTGTTTGGCGGTGAGGGGGGGATTGTTCCGCACTACATTGACCTAAGTCAGTCGGGCGTCTTCTAAAAGGCATCTGGCAAAAGGCATCTTTGGGTCTAAAAACGCCATCTGCCACGAGTAAATGGCGTTTTCAGTCGAGAAAACGCCTTTTGACTGATGCCTTTTGTCCGATGCTTCCAGCATGTCGATGGAGGGACGCAGACGTTGCGCATTGCGAGGGAGCGAAGAGATAATCCGTTTGGGAAGAGACGTGCAGTGCTCTACGGAAACGGTCATTGTGGCTTGACTTAGGTCTTGGGTGGGTGAGCAACGTGACTCTTGATACTGCTGCCTGGTGGTTTTCGGCGGTGGGGTGGGATTGTTCCGCACTAAATTGGCCTAACCCTTCTGCGTGCGGGGCGTTGAGGCCCCGCACCCGGATCAGAGCAGACTGCCGTCCTGGGCAAAGGCCGCCGAAATATAATCCAAGCTGGAATACGCCACGCGATGCTCGTCGTTATCCAGGTTGTACTCCCAGATAGCGTGCTCCGGGCGGTAGGCCTCGAATCCGGGCTCGCCTGTGCGCACAAAGTCCTGCAGCCACTGGGCTAGCGGCGTCCTGCCGAAGAGCGGACGCAGCTCCTCGCAGTGCAGGGCCGGGCCCGAGGATCGGGTAAATTCCACCATCCAGGTCTTCCCCGGAGCCTTCTCCGCCACCTCGGCCGCCCACCGGCGAATGATGGAATCTCCCACCATCCGGCCCATCGGGCGCTCCTTGTCCATGTGCTGCGCCACCTGATACCAGGGTGTGAAGCCGTTGCGGGGAAAGCCGAAGCGCGGCGCCGCATAGCGCAGGATGAGGGCACGGAAAGGGGAGCGGTCGACCTTCTGCGTGGCTGGGATGTTGTAGAACTCGTCGCGGGTGCTGGCGAGGATGAGGGGGACGTCGGCAAGCTGCCCACACTCCAGCGGGGTGGGGCCCAGCGCCATATCGAGGCTGTACTTCTTGCGGAACTTGGCGTAGCCGGCGGCGAGCTCCTCCTGGCTCATCGCCGCCAGGGAGGAACGCGTGATGGGCTTTTTCATCACCTGGCGCAGAGTGGCACTGCGCTCCTCGAAGCTCTCTCGCGGGAAACCAGGGGACAGAGCTAGCGCTCGCCGAAACGCCCCTCGGTAGTGGTCGCGCCGGCACAGCCACAGTACGGCGTTGGCGCCGGCGGACTGGCCCAGGATGGTGACGTTGGTGGGATCGCCGCCGAATGCCTCGATGTTGTTCTGGATCCATTCCAAGCCCAACTGCAGGTCCTCGATGGCGCGGTAGCGGTCGGGCTCGTCATCACGAAAACGGGCAAGCCCCGGCAGCCCAACGCGATAGCCCAGTTGCACGTGGACGATGCCCGCCTGTGCGGTCGGCGTGCCCTCCGCGCGGGGATCCTCGTGGGAACCGTGCTCATAGCGGCCGCCGTGGATATAGACCAACGTCGGCGCCAGGGACGTCGCGCGGCTGCCGGGCGCGGGGGCGGTGATGGTCAGCGCGATCTTCTCCGGGTGCGGGGTGCGCGCATCCTGGTCACGTGGCGGTGCGGGTTCGGGGTTCTCAAAATCCCCGGGGATGTGGGAGTACTCGATGGAATGGAAATGGGCCACGTCCTCATCGAGGTAGCCGGTGATGGTGCCCGCGGGGCAGGTGACAGTGAAAGGTGCACGGCTCATGCACAACAGGCTACCCTGAGGGCATGGAATGGCTCGTGCAGGCGCCGGTGTGGGTGCAAATGGCGGTGCTCGCCGTCACGGCGGTGCCGGCCGCAACCGTCATGGGGTGGCTCCTGATGTGGGCAATCGACCGGGTGTATTCGTGGCTTGTGCCCGTGACTAGGATGAAGAACCATGACTCCCGATGATCACCGCGAAGGCCTGTGGGACCCCGAGCGCTCCGAACACGTCCACCGCAAGCGGGCACTGCCTAAATCCCGAGTGAGCGTGACCCTGTGGCTGATGATCGCGCTCATCGTCGTGGTGGCAGTGGTGGGCGTCGTCCTTTAAAGGGACGACGCTTTAGCGTTCGTCCCCTGGCCTCTTGGCGGCTTGGGCGAGGCGCTGGTAGAGCTCCTGCTTCGGTAGATCCTCCAAGAGGACTGGCTCGCCGGCGGTATTGCACAGCGGGATACACCAGTTGGGGTACTGGTCCTTCGTCGTGCCCGGTTGGTTCTGTGCGCGCACGTCACCGACCATATCCACCACGTTGGTCACCGTCAGTGCCGAGGGAGTTCCCGCAACATAGCGGTGCAGGGCGACGAGCACGTCCTCTTCATTCTCGCGGTTCTCCAACATGCCATAGGCCTGCAGATTATCCTTGACCTCTTCCTGCCACGCGCGGTCCTCGGCCTCTTCTTCCGCCACCGGGCGGGTCAACAGACCCAGGCGGGCGCGCAGTGCGATGTGGTCGCCGCGCAGGTAGGCCAGTGTGGGCGGCAGATCGTGCGTGCCTACAGAGGACATCGCCATGTGGCGGTATTGATCCTGCGGGCGCGGGGTGGGCCCTTCGTTGGCGTGCTCAAACCAGATGATCGTGGTGCCGAGTACTCCCATATCGCGTAATGCATTTTGAACCCAGGGCTCGAGGGTGCCCAAGTCCTCACCCACGAGGACCGCGCCGGCGCGCTCGGCCTCGAGCGCGAGGATGCCGAGCATAGCTTCCCAGTCATAGGTCACATAGGTGCCGTTGAGCGGGGTGGACTGGCGCGGGATCCAGTACAGGCGGAACAAGCCCAGCACGTGGTCGACGCGCAGACCGCCAGCGTTGCCCAGCATCGTGCGCAGCAAATCGCGCCACGGCTCGTAGCCGGCCTCTGCCAGACGGACCGGGTGCCACGGCGGCTGCGACCAGTCCTGACCCTGCTGGTTATAGTCATCCGGCGGAGCGCCCACCGAGCACTGGGGAGCCAGGTACTCGGAGAGGTTGACGGCATCGGCACCCGCGGGGTGGATACCTACGGCCATATCGGTGATGAGCCCGATGCTCATTCCGGCGTCGAGCGCGCGGCGCTGGGCGGCATCGAGCTGCTCATCGCAGAGGAACTGCAGCCAGGAATAGAACTCGGCCAAGTCGTTGACGTCGAGGCTCAGCGCGTGGCGGCGGCCACTGTGACGATCCAGCTCAGTCTCTGCACACCACAGCGCGAAGTTGCGCAGCCCGCGGCCTTCGCGGCGCTGGTATTCACTAAACGCGGTGCGGCGCTCCGGAGTCATCTCCTGGTTGAAGAGCTCCTGCAGCACCTGCAGCTTGGCCTCGAAGATGGAATCACGGTCGATCTCTTCGGCAGACCGGTTGCGTTCGCGGAACTCGGCGGCGAGCTCGGCGACGTCCTCCTGAAGCTCCGGGCTGAGTAGCTTCAGCTCCGGAATATCCTCGATGCGGATGTAAATCGGGTTGATGAAACGCCGCGTGGTGGGCAGATAAGGCGAATCCTCCACTGGCGGGATCGGCTCGCCCGCGTGCAGCGGGTTAATAAGAAGGAAGTCATAATCGGGCGCCAAGGTCTCCGCCAACTCGGCGAGGTCCCCGAAGTCACCCATGCCCCAGGACTTTTCCGAGCGCACCGAATACAGCTGCGCCATCGCGCCCGCCGCGGGGCGGTCAAGGTAGCGATCCGCAGTGCTGAGGTGATTGGGCACCACGATGAGCGGGCACTCGTGCTCGCCGATGCCGGGCGAGGACAAGCGCAGCTTGTGGAAACCTAAGGGCAGGTCCCCGGGGACATGGAAGCTGGCTTCGCCCCACATGGTTCCGGCGACGTCGGCAGCCGGGGCGTCGTTCGGATCCTGGTAGGTCGGCCGAGCCTCGCCGTTTTCCAGCTCGATGGTGACGGTGACGGGGTCGCCGTCGTGGACGTGGACGGCAAAGGACTTTTCGGCTCCTTCGCGGGCTACCACGCACGGCGGCAGCGGGCGGGAGGCGCGTTCGAGGTAGTCCTCGAACAAGGCCCGGGTTAGCTCTTCATCGTCCGGACGGTCGGAGATAGAGACGCCGAGTGCGCGCAGCGTATAGGTAATGGTCTCCTCGCTGACGTACACGGGCTGTCCGTTCTGGGCGGTGTACTCGCAGGCCACGCCGTGGCGTTGGGCAAGTTCTTGAAGCAGATCACGGGTAGTCACATCCCCCAATTGTGCCACGCCCTTCCAGCGCGCGTGATAAATCCGGTTGGTAGAGTGGGCTGGAATTTACTTTTTGTGGGAAAGGACACAACTGTGACTTTGAATGAAGCGCATACGAAAGCGGAGTTCGAGATCAAAGACGGGGAGACCTGCCTTACCGCCATGATGGCTACGGCGCATGCCCGCCCACATGGCGTGCTGTTTACCCGCCCCGCGAACTATGAGTGGGTTAACGTCACCGCCAAGGAATTCGTGGAGGAGGTCTACGCGGTGGCCAAGGGGCTCATCGCTTTCGGCGTGGAGCAGGGCGACCGCGTGGCTCTTATCTCTACCACCCGCTATGAGTGGTCCCTATTGGACTACGCCATCTGGGCGGCCGGTGCTATCTCCGTTCCGGTGTACCCTTCTTCGTCCATGTCCCAGGTCCAGTGGATCATCGAGGATTCCGGCGCCATCCTTGCCATTACGGAAACCCGCGAGCACTCCGAGCTGGTCAAGCACCTGAAACTGCAGGAGGATGGCACCCCGCAGCTGCATGGCTCGCCCTCCCAGCTGCGCCGCGTCCTAGAGATCAACTCTTCGGCCATCGATACGCTGAAGTTTGAAGGCCGCGATGTCAGCGACGATGCCGTCGACCAGCGCATCGAAGCCACGAACACCGATGACGTCGCCTCGCTGGTCTACACCTCTGGCACCACCGGTCGCCCCAAGGGCTGCATGCTGACCCACCGCAATTGGCTGGCAGAGGCGCGCGGCCTGCTGACCAACCCCATTGGTGCCATCGCCGTGCCGGGTGCGCACGTTTTGACCTTCCTGCCTTTGGCACACGTCTTTAGCCGCGCGGTGTCACTGGCGGTCACCATCGGCGGTGCCTCCCAGAACCACTGGTCCG
The DNA here is from genome assembly GCF_001814885.1 of Corynebacterium sp. HMSC068G04. Classification (NCBI taxonomy): domain Bacteria; kingdom Bacillati; phylum Actinomycetota; class Actinomycetes; order Mycobacteriales; family Corynebacteriaceae; genus Corynebacterium; species Corynebacterium sp. HMSC068G04. The sequence goes on along the minus strand of NZ_KV818345.1, from coordinate 33,271 downwards.
ATTTCGGCACCATCACCATCGAATTCGCGCGCTCCCGCCCGAACCTGATCCTCGGCGTGCCGCGCGTGTTTGAGAAGGTACGCAACGGCGCGTCCGCGAAGGCCCACGCCTCCTCCGCATTCAAGGGTGCAATCTTCGACCAAGCTGAAAAGGTCGCCATCGAATACTCCAAGGCGCTGGACACCCCGGAGGGCCCCAACCGAGTCCTCAAGGCCAAGCACAAGGCCTTTGACAAGCTGGTCTATTCCGCCATCCGCCAGGCGATGGGCGGCGAGGTCAAGTACTGCATCTCCGGTGGTTCGGCCATCTCGCAGGACTTGCTGCACTGGTACCGCGGCATCGGCGTGACCATCTACGAGGGCTATGGCCTGACGGAGACCGCAGCGGCTGCCGCCGTGGACTTCGTGGACCAGTCCATCGGTACCGTTGGTCCACCACTGGGCGGAACGACGATGCGCATTAACGACGACGGCGAGATCCTGATCAAGGGCGATATCGTCTTCAAGGGCTACTGGCAGAACGAGGAAGCCACCGAGAACTCCCTGCAGGACGGCTGGTACAACACCGGCGACCTGGGTGAAATCGATGAGGACGGCAAGCTCGTTATCACCGGCCGCAAGAAGGACCTCATCGTCACCGCCGGCGGCAAGAACGTCTCGCCGGGGCCGATGGAAGATATCCTGCGCTCCCACCCGCTGATTTCCCAGGCCATGGTGGTCGGCGACGGCAAGCCCTTCATCGGCGTCTTGCTCACCCTCGATGAGGACGCGCTCAAGCGCTGGAAGGCCGATCACAACATTTCCGCGACCAAGGCCATGCGTGAGGTGGCAGCGGATCCGGCACTGCGCGCGGATATCCAGGACGCCATCAACCAGGTCAACGCTACGGTCTCCCACGCCGAGGGCATTAAGAAGTTCGTCATCCTGGATCAGGACCTCACCGAGGAAAGCAACGAGCTCACCCCCACGATGAAGGTGAAGCGCTACGTCGTGGCGCAGCGCTACGCAGCGGATATCGAGCGCCTCTACGCCGGCAAAAAATAAGGCTGGATGGAGTCTGTGAATTCCTTCGGAGTGTCGCGCAGACCCACGGGAGAATCTCTAATAGAGTCAGCGGGGTCAGAAAAACTCTAAACCTCAACTAGAGGTTCTCGCGGAAAGGGCAGCCTATGCACAAAATCGCAGCCGAGCTGCGCCACCGTGAGCTGACCCAAGAAATCTATAACATCGGCGACGAAGTCGTTGACTACATTGAGCACCTCATCGAGGCCATTGAGGACTGGGATGATGAACTCTCCCTCGACTGCTTGGCTGAGCTGGGGGACATCGTCGAGGATGCCCGCGTGGATTCCGGGCGTTGTGTCGGCGAGCTCATCGGCCTGCGCCACGCGCTGGTCTCCGGGCTGAAGTCCGGCACCATCTCGGCTGCCTCCTCCGGCGACAACGACGTTGAGGAACCGAAGCAGCTTACCGCCCGCGCGCTCGCTGAGGGCCTGCCCATCTCCGGCCCGCCCGTCGTGGTTTCGGAGCTGGCAGAAACCCTGCGCGGCCGCACCGCCGCGGTGGCTGCCTACCTGCGCGAGCTGGTCGAGTACGTGCTGGCGCAAACCGACGCCGTGGCCCGCAACCTCGATGTGGTCTCCCTGCCGAACCTGTACAAGCGCGCCGGCGAGTCCGCGCTCATCGCAGTGCAGGCCTGGCGCCACACCGTCGTTGAGGCGCACCCCGCCTTCGTGCGCACTATGCGCGGGCATAACCCGCCGCCCTTCCTGGAGGAGCGCGCGCGTATCGACGCCGTTGTTGCCCGTGTGCGCGCCAAGCGCCAGAAGAAGGCTGCCACGACCGCGTAGTCGCCGCATCACAGACTTCCTTGTTGCCAACACACAAGGATTACCTAAGAAAAGCGCCACCGAGATTCCCTCTCTCGGTGGCGCTCTTCGCCTCTCTGGGTACTGGCCAAGCTTCCGTGCCAGGCCTGGCTGTGCGCCACGCCTAGCGCGTACGCGCTAGGCCCCCGGGTTCTTCGACGCCGGCACGGCCTGGTCCAGCTGCTCCGTAATCTGCGGCCACAACTGGCCCATGATGTCATCCCAGGTGAGGATCCACACCGTCTTGTCCTTGGTGGGCTTGCCCACGACGACGAGCTGCTCATTGCGGGCGCGCATCTGGTCCAGAGTCTTCTGCACGGTGGAGGAGGAGCCTACTGCCAGCGCAGGGCGGGAGAAATCCAGCACCGGTGTTTCCGGGTCCGCGAGCAGGGTGTCGCGCACATGGACGATGCGGGGGATGCGCGAGGTACGCGGGTAGACCAGCACGCGCATGATGGACTTGCGCACCACGAGTTCGTGGAGCTCGGCCACGGTGGCATCGGAGGACAGCGGCAGGATTTCCGAGCCGTGCTCGCGGGCCAACTGGGCCGCGGTGGAGGCTTCCAGCTCGATGACGCCAGTGATCTGGTTCGCGGAGTCGTCGTCAAGCGTGCCCGTCAGGCGCGAGTGTTCGACCAGGTGGCGCAGGGTCTCCGCGTCGTAGCCGGCCGCACCAGCGCGGTCGACGGGCTCCTCGCCGGCCATCGTCACCAGCTTGTTGGCCATCTTGTTGATCCAGATCAGCAGCGGACGGAAGAGCCAGATGAAGCCGCGGGCGGGCACCGCGATGAGCTGGAGGGCGGTCTCCGGGTGAGCAATGGCCCAGGACTTCGGCGCCATTTCACCGATGACCAGGTGCAGGAAGGTCACGACGAAAAGGGCCAGCAGGAAGGAGACGACGTCAGCAACGCCCAGCGGCAAGCCGAGGGCCTCCAGTGGCGTCATCAACAGGTGATGGACCCACGGCTTGGTCACGGCACCCAGGACGAAGGTCGCGGCGGTAATACCCAGCTGGGCGCCGGCCAGCATGATGGTCAGCTCATTGAGCGAGCGCAGGCCCGCGCGCGAAGCCGCCGAGGATTCCGCGGTTTCCTCCAAGCGGTTGCGGCGCGCGCCCATGAGGGAGAACTCGATGACCACGAAGAACGCGGAAGCGGCGATGATGAGAACAGTGATAAGGAGGTTGAACCACCAGGTATCAGTCATTAGTCATCATCTCCTTCCGGAAACTCCTCCACCAGCTCGAGCGCCAGGACGGAGGGGACGTGGCGGTCGATTTCCTCGACGCGCACGTTGAGCGTGCGGATGGGGGCTTCGTCGCCGTCGACCCAGTCTTCCGGCTCGGCCTCAAGCTCGATGGAAAGCTCTTCGCCTTCCTCCGGCAGCGTGCCGGAGTGCGCGATGAGCAGGCCGGCGACGGTTTCGAAATCGCCCTCTGGCAGGTCGTGGCCGATGGCGCGCTCCACCTCGTCGATGGGCGTGTCACCGTCGACGATCCAGTGCGTCTCGTCCTGCTCAGTGATTTCCTCGGTTTCTTCGAGGTCGTGCTCGTCGGTGACATCGCCGAGGATTTCCTCGGCCAGGTCCTCCATGGTCACGATGCCGACGAAGCCGCCGTATTCGTCGATGACGCAGGCGAGTTTTTCGTCGGCGTCGCGAAGCTCGGTGACGACGTCGGGAAGCGGCATGAGCTCCGGCACCACCACGGGGGCCTTCATGATTTCGCGGGCCGGGGTGGCCGCGGGCAGCTCGGTGCCCAGCACGTCGTAGAGGTGCACCACGCCGATGGGATTGTGTTCATCGTCGATGATGGGGTAGCGGGTGTGGTTCTCCGACATCATCTCGCGCACCTCGCCGATGGTGGTTTCGGGCTCGATGACATCCACGCGCGAGCGCGGAATCATGGCGTGTCCCACGTCGTGTTCGGGGAAGTCGAGGAGGCGGTCGAGCACCAGGTAGGTGTCCTCATCCAAGTCGCCGGCCTCGTGGGAGGCATCGACGATGGACTCCAAGTCATCGGTGGTGGCAGAAGAATCGACATCCTCCACCGGCTCGATGCCGAATAACTTGAGCAGGGCATTGGAGGAATACTCGAAGAAGTGGATGAGCCAGCCAAAAATCTTGAGGTACCACATCGTCGATGCGGACAGCCACAGCGCTGACTTCATGGGGGCTGCGATGGTGTAGTTCTTCGGGAAGAGCTCGGCGAAGAGCATGGTGAGAACCGTCGAAATAGCAAGCGCCGCCACGGTGCCTACCGCGACGGATACACCCGTGGGCACGCCCACGCCGCCCAGCAGCTGGCCCAGGCCTTGGCCCACGAGGGGCTCGGCCACATAACCGATGAGCAGGCCGGTAATCGTGATACCCAGCTGCGCGCCGGAGAGCATGAAGGATGTCTTTTGCGTGATCTTTAAGGCGCGCTCCGCGGGCTTATCCCCAGTCGCTGCGCGCTGGCGCAGCTGCGTGCGGTCCACCGACATGAAGGCGAATTCCTGCGCCACGAAGTAGGCGTTGGCCACGATAATGAGAGCGATGACGGCGAAACCCGCCACAATCATCAGGATGGCAGATAACACGGCTTACCCCACCGCCTTAGGGAGGCGGCGGGGACATCGACTCGGAGGTTCCACTTAAAAGAGGCCTTTCTTCACTATCGGGGTTGCAAATCTGCACTATAGACTACCGCTTTAACGGCGCTGTCGGATACTTTGTTCCCATGGATCCCTTTGGTCTCTACATTCACGTTCCTTTCTGCGCCTCCCGTTGCGGCTACTGCGACTTCAACACCTATACCCCGGGTGAGCTGGGAGGGGACCTGACCAGCGATTATCTGGCTGCTCTGGAGAAGGAACTGGAGATGGCGGCGGCCCAGGTGGGGCGCGAGGCCGAGACGGTTTTTATTGGCGGCGGCACGCCGAGCCTGCTGGGTGCCGACGGCCTGGGCCGTGTCTTGTCGAAGGTCCGTGATACCTTCGGCCTCGCCCCAGGAGCGGAGGTGACCACGGAATCCAACCCGGAATCCACCTCGCCGGAGTACTTCGCCGGGCTTCTCGACGCCGGCTTCACCCGCCTCTCCCTGGGCATGCAATCCGCCTCCCCGGGGGTGCTCGCCGTGTTGGAGCGAGCCCACACGCCGGGCCGGGCCTTCGATGCGGCGCGCGAAGCCATCGATGCGGGCTTCGAGCACGTCAACTTGGACATGATTTATGGCACGCCGACAGAAGAAGATGCCGACGTTGCCCTGACGCTGGAGCGTGCCCTGGAGACCGGGGTGGATCACATCAGCGCGTATTCGCTCATCGTGGAGGATGGCACGCGTATGGCCCGCAAGGTATCGAAGGGCCTGCTGCCAGCACCGGATGAGGACGTGCTGGCCCGGCGCTATGGGATGATCTCTTCCACGCTCGAGGCCGAAGGTTTCGAGTGGTATGAGGTGTCCAACTGGGCCAAGCCGGGCGGGGAGTGCCAGCACAACCGCATCTACTGGGTGGACGGCAATTGGTGGGGCGCGGGCCCGGGCGCGCATTCGCACCTGGGCAACGAGCGCTTCTTCAACGTGAAAAACCCGCGGACTTACATTAAGGCCGTGGGCGAGGGGGAGCTGCCCATCAAGGAGCGCGAGCAGCTCAGCGCCGCCGACCGCCACACCGAGCGCATCATGCTGGGCCTGCGCCTGCGCGAGGGCATCCCGGCGTCCTGGCTCGCGCCGGCCGCCGAGCCCGTGGCCGCGCGTTTCATCGAGCGCGGCCTGCTCGAGCGTGCCGGTGAGCGCCTCCGCGTGACCAAGGCGGGCCGCCTGCTCGCGGATGGCATCATCACTGACCTCCTCGTCGCTGAAGACACCGCCCGCTAGGGGCTTGTCCCGCCTGCGGGCCGACCTCCGAGTCCGCATCAGCTGGCTGATTAGCGGCCTGCATCGATGCTCGAAGATGGTTCCAGTGGAAAGGCTCCAGTCATAAGGTTTGTTTGGGGGCAAACAAACCTTCCTTAGGCTGCTAGAAGGTTCGTTTGGGGGCAAGTGAACCGTATGACCCGAACCATTTGAGTAGAACCACTTGGAAGCGGCGGTGAACTACCTGCCCGTAGTCGTTGATTTCCACAGCTTTTCCACCCCTGACCGCCAGAACGGATAGCCTTAAAGACATGTCTAGCTCCACCGATGCCCGCCGCCAAGAAGTCCTGCGCGCCATCGTCGCGGACTACATCGCCTCGCAATCGCCGGTCGGCTCCAAGGCCCTGCTCGAGCGCTACCAGCTGGGCGTGTCCTCGGCGACGATTCGCAATGACATGGCCGTGCTCGAAGCCGAAGGCCTCATCGCCCAAGAACACGCCAGCTCCGGGCGCGTGCCCACGCAGAAGGGCTACCGCCAGTTCGTCGACACGCTCCACGACGTCAAGCCGCTCTCCAAGGCCGAGCGCCGCGCCATGCTCACCTTCCTCGAAGGCGGCGTCGATTTGGAAGACGTCCTGCGCCGTTCGGTCCAGCTGCTGGCCCAGGTGACCAAGCAAGCTGCCGTGGTGCAGATGCCCAACCTCAAAGTCTCCCGCGTCAAGCACTGCGAGGTCGTAGCTTTGTCACCGGTGCGCCTGCTGCTGGTGCTGATTACGGATAATGGGCGCGTCGATCAGCGCAATGTGGAGCTCGATGACGTCATCGACCCCGAGCAGACCCACCGCCTGCGCGATATCCTCAACACCGCCCTGGAGGGTAAGACGCTCACCGATGCCTCGGCGGAGTTGGCCGCGCTTGTCGACGACTCCCCAGCCGACATCCGCCCCCACCTCCTCAAAGCAGCCACCACGCTGATTGAGACCCTCGTCGAACAGCCCTCCGATCGCCTGATTATGGCGGGCACCTCTACCCTCACCCGCGTGGCCCTGCCCGAGGGCCTGCCGTCGATCATCGAGGCCCTGGAAGAGCAGGTCGTGGTGCTGAAATTGCTGGCGCGCGTGCCAGACCTGGGCAATGTTTCGGTCTCCATCGGCGAGGAAAACGAGGCCGATGAGCTGCGCCAAACCTCCGTCGTGGCCACGCGCTATGGATTCGGCACCGGCTCGGAGGCCGCAGCACTCGGCGGGCTCGGTGTGGTGGGGCCGACGTATATGGATTATTCGGGAACAATCTCCAAGGTCTCTGCCGTTGCACGCTATGTGAGTGAAATTTTGGCGGGCGAGTAAGCTGGCCCGTCGGATTAGATTTAGCATCAACGAGATATAGAAGGATGACAGTACGTGGCTCGTGACTACTACGGCATTCTTGGTGTAGAAAAGTCGGCGTCCGACGCCGAGATTAAGAAGGCCTACCGCAAGCTGGCGCGCAAGTACCACCCGGACGTGAACCCGGGCGATGACGAGGCCGCGGAGAAGTTCCGCGAGGCTTCCCTTGCGCAGGAGGTTCTGCTGGATTCGCAGAAGCGTCGGGTTGTGGACATGGGTGGTGACCCCATGGAGGAGCGCGCGGCCCAGGGCGGCGGCTTTGGTGGTTTCGGTGGCGGCGGCCTCGGCGATATCTTCGCCGAGTTCTTCGGCGGGGGAGCAGCCTCCCGCGGCCCGCGTTCCCGCGTGCAGCCGGGCGATGATGCGCTCCTGCGCACCACCATTACCCTCGAGGAGGCCTATAGCGGCGTTAAGCAGCAGGTCAAGGTGGATACCGCTGTGGTTTGTGACCGCTGTGAGGGAACCGGTTCTGAGTCCAAGTCCAAGCCGGTGACCTGTGATCACTGCGGCGGCATGGGCCAGGTCCAAGAGGTCCAGCGCAGCATGTTGGGCAACATGATGACCACCCGCGATTGCCCGAAGTGCTACGGCTTCGGCGAAGTAGTCACCGATCCTTGTGGCCACTGCGGCGGTGATGGCCGCGTGCGCAAGCGTCGCGATATTACGGTGAATATCCCCGCCGGCATTGGTGATGGCATGCGCATCCGCATGGCGTCCCAGGGCGAGGTCGGTCACGGCGGCGGCCCCGCTGGCGACCTGTACGTTGAGGTGCATACCCAGCCGCACCCCGTCTTCGAGCGCAACGCCGATGACCTGCACCTGACCGTGCGCGTGCCCATGGTGGATGCCGCCCTCGGTGCTTCCTGCACCGTCGAGCAGCTCGACGGCGAGGAGCTCACCATCGATATCGCTCCGGGCACCCAGCCGGGCGAGTCCATCACCGTGCAGGGCAAGGGCATGCCGCGCCTGCGCACCGATGGTTATGGCAACCTCTTTGCCCACGTCGACGTCGTCGTCCCGACCGACCTGGATAAGAAGACCCGCGAGGCCCTCGAAAAGGTCCGGGCTGCCGGCCACGGCGGCACCGAGGTGCACCGCGCCGACGATGACCACGGCGAGTCCCTCTTTAGCCGCTTCCGCGATAAGTTCCGTCGCTAATGTCTCTGCCTGTTTTCCTTCACCCGGACCTGTCCCTTGCTGAGGTCGGCCAGCCCGTGGGCCTCGACGGCGCGGAGGGCCGCCACGCGGTCACCGTCAAGCGCATGGGACCAGGGGAGCATCTAGTCCTGATCGATGGGTCCGGGCGCCGCGCCACCGCGACCATCACCGATACGCAGGGCAAGGACACGCTGGCCGCGCTTGTCGACGACCTCGCGATCATCCCCGAACCCTCCCCGCGCGTCATCGTGGTCCAGGCCATCCCGAAGTCGGAGCGCTCCGAGCTCGCCGTCGACCTGGCCACCCAGGCCGGCGCGGATGAGATCATCGCCTGGCAGGCAGACCGCTGCGTGTCCAAGTGGGATGCCAAGAAGGCCCCGAAGGCGCTAGCCAAGTGGGAATCTGCTGCCGTGGCAGCCGCCAAGCAATCGCGCCGCGCGCGCGTGCCGGCCGTGCGCGGCCCGCTGACCACCCGCCAGCTGTGCCAGGAAATCTCCGGTGCTCGCGCGCTGGTCCTCCACGAGGACGCCGAGGCTCGGCTCAAGGATCTTGCTGACCTCGACTCCGCCGAGACCATCTACCTGCTGGTGGGCCCGGAGGGCGGCATCGGCGCGGAGGAACTATCCCGCCTACAGGACGCCGGTGCGACGGCGATCAAGTTGGGGCCGGAGGTGTTGCGGACGGCGTCGGCAAGCATGGTGGCGTTGGCCAGCATCGGCACCCTGACCGCGCGCTGGTAGCCTTTTGGGCGTGCCTATTATCACCACCAAGTTTGATCTCGATTCCGCCTACCTCGCCACGGTGCTCGGTCCGGCGGACGATAACCTGCGCGTTTTGGGCAACCTCGTGGGCGTGGACCTTTTCGCTCGCGGCACCACAGTCACCGCCGCCGGCCCGGACTATGAGGTGGCCCGCGCACGCAAGGTCTTAGAGGAGCTCGAGGCGATTGCCCGCCGTGGGCATCCGGTGAGCACCGATACCGTTAAGCACACTCTGGACCTTGTCACGGTGGATGCTCCCGCTTCCGTGTCTGAGACGCTCGCGGCCGATATTGTCTCGCGCCGCGGTAAGGCTGTGCGGCCGAAGACTCTTGGGCAGTCGCGCTACGTGCAGGCCATCGATGAGAACACGATTGTCTTCGGTATCGGTCCGGCCGGTACCGGTAAGACCTACCTGGCGGTGGCCAAGGCGGTGCAGGCCCTGCGCGCCAAGCAGGTCAGCCGCATTATCTTGACCCGCCCGGCAGTTGAAGCGGGGGAGAAGCTGGGCTTTCTGCCCGGCACCCTCAACGACAAGATCGACCCTTACCTGCGCCCGCTGTACGACGCTTTGCGGGACATGATTGACCCGGAGATGATTCCAAAGCTCATGGAGGCCGGCATCATTGAGGTCGCACCCCTGGCCTATATGCGTGGCCGCACGCTCAACGATGCCTTCGTCATCCTCGACGAGGCCCAAAACACCACCCCGGCGCAGATGAAGATGTTCCTGACGCGCCTGGGCTTTGGCTCCACCATCGTGGTGACCGGCGATATTTCCCAGGTGGACTTGCCCGGTGGCCAGGTCTCCGGTCTGCGCCTGGTGCGCCGCATTCTGAAGGGCGTGCCGGATATCCACTTCGCGGAGCTGGGCTCTGCTGATGTGGTGCGTCACCAGCTGGTCGGGCGCATTGTCGAGGCCTACGATAACTTTGCTGAGCAGGAGGAGAAGAAATGAGCATCGAGTTTATTAACGAGTCCGGTTATGACGGCGTCAACGAGGAGATGCTGATCGACGTCTGCTCCTACGCCCTCGGCCGCCTCGACGTGAATCCGGATGCCGAGTGCACGATTACTGCGGTGGATCTGGATACCATCGCGGAGCTGCACGTGCGCTGGATGGACCTAGAGGGCCCGACCGATGTGATGAGCTTCCCCATGGATGAGCTCACCCCGGGTGCTACCGCTGGCCGCCCCGACGCGGTGGAGGCCGGACCTGCGATGCTGGGCGATATTGTGCTCTGCCCGGAGTTTGCTCAGCGCCAGGCCACGGCCGCCGGCCACTCACTGGGCCACGAGCTGGCTCTGCTCACCGTGCATGGTTGCCTGCACCTGCTGGGCTATGACCACACCACTGCGGCGGAGGAGAAGGAAATGTTCGGCCTGCAGAACGAGCTGCTGGCGGACTGGTATGAGGACTTGGCGGCGCGTGGCGTGAGCTACCAGCCCAAGCCTTCTGGCCCGAAGGCCTTCCCGGATGCCGCCGAGCGCGCGAAGCTCGATGGGGAAGTCCCCGGCGGCGGTCTGTAATCCGGATGCGGGTGGGCCCACCGCCTGTGTCAGTTGCGGCCAAACACAGGCAGTTCGTTTGCTTAAATGAGGCCAATCGTTGAGGTGCTACGTGGGGCGTAGCACAATGGAGAGTTATGAACATCCTCTCCATTCAGTCCCATGTCACCTTCGGCCACGTGGGCAACTCCGCAGCAGTCTTTCCCCTTCAGCGCGCCGGCCATGAGGTGTGGCCCATTCACACGGTGAACTTCTCCAACCACACCGGTTATGGCGATTGGGGCGGGCCGATGATCCCGGCGGAAGAGGTCACGGCGATTGTGGATGGCATCGAAAAGCGCGGCGCCTTCCCGCGTATCGATGCGATCCTGTCTGGCTACCAGGGCGGCCCGGACATCGCCGGCGCCATCGTGGATGCCGTGAACCGCATCAAGGCGGTCAACCCGCGTGCCCTCTATGCCTGCGACCCGGTCATGGGCAACGCCAAGTCCGGCTGCTTCGTCTCCGACGAAATCCCGCCGCTGCTGCGCGATAAGGTCGTTCCGGTCGCGGACATCATCACCCCGAATCAGTTCGAGCTGGGCTACTTGACGGACTCCGAGGTGGGCACCTTGGAGCAGACCCTCGCCGCGGTGAAGCGCGCTCAGGAGATCGGACCGAAGACTGTGCTGGTGACCTCGGTGCAGCGCCCAGAAACCGGTGAGGACGAGATTGAGATGCTCGCCGTTGATGGCGAGCGCGCCTTCCTGGTGACCACCCCCAAGTTGCCGTTCAAGCGCAATGGTTCGGGCGATGTCACGGCCTCGCTTTTCACCGGCCACTACGTGGAGACGCATGATGCGAAGGAAGCGCTCAAGCGCACCGCGTCTTCCGTCTTCGACTTGCTGCAGAACACCTACGAGGCAGATTCCCAGGAGCTGCTGCTCATCGAGTCGCAGGACGTCTTCGCTCACCCGCAGCTGCAGTTCCAGGTCACGGAGCTCTAGCTTTCACGCCTCTTTCGCTGCCCGCGCGCCTTCGTGGCCTTGGGCTCTGCCTGGTTTTCTTGGCCTCGCGCATCAGCCTGAGCCTTGGTCTTGCCTTGGTCTTGCTTGGTCTCGCGCGCCAGTCTGATCCTTGGCCCGCAAAAGGCGTCCGACAAATGGCATCCCGCAGAAGGCATCTGTCAGAAGGCGTTTTCACTCCTGAAAACGCCTTTTGCTGCGTCCAGATGGCGTTTTTGCTACCAAAGACGCCTTTCGGAAGATGCCGTTTGCAAGATGCCATGTGGCGCAAGCTTTTTCGCAGTCGACATGCGGCGGATACGCTCGCGCCAGCAACTTTCACCCTCACCTCACCGCTGCTTCCGCGGCCCTCCCTTTAACGATGTGGTTTCCAGCCATAAGGTGCTACTCACATGGTTCGGGTCAGAAGGTTCTCTTGGGGGCAAACAAACCTTCTGGAGGTCGCTAGATGGTTCGTTTGGGGGCAAAGAAACCTTATGACTAGAACCGCCTGACTGGAACCATCTGCAGGGCGGATGACCCCCGGAGGAGCACAGAAGGTCCCTTTAGTCTGCTCCCTTCGCACACTAAAGGGACCATTTAGCACGCGAAAACCGGCACCAGATGGTCCCTTTGCACAGAGAAGGGACCAGAGTAGAAGGACCAAACTACAAGGACCATCTGCCGGCGCATCGGCAGGAAGCTCGCCGTGCGGCCCGGCGAGAGTCAGAACAGCGCTTTACAACAAGAACGGGACTCGACAGCTCGTGCGTTATGATATGAGGCAATATGAGCACTGATTTCGATGCCGCCTTCGCCGACCTGCCAGCCGAGGGCGAAGCCAACGCCGCCGACTATTCGCAATACACCGACACGCCTGAGGGCTTCCGCTCCGGTTTCGTGTCTTTCGTCGGCCGCCCCAACACCGGCAAGTCCACCCTGACCAACGCGCTGGTGGGGCAGAAGATCGCCATCACGGCTGACCAACCCGAGACCACCCGCCACCCCATCCGCGGCCTGGTCCACCGCGAGGACGCGCAGATCGTCCTCGTCGACACGCCCGGCCTGCACCGCCCGCGCACTCTGCTCGGCGAGCGCCTCAACGAGGTCGTCAAAGACACCTATGCCGACGTCGACGTCATCGGCCTGACCATCCCCGCGGATGAGAAGATTGGCCCCGGTGACCGCTGGATCCTCGAGAACGTCCGCAAGGTCGCGCCGAAGACCCCCATCATTGGTATCGTCACCAAGCTGGACAAGGCATCCAAGGACCAAGTCGGCGCCCAGCTGCTGGCCCTGCATGAGCTGCTCGCCGAAGAGAACCCCGATGCCGTGGTCATCCCCGTTTCCGCCACCGAGCGCGTGCAGCTGGATGAGCTGACCCAGGTCATCGTGGACCACCTGCCCGAAGGCCCCAAGTTCTACCCCGATGACCATGTCACCGACGAAGACCAGTCCAAGCGCATCGCCGAGCTGATCCGCGAGTCCGCGCTCTCCGGCCTGAAATACGAGCTGCCGCACTCGGTCGCCGTCGAGGTCGACGAAATCCTGCCCAGCCAGGAACGCCCCGACGTCCTCAACGTCCACGCCATCCTCTACCTGGAGCGCCCTGGCCAAAAGCGCATCATCGAGGGCAAAGATGGCCGCCGCTTCCGCCGCATCGTGGGCACCGCCCGCAAGGAAATCATCCAGCTGCTGGGCCAGAACGTCTACCTTGACCTGCGCATTAAGGTTTTGAAGAACTGGCAATCGGACCCGAAGGCGCTGGGCCGCCTGGGCTTCTAAGAGCTGGCGAGCTTCTACATGCGCGAGAATTTCCGCGACCGCGCCCTCGTCATCCGCACCTATGATTTCGGCGAGGCAGATCGCATCATCGTGCTCTTGACCCGCTACCACGGCCTCGTGCGCGGGGTGGCCAAGGGGGTTCGCCGCGCCAAGTCGCGCTTCGGCTCGCGCCTGCAGCTCTTCGTCAACCTCGACGTGCAGCTTTATCCCGGCCGCAACCTCTACACCATTTCCCAGGCCGATACCGTTGATTACTTCGGCGCGCGCATCATCGAGGACTACGAGCGCTACACCGCCGCGTGTGCTGCGCTCGAATCCGCCGAGCGCCTCGCCGCTGCCGATGCCCCCGGGGATCCCTATCTTTATGAGGCCTGCGTCGATGTCCTCGACAAGCTTCAGCACGGCGATCCGCTCCTGCTTCTCGACGCCTTCCTCCTCAAAGCCATGTCCCACGCCGGTTGGGCGCCCAGCCTTTTCGATTGCGCCCAGTGCCAAAGGCCCGGCCCCCACCACGCCTTCCACCCTGCTGTGGGTGGGGCCGCCTGCCACCAATGCCGCCCACCAGGCGCCGCCGAGGTAGACCCAGAAACCCTGCACCACATGTGGCTCATCGCCCATGACCACCCCAGTCAACCAACGAACGCCCAAGCCCAAGAGGCCCATCGCCTCACCCGCGCCCACCTGCAATGGCACCTCGAGCGCTCCGTTGGCGCGCTGGGGATCATGGAACAGTAGACTGTAATGCGTGATTACGCCTGACCCGAACCGAGTCCTTCATCCGCCCGCTATCCCGCAGGAGTTCCTGCCGCGCCACATCGCGCTGGTCATGGACGGTAACGGCCGCTGGGCAGAGGAGCGCGGCATGAAGCGCACCGAAGGTCACCGCCGCGGGGAAGCAGTGCTTCTCGACGTCGTCGATGCCTGCCTCGCCCTCGGCGTTCCCTACCTTTCCGCTTATGCCTTCTCCACCGAGAATTGGCGCCGCAGCGCGGAGGAAGTCCGCTTCCTCATGGGCTTTAACCGCGACGTGCTGCGCCGCCAGCGCCATTGGCTCAACGAGAGGGGAGTGCGCGTGGTCTGGGCCGGCCGCCGCCCGCGCCTGTGGCGCTCTGTGATCAAGGAGCTTGAGGCCGCAGAGGAGCTGACTAAGGACAACACCAAGATGACCCTGGTGATGTGCGTGAATTACGGTGGTCGCGCCGAGCTTGTCGACGGCATCCGGAAACTCGCCGAGCAAGTCTCCCGCGGCGAGCTGGACCCGCGCTCCATCAATGAGAAGACGGTCAGCTCGGTGATGTATGACCCCGATATGCCAGACGTGGATCTGTTCTTGCGCCCCTCCGGCGAGAAGCGCACCTCCAACTTCCTGCTGTGGCAGTCGGCTTACGCAGAGATGATTTACCAGGACAAGCTCTTCCCGGATTTCACTCCGGAAGACTTGTTCGCCGCGGTGGAGGAGTACGCGCGGCGTGACCGCCGCTTCGGCGGCGTCAAGTAGCGCGCGAGCTGTGTAGTGCTGTCAAGGGGGATGAAGATATCCTCGATGTGGCAGGAAAAGTGGCGTGTCTAAGACGCCGCGCGGCACTCGGCGCAGATGCCGAAGATTTCGGCATCGTGCCCGGTGAGCTCGAAGTCGTGCTCCTTGGCTACCGAGGAGGCCCACTCTTCAATCGGGCCGCCATCGATTTCTTCGGTGCGGCCGCATTTGGTGCACACCAAGTGGTGGTGGTGCGCATCGCTCTCGCAATGGCGGTAGAGGGTCTCGCCGGAGGGCATGTGGAGCGCGTCGACGGCTTCAATCTCCGAAAGTGATTGGAGCGTGCGGTAGACGGTGGTGAGGCCGACTTTCTGGTTACCGTCGATAAGCGCCTGGTGAATGTCCTTGGCGGAGACGAACTTGTCGAGACTGCGCAGGACCTCAACGACGGCGGTGCGCTGGCGGGTATTGCGAGCGCCGAGTTTGGGAATACTGTCGTGGATGGCCATGGGGCTTAGTTTATCAACACACTTCCATTAAGAGGTGGCCAGTGAGGCGTCGCGAAGCAAAGGCAGCACCTTAGGGGCCACCAAAGAGTAACGGACTTCACGGCCGGTGCGTTCACTGTCGACGATGTTCGCGCGCTTGAGAACCCGCAGGTGCTGGCTGATAAGCGGCTGCGATTTGCCGGTCGCGGCGACCAGCTCGTGGACGTAGTGGTCGCGCTCGGAGAGGCGCTGAATGATATCGATGCGCAATGGTGAATCCAAAGCGCTAATCACGGTGGCAGCCGCCGCCAGATCAAAGGAAAGGGTGTCAGTCTGGGTGTTGGTCACGCCATTCACCTTCAGTCATATCTATTGATGGAGAGTTAAAAAGAGAGCTATCGGTACTATAGCCGAAGAATGCGGAAATGTGTATAAAATGCACCACACTTTTGGGGTGAAGGCACGCGGCGATGAGGGGCACGCTAGACTAGGCCGCACTGTATAAAGACTGTCCCCTACCAGAGGAGTCCCATTAGCTATGGCATCCGTCATTGATACCGTCGTCAGCCTGTGTAAGCGCCGCGGCTTGGTCTACCAGGCAGGTGAAATTTATGGCGGTTCCCGCTCTGCGTGGGACTACGGCCCGCTTGGCGTCGAGCTCAAGGAAAACATCAAGCGCCAGTGGTGGCGCCACATGGTGCAGTCCCGCGATGACGTCGTGGGCGTCGATACGTCCGTGATCCAGCCACGCCAGGTGTGGGTGTCCTCCGGCCACGTTGAGGTTTTCACCGACCCGCTGGTGGAGTCCAAGCACACCGGTAAGCGCTACCGCGCGGACCACCTGATCGAGGCCTACGAGGAAAAGCACGGCCACGAGCCGGCCAACGGCCTGGCTGACATCAACGATCCGGAGACTGGCCAGCCGGGTGACTGGACCGAGCCGAAGGCCTTCTCCGGTTTGCTTAAGACCTTCCTGGGCCCGGTCGACGACGAGCAGGGTCTGCACTACCTGCGCCCGGAGACCGCGCAGGGCATCTTTGTGAACTTCAAGAACGTGATGACCTCGGCGCGCATGAAGCCGCCGTTCGGCATTGCGAACATCGGTAAGTCCTTCCGCAACGAGATCACCCCGGGTAACTTCATCTTCCGTACCCGCGAGTTCGAGCAGATGGAGATGGAGTTCTTCGTCAAGCCGGGCGAGGATGAAGAGTGGCACCAGTACTGGATCGATGACCGCTTCAACTGGTACATCGACCTCGGTATCAAGGAAGAGAACCTGCGCCTCTACGAGCACCCGCAGGAGAAGCTCTCCCACTACTCCAAGCGCACCGTGGACGTCGAGTACGCCTATAACTTCAAGGGCTCCAAGTGGGGCGAGCTGGAGGGCGTGGCCAACCGCACGGACTATGACCTTTCCGTGCACACCAAGGGCTCGGGCGAGGACCTGTCTTACTTTGACCAGGAGGCTGGCGAGCGCTGGACCCCGTACGTTATTGAGCCGGCTGCCGGCCTGGGCCGCGCCATGATGGCCTTCCTTATCGATGCCTACGACGAAGAGGAGGCCCCGAACGCCAAGGGCGGTACCGATAAGCGCGTGGTGCTGCGCCTGGACCGCCGTCTGGCTCCGGTCAAGGTGGCCGTGCTGCCGCTGTCGAAGAAGGAAGAGCTGTCCACCCCGGCCCGCGAGCTGGCCAACAAGCTGCGCGCCAACTGGAACGTGGAGTTCGATGTCTCTGGCGCCATCGGCCGCCGCTACCGCCGCCAGGACGAGATTGGTACGCCGTTCTGCGTGACCTATGACTTCGACACCCTCGAGGACAACGCGGTCACCGTGCGTGAGCGTGACTCGATGGAGCAGGAGCGCGTCAAGCTCGACGAGCTTGAGGCTTACCTGGCTGCCCGCCTGGCTGGCTGCTAATGCACTACACCAGCTGGGACCGCAGCGACCGCAAGAACCCGGTCCTCCTCGTGGGGGAGGGGCCGGCGTCGTTGGGCATGTTCCAGGAACGCTCGGCAGATGTGGAAGGCGAGCACTGGCGCTTGGGCCTCGATGACCTGGGCGCGTCGGTGACCTTGGAAGATGACCGTGTCTACCGCCTAGCGGGCAACCCCAAGCGCGATAAGCGCTTGGAGGCCTCGCTGGACGGGCGCACCTTTGCCTTCATCAACGAGGCCGGCGGTGACTGGATTGTTGAGGACCACGAGGGGCTGAAGATCGCCCAGTTCTCCTCCAAGAACTCTGGCGTGCGCAAGGCCATCCTCGAGTTCGAGGGCGAGAACAGCGATGACTCCGATGATCTCAACCACTCGGAGATTGCGGCTTTGAGCTGGTTTACCCGCGTCATTTTGGAGGCTCGGACGCAAAAGACCGCGATCCCGATCATCGCCACGCTGTTGCTCATGACCATCGTCGCCATCATTGCGGTGCTCCTCTGATGCAACGCTGGGTGTGGCGCGATGGGGCGCTGGTGGATGGCGCGGGCGAGGTCATCGCCCGCGTGAGACCGACGGGCCTGCTGCTGCCCGGGACGGGCACCACCATCGCCTTCGAGCACATCCCGGGCGCGCGCCGCTTTACTGTGCGCGGGCCCGACTTTTCGGCGAAACAAACCAGCTTTACGGTCAACAAGCTGCGCGCGATCTGCCAGGGCCGCGAGTACCTGCTTGAGCGCACGAATCCATTCCGCCGCGAGCGCCGCATTCTCGCTCTGTCTGGCCCCGCTGCCGAGGTTGCCCGCACCACCCCGCGGGGCCGCGACCTCGAAGTTGCGGTGGGCGAGCTCCCCCTCACGGACGCCGCCTTCACCAGCTACTGTTGCCTGCTTCTCGACGGCTCCATCCGCCCCTTCCGCACCTAAGCCCACCTTCCGCGGTGCCGCCCATTTGTGCACCGAACCCCTACTTCGCACTGCTGCCCGTCAAAGCCCACTTCGCTTTCTTGCTGCCTGCCTGCTCGGCGCACGTCCCCTTCTTGCTTCCTGCCTGCTAGGCCGTGCTTTCCGCTCTCTCACAGATGGTCCTTCTGGTTTGGTCCCTCCACTCTGGTCCCTTATGAGTGCAAAGGGACCATGTGGCGCAGCTTTTCGCCTGATAGATGGTCCCTTTACTAGGCAAAGGGACCAGAATAAAGGCACCAAACTAAAGGGACCTTTCGCGATATAACCTGCACCGACATGCGAGTAGTGGAGTTTGTCTTCGAAGAGGAGCTCTCCGAGTGTGTTTGCTCGGCTTGGTATGCCGGTAGAGGGTTCGAGTCAGATGGTTGCAGTCATAAGGTTTGCTTGCCCCCAAACGAACCATCTAGCGCATTGCAGAAGGTTTACTTGCCCCCAAGTAAGCCGTTTGACTGCAACCATCTGAGGCGAACCGTTTGGCCAGAACCATGTGCATGACCGGTTTACACCAATCATGTACGTGCACCAATCCCGTATCCGTGGATCTACTTGGCCGACAATCGAGTCGGTATCCAACCGCCCGATGCGTGCAAGGACATTCGGCAGAAGGCATCCCGCAAACGGCATCCGACAGTCCGGCAGAAGGCATCTGGCAGATGGCATCTGTCAAAAGGCGCCTTTGGGGCTGAAAACGCCATGTAGAGGGTGCAAAAGGCGTTTTTAGCTGTGAAAACGCCTTCTAGAAGATGCCTTTTGCCAGATGCCTTTTGCAAGGAGCCTTGTGCGAGATGCCATGTGGGACCGCCCTGGTTATGAGATGCCGGGTGTGGGCCGCGGGTCTCGAGGGCTCGCGCGGGGAAGTGGGTGAAGCCGGCTGGGAGGAACTGGCGCGGGGAAGGGGAGAGGACGGGGAAGTGGGTGAAGACAGCTGGGAGGGCCTAGGTGCGGGGAGGGGGAGAGGGCGGCTAGAAGGAGCCGCCGCGGAAGCCACCTCCACCGCCGCCGCCCGAGAAGCCACCGCCGCCGAAGCTGCCACCACCGGAGAAGCCTCCGCCGAAACCGCCACTGTGGCCGCGGGAGCTGCCGCCACCGAGGATCTGGCCCAGCACCATGCCGGTGAGGATGTTGCCCGCGGCATCGGTGGCCTGGCGGCGCTGTTCTTGGCGGCGGTAGGCCTCTAGGTCTTCCTTCGCGCGATTGAGCGAAGTCTGCGCGGCAGTCGCGGCATCGCGGGAGTAGTTGAGGGCCGCGCGCAAGTCCTTCGAGGCGGAGTTCTGGGCTTGGGCGAAGAGGCGGGTGGCATCGGCAAGAGCCACACGCGCATCGGGGCCCACCACGCGGCCACGCGAGGAGAGCAAGTCCTCAGCTGCCTGGATAGCGGACTCGGCCGCGGCAATCTGCTGGCGGTAGAGCGCGATCTGGCGCTCGCGGGTGGCGTTGGTTTCGCGGACGGTGTCCAGCTGCTGGTCCAGTTCGCCATCGATAGCCGTCAGCGCCGTGTACTGACCCAGTGGATCACCCTGACCGTGCTCGCGGGCTGCGCGCAGAGCCTCCCGGGCGCGGGCCAGCAACTCCTCCAAGGCGGCCCAATCAGCAGTCGAGCCCTGGGCCTTGCCGCGCTGTTCCAAGTGCTGGGCTTCGGCGATTTCTTCCTCGACCTCATCGATGAGCGCCGGCAGGTTATCGCGAGCCGCGGTGATTGAGTTCTCGGCATTCTCCACGCCATTCAGCAGGCGGTCGGAGACCTCCAGGGCGTGCTCGGCATCGCGGATATAGCCCACCAAAGGACCCTGCTGGCCAGCCGGCTGGGACTGCAATTCTCGGCCGCGGGAAAGCAGCTTTTCAGCCTCATTGAGCGAGACCTCCGCCATCTCTGGGTTATCCGCAATGGAGGACAACACCTCCTCGGAATAGGAGCCGCTGAGAGTAGACAAGGTAGCGCGTGCCTGCGGCAGGCGCCCGCGCAGGTCGACCACCCGACGCGTCAGCTCATCCAGCTTGGAGCTGGCGTTAATGAGCAAGTCACGCATCTTGGCAAAGTCCGCCGCCTGCGCATCCAAGGCATCGTCGGCCTGCCCGCAGGAGGAGATAATCTCCACCAGCATCTGGCGGCGCTCCGCCGTCGATTCCGGCAGGTTATCTTGCAGCTTCTGCTGCAGCTGGAACGCCTTCTGCAGGGTCAGCGTGGAATGGTTCATCGCGCGCGTGAACGGGCGGGTGCGCTCGGGGCCGAACTCGGCCACCGCAATATCGAGCTCCTCCTTGCCGCGGCGAATCGATTCATCCGTGGAGACCAGCTCCTCCTGGGCCAGCTTCTCCAAGGTCGCCATGTCCAGGCGGTCCAGCTGCGCGGTATTGCCCGGCTCAATCTGGCGCGCGGATTCCAGAGTGGCCGCCGAGTCCTTCTTTGTCTTGCGCCTGTTGGCCACCGCGATTCCGCCACCCGCCAAAGCCAGCGCGCCCGCGCCGCCAGCTAGCCACAGGCCTCCCGAGCCATCGGAATCAGAAGCAGCAGAAGCGCCAGAAGAAGACCCCGCAGAACCGGAAGCGGCAGCGTCGACAAGCGCGAGTGCAGAAGCACCGAACTGGCGCCCGTCGGCAAGCTTGGCGTAGGCCGCCTCATACATCACATCCAGGCGCCCGCGCGGCCAATCATTACCCGTCTGCACGCCCACGGTGGAATCATCCACACCCACCACATAGGCCGCAGAATTCGGGCCCTTGGACTGCACAATCTGATCCGCATAGCTCTCCGCGCCCTCCGGCAGCGACGAGGCAAAGACCACGAAAATCACCACGTGGTTCTCCTGCTGCAGCGCGGCAATCTTGTCCTCCAACTCGGCCTTCTCCGAGTCCGAGAGCACCCCCGCCTCATCCGTCACCTTCTCCGTGAGCGAGGCAGCCTCCGGCGCGGCAACAACGAAGTCCGCAGCCAGGGCGGGGCTAGCAGTGGCCAACCCCAGCACGAGAGCAGCAAGGGCGGCGCGACCAAAACGAGCAGCAGTAGTCATGCGCACCACGATACCTGCCACCCAACGCTAAAGTGGACAGGCAGTGAAGTACGTTATTGTCCTGGGTGCTGCGCAATACGACGGGCGCCCCTCCCGCATCCTTCGCGGCCGCGTGCGCTTCGCCGCTGAGTACGCCGCCGCGCACGACCTGCCCATTATCACGGTGGGCGGGAACTTGCCCGGCGATAGGTTCACCGAGGCCGGGGTGGCACGGACCTTGCTTGACGACGAACCCCTTAAAGTCACCGCCCTCGAAGAAGGCCTCGACACCCGCAGCGAGCTAGCCGCCGCCCGCGACAAACTCGGCGTGACCGAGGCCGTCATCGTCACCGACCCGCTGCACCGCCTGCGCACCTTCCTCATCGCCCGCCAAGAAGGAATCACCGCGACCGTTATGGGCACGCCCTACTATCCTTCCCGGCGTTTCTCCATCCCGTGGTGGCGTTACCTGGCCCACGAGACCGGCGGTTTGGCCTACCTGGGGCTGCGCACCCTGCTGGGGGAGAAGCGCACCGAAGGCGTGCGCGCGGCCTTCTACCGCGTCGAGCGCCTCATCCGTCCCAACCAAGCCCTGCGCCACCGCGTCATTGGCGCGAGGCAGACCCAGGATGGCCAGGACTCCGCCTAAGCTTAAAACCCGTGAGCTATTCCTACCGCGCAGAAGACGTCGCCCGCCTCGCCTCCGAGTCACCCAAAGGTTCGGCCCTGCTCAAATCCGAGGAGCACCGCGGCGCCTTCTCCCGGGACCGCGCCCGCGTCCTACATTCCGCGGCCCTGCGCCGCCTGGCGGACAAGACCCAGGTCGTCGGCCCGCGCGACGGCGATACCCCGCGCACGCGCCTCACGCACTCCCTGGAAGTCAGCCAGATTGCCCGCAGCATCGGCGCCGGGCTAGGCCTCGACCCGGACCTGTGCGACATGGCGGGGCTGACGCATGACATCGGCCACCCGCCCTACGGCCACAACGGCGAGAATGCCCTCAACGAGGTCGCCCTCGGCGGCTTCGAGGGCAACGCCCAGACCCTGCGCATCCTGACCAAGCTGGAGCCCAAGGTGGTTCTGGATACCCCGGCGGGCCCGCGCAGCTATGGCCTCAACCTCACCCGCGCCTCATTGGATGCGGCCTGCAAATACCCGTGGACTAAGACCAACCCGGACGGCACCACCAACCGCAAATACGGCGCCTACGACGAAGACGCCGACGTCCTGGAGTGGCTGCGCCAAGGCCACTCCGACCAGCGCAAGTCCATGGAGGCCCAGGTCATGGACTGGTCGGATGACATCGCCTATTCCGTCCACGACGTCGAAGACGGCATCATCTCCCGCCGCATCTCTTTGAACGTGCTGTGGGACCTGGTGGAGCTGGCCAACCTCGCGGACAAGGGTGCGAAGGCCTTCGGCGGCACTGCCGACGAACTCCTGGAAGCCGCCGACCGCCTGCGCCAGCTGGACGTCATCAATGCCATCGGCAACTTCGATTACTCCCTGCGCTCCTATGCCAACTTAAAGAAGATGACCTCGGAGCTCGTCGGCCGCTACGTCGGCGCTACCGTCTCCGCCACGCTGGCGGCTAACGACGGCCCGCTCGGCCGCATGCACGGCGACCTCGCCGTCCCGCCGGGCGCGGTGGCGGAGGTGACCCTGCTCAAGACCATCGCCGTTCTCTACGTCATGGATGAGCCCGCCCACCTGGCCCGTCAGGACCGCCAGCGCGAGCGCATCTACCGCGTCTACGACTACCTGGTGGCCGGCGCGCCGGGCTCGCTGGACGCCACCTTCGCCCTGTGGTGGAACCAGGCCGATACCGACCTGGAGCGCGACCGCGCCATCATCGACCAGATCGCCTCCATGACCGAATCACGCCTGGAGCGCCTGGCGCGGCGCAGCGCCGATCTCTTCGGCTTTTTGAGCTAGCGCACGAGTGCTACACCCTGGTCCTTCAGCACCATGCTGATCGGGGTCAGGTCTTCTTCAACCATGTCGAAATCCGCGGCGATAATCGCCACGATATGTTGCTCACGCAGGAAATCGGCCAAAGCATCGAGGTTGCGTGGCGCACCGGACTGGCAGCCGCGCAGGCGCCCAAGCGCGCCATAGAAGTCCTCGCGCGTGCGGATAGGTTCAGTAATCAGGATGCGCTGCATGTCTTAGTCCTCCGCGTCCGGGATGCTGCAGAAGCTGTCGTAGTGGTCATCGGTGTAGTACCAGACATCCGGGTCGGTCTCGCTCCCGCCACCGGTGACAATCCGCTTGGCCCCGCGGTGCCCAATCCCCGGCGTTTCCACCGTGTATTCGCGGTAGTAATTCCTGTCCTGCTGCGGCAGCACACCCTCATAATTGCCAAAGCGCACGTTGTCATTATCCGGATAATCATAGGGGCCACCGGCCAAGATATCGCTGGCCGTGTCATGCGCCTCCTGGGGCAAGGAATCCATGGAACAGGTGGGCAGGTCGGAGCCGCCCTGCTTGGCGACGTCCCCCTCATCCCCACCAGACGCACCAGCGGCAGAGGATACGCCCGATGCAGCGGACGCATCAGGCGTATCAGATGAGGACGCTGCCTTCTGGCCCGCGCCATCACTGGAATCACCGAGGTCGATACCGAAGTAGCCCGCGACGAGGACGAGAACCGCACCACCGATGAGAGCCGGCAGCGATTTTTTGGAGGGGGAGGATTGGGCCATGGCCCCCATCATTGCAGGTGCGGGGGCCGAAAAAGAAATCAAGAACGCGCTTTTTGCCGATTCCCACATATGAGTTCTTCCAGGATGTGGGACTCGCGGCTCTTGCCCACCCAGCCGTGGGTACCTGTACCTTGCGTGGGCGGGGTAGTCTGTACGCATGGCACGAGGCAGAATTCCGGACAGCGACATCCAAGCTATCCGTGAACGCGCGCCTATTGATGAGATCGTGGGCGAATACGTCCAGCTCAAGCCCGCTGGCTATGACTCCTTGAAGGGCCTGAGCCCCTTCAAGGATGAGAAGACCCCATCCTTCCACGTGCGCCCGCAGCGCGGCTACTATCACTGCTTCTCCACCGGCAAGGGTGGGGATGTGTTCAGCTTCCTCATGGAGATGGAGCAGGTCTCCTTCCCGGAGGCGGTCGAAGCTGTGGCCCAAAAGATTGGCTACCACATCAACTACCAGGGTGGCTCCACCGGTGCGCGCGACGAGAAGCCCGGCACGCGCCGCCGGCTCATCGCCGCCAACAAGGCGGCGCACGAGTTCTACCGCCAGCAGCTAGAAACCCCGCAGGCCGCCGCCGGGCGCGAGTTCCTCCTCGACCGTGGATTTTCCAAGGAAATCATCTACGAGTTCGAGTGCGGTTATGCCCCGGAGGGCTGGGATACCGCCACAAAGCACCTGCTGCGCATGGGCTTTTCCTTTGAGGAGCTGGAAGCCGCCGGCATTTCCAAGATGGGCAAGCGCGGCCCCATCGACCGCTTCCACCGGCGCCTGCTGTGGCCCATCAAGGACTTGTCCGGAAACGTCATCGGCTTCGGCGCACGCAAGCTTTACGACGATGACAAGCTGGGCAAGTACATGAACACGCCCGAGACCATGCTCTATCACAAGTCCAAGGTGCTCTTCGGCCTGGATTTGGCCAAGCGCAACATCGCGGAGCAACACCAGGCCGTGGTGGTGGAGGGCTATACGGATGTCATGGCCATGTACGCCGCGGGCGTGAAGACTGCCGTGGCCTCCTGTGGCACCGCCTTCGGCGCAGACCACCTGCAAGTCCTGCGCCGGCTTATGTTGGATGATTCCTACTTTCACGGCGAGCTCATCTACACTTTCGACGGTGACGAGGCCGGCCAGAAGGCCGCCATGCGCGCCTTTGAAGGCGAGCAGAAGTTCACCGGGCAGTCCTTCGTCTCCGTGGCCCCGGATGGCATGGATCCCTGCGATCTGCGCCTAGAGCGCGGCGACGCCGCGGTGCGCGACTTGGTGGCGGACCGCATCCCCATGTTCGAGTTCGTCATCCGCTCTGTTATCTCAGACTTCAGCATCGACTCCGCCGAAGGACGCCTCCAAGCCCTGCGCCGCGCGGTGCCCGTCGTGGCTCAGATCAGGGATCAACCTCTGCAGCGCGAATACGCCCGCCGCCTAGCCGGCTGGGTGGGCTGGCCCAACCCGGAGGAAGTACTCCAGCAGGTCCGCCAAGAGGCCCGCAAGCCCAAGAAGGAACAGCGCCCGCGCTTTGCCTCCTTGGAGGAGACCGCCTCTGCGCCCGCGCAGTCTAATGCCCCCGTCATGCACATCCCCGGCCCACGTGAGCCCCACCTATGGCCGCAGCGCGAGGCCCTCAAGCTGGCCCTGCAATATCCGCAGATTGCCGGCAGCTACTTCGACGGAATCACGGAGGATGCCTACTCCAACGAGGCCTACCGCACCATCCGCCGCGCCATTTCCACCCTCGGTGGCGTGACCTCCGGTGCCGAACAGCCCGGCGTGGAGTGGCTCGCCGCCGTGGCCGGGGAGATGCCGGATCTTATGGCCCGCAACTTCGTCTCTGAGCTCGCCGTGGAACCCATCAAGCTGGGGGAGACCGGCAACCCCGATACCGACCTGGAGGCCTACGCCGATTCCGTGCTCTCGCGCCTCCAGGAAGCCCGCGTGGGCGACCAAGTAGCTCAACTCAAGGCCCAACTCGGCCGCATGCGCCCCTCCGACGACGAAGAGTCCTACAATTCACTCTTCGCCGACCTCGTGGCACTTGAGCAAGCCCGCCGCGAGCTCAACGACCGCGCCTTCCGCGGCGTGCGCTAATCAGCGCGTTAATCTTCGTCCGGCTCGTAAATCCGATCCGGCTGCACTCCATCCGCGGCACCCCGCTTGCCGCGGCGTCCCTTGTTGTAGTCCTTGAGCTCGCGCATACGCGGCTCCGGATCCAAGCGGTTGGCCACGGCCTTGCGCGCTGAGCGCACCGCGGCCTTGGTGGCGGGGGAGTTCACGGCCTTTTCATAAGCGCCCTTAATTTGGTGGTAGCGCTTGCGCCCAGCCTTGGTTCCAAAGACGTATCCGGCGGCAGCACCCACAACAAATTGGATCATTGGAAACTAGTCATCCCCTTACTTCAAGCCGGCGCAGCGGCCAGCGTTTGCGTACAACGTACGGGCAACGTGCAATTCTCACGATCAGCCTACCTGCCCAAGCCCACCGGCGTGGGTGGCAGTGCAGCCGTGGGGCGAATAGATATTGTGCGAACTCTTCCCAAAGACCATTCGCTTCGGTTAACTTAAGTTCTGTGGAGAGTTCGAAGCGTACGCACGCGGTCTCGGCAGCCGTGGCGATGTCAGCGCTATTAACAGCCAGCGTGGCGGCAGCTGAGCCGCGCGTGGCTGCTTTCGAAGAGCCACGGGAAGTCACCGTGAGCGAGGACTAGCGTTCACGGGACTGACGTTCTACTCTTCGCAATCACCGGACCATGTGCACGTGACACGAGCACTGTAGACTCTTGTGGAGATTCTCTCCCGGTAATAAATGAAGGAAATTTATGTCTAAGCCGAAGATTATGACCGTGTACGGCACCCGCCCCGAGGCGATCAAGGTAGCCCCAGTCATTAAGGCATTGGAGAAGGACGAGCGCTTCGAATCGGTTGCTGTCTCCACCGGCCAGCACAAGGAAATGCTGGAGCAGGTCAACACCATGTTTGGCATTGAGCCGAAGCTAGACTTGCACCTAATGAAGCCGGGACAAGGTCTCAATGAGATTGTCTCTCGCGCGCTTATGGGGCTGGACGAGATTATCGATTCCGAAAAGCCTGACGTCATCATCTCCCAGGGCGATACTTCTACGGCCATGACCGCCGCGCTTGCCGGTTTCCACCGTGGTGTGAAAATCGTGCACCTGGAAGCAGGCCTGCGCACCGGCGACATTCACTCGCCGTTTCCGGAAGAGGCCAACCGTAAGCTGATCGGCCAGGTTGCGGAGCTGCACCTTGCTCCCACGGCAGGATCGATGGAGAACCTGCGCCGCGAAAATGTTCGGTCCAAGGACATCGCGGTTACCGGCAATACCGTGATCGATGCGCTACTTGAGGCTGCAAGCTGGGACACCGAATTCGAAGACCCGACCGTACAAGAGGCGGCTAATTCGGCTAAGCGCCTTGTCGTCGTCACCACCCACCGCCGCGAAAACCTGGAAACCATGAAGGAAATCGGCGGGGCCGTCAAGGATTTGGCGGAGGGCTATCCGGACATTAACTTTGTTCTACCACTGCACCTCAACCCCAAGGTCCGTGAGGCCGTGCTTCCGGAGGTTGAATCCCTGCCTAACGTCATCATCACGGATCCGCTGCCCTATGACCAGTTCACCAAGCTTCTGGATCTTGCAACCATTATCCTCACCGACTCGGGCGGAGTTCAGGAAGAAGCCCCGGCTCTGGGCAAGCCGGTCTTGGTCATGCGCCAGAACACCGAGCGCCCGGAAGCCGTTGTGGCCGGCACCGTGAAGCTTGTGGGCACCAACCGTAGCCTCATCGTGGCGGAGGCTAAGCTGCTCCTTGATGATGAAGCCGCCTACGAGGCCATGGCCAACGCCGTCAACCCCTATGGAGATGGCAAGGCTGCTGAGCGAGCTGTCGCAGCTATCGCTGAGCTCCTTGGAGTAGGGGAGCGCCTGCCCGATTTCGCTCCCGAGATCGAGTCCTAACAAGAACTCAGGAACTAAAGAATAAGCGCGGCGAGGTGCCCAGCACTTTTCGCCGCGCTTAAAAGCGTGCTTCCACGTAAAATCAAGACATGGAATCACGAGACATCAAATGCACAAACTCTGAGCGCACCACCGCTTCACAGGTGTTGGCGGATGCGATGTCGGTAGGCCAGCTCAGCGTCACCGAATTCGAGGAGCGCTCCAGCCGCTGCGCCGATGCCACGACTCGTGGCGAGTTGGTTGACCTTGTTACTGACCTTGTCGAGGCACCAGAACAAGTCCTGTTCGGCAGCTACCAGGTGGCGCGTCAACGGTCGAAGGAGGTCAAGGCCACCAACCAAGGAGCTTCCACCGCTGTTGACCAGGCTTTAGCCCAAGTAGAACCATCGGTACACGGCGCACAGGGGCTCTCCCTCGGCATCTTTGGCGGCAGCACTGTGCGCGGCATTCCCATCGCCGCTCATCACACCACGATGGGAATTTTCGGCGGCACCGATGTAGATCTTCGTGGTGCTTCCCTCAAAGAACACGTCACGACAATCCAAGCGGTTGGGGTATTCGGCGGCGTCGATGTGTGGGTCCCGGAAGGATTCCGCGTTCGTGTCAACGGCGTCGGCCTCTTTGGCGGCCATGACATCAAGGTCGAACGTGGCGCCATCGACCCCGCAGACCTGCCTGCCAGCGCCCCTGAAGTAGTGGTGAACTGCTTCAGCCTATTTGGTGGTGTAGATGTGCACGTGGTGAAGCGGTAGTTGTTGACTTTTCAAAAAATAAGACAAAAGACGATGAATAATAGGTGAGTGGCGGAGGCCGGCCCTAGGTTAAACAGCTCTAGGGCTAACCAGGCGATGTCGTACACGGTGTCATCGCTTTCTTGAGCTTGTTCCACCTAAAGTAAGTTTGGTTTGGGCGAGGTAGTGTTGGAAAACGTGAATTTGGTGTCACAAGGCGAACTCAGTGTCACAAAATTGCCAAATCTGTTATGTCAAAGGAGTTGAAATCATGTCAGTCATTATTGGAAGGGTCTACAAACATGGAATGAAATCGGGGATAAATCTCAGGGAACTTGAGAGTTTAACTCTTTATGATAAACAAGCTCGCACTCGTGCTTTTTTCAATGGATGTGCAGAAGTTGCTTTGTTTGACTATGGCTCTCCACAGGAGTTTGAAGTAGTTGACCAGAGTGATGAATCCACAGTTCTTGCTCAAGGGGTTTTGTCGTCTCATTCTCGAGATTGGATTCCACCTCTTTTGAATGAGAAGGCTAACCAGGCTAGCCCGCTCGATCATCCAGAATCTGTGTGTGCAGTGGGTATCTATGAGGACGAGCTTCGTGTTTTCTCAAGCTGTCCTGGCACCGACGGATTTCTTTATCTTGACTCCGAGGATTGCTGGGTTTTCACTAATCATCTCCCACTTCTCTATCCCTTTTTGGAAGATTCCGCATCGCTTAGTCCGATTTCTTTAGCATGGACACTTCAGAAACATCATAATTTCGGATACGAACATCATCTCGCCGGGATCAAGAGGACACGACCTGGGTCGAAGTGGATTGTTTCGAAGGACGGCAGCCATGAGGTCGCAATGCGCTCCTCGTGGGATGAGTTGACAACCAGGATCGATGATCGCGAACTGCCAATGCTGGTGGAAGACTACGCTTCAAGTTTGAGCGACTACATTTTGGGAACGCAATGCGGAAAATCACTATCTCTCAGCGGAGGTAAAGATTCGAGGGCTATCCTCGGAATGCTTGGTGATTCAATTTATGGGAAATGGATTTCATTTTCTACCGCCGGAGAGCCGTATTCACCAGACGTGATGGCCGCTATTGATTTGATGGAACTTGCTGAACTGCGCGATAAGCATTATGTATCATCTCCGCCACTCATTGCTCAGCCGCGCGAGTTTTCTTCTAGTATCGCTCGCGATATTCAGACTGACCTTACGTTGAGTTCACTTGCTGATATACGGTGGGTTGGTGCTAGGACCTCTATTGTTCTCGGGGGGCATGAGTACGGGTCTAAAGGAAGTGACACTGGCCTAACACTGTCAAAACTTATTGATAGGGAAATGGGGCAATTGGCATCATCCCCTTTGCTTAGTAGAGAAGGCTCGGAGTTGCTCTCTAAGAATTACCGAACTTCTCTTGAGGCTGAATTGGGAGGTGTACCTTCGGAGAAGATCGAAGTAGCTTGGAAACTGAGATTCCGTTTGCCGCTCCTGACCGGTGGCACGTTAACTGCAAATAATGCAGGCGCAGCAGAAGTGCACCCCTTCTTGGATTATCGAGCGCTTCGCCTCATTCTTGGCTCAGCGCCAGAGTTTACAAGTGCTCAAGCCTTCCATTATCTGTTGAATCGACGAATGACGCGGCCCATTGAAAATGCTCCTTTTGCCGATGATCGGTGGCCAAAAGCTCTCGAAGAATTTGTCGTTAAGATGGGGCTGCAGTGGAGGGGTAAACCGGCCACTCCTTATCGCTTTAATAGTGCTTTTCCTTCACAAAGTTCCTTCGGCCGATACAATTGGAGGATCGAGCTGTTTAAAGGCGCTAGAACTAAAATGCTGGAATATCTTCATGACGGTGATTACGAGGATTCCTTAGTCAATGTGTCAGCCATGGCTGCTTTGATATCGAAGGACGAAAGTGAATGGTCATTTTTCAACCTTTATCAACTTGGGGCGATTCTACGTTTTTGCCTTGTGAACGCCGCGGGAGTTGAGTCTATTAACTCCTCGCGGTCAGATAAGATTGAGGGATTAGTCAATGAATTTATTTCGTCATCGGAATCCAAACAGGTGACATCAAGCCAAGGAAAGTTGGAGCGGGCGCTCAAAGAAAACTTAGAACGTGCGCAACAATCTATCGCAGATCTCGCCCGACAGATACACAATTCGGAGGCGAGAACAGCCGCGGGGCTGGATCCAGAAGGTTGTGTCAAGCTCTTGGAGGAAGGGGTGCTCCGCACCGAAGAATTGCAAACTTTAGTTCCAGTGCTCAGCAGTTTTGGACAATTTCAGCGTCTTCCTGATGATGCGAAACGAGTTGAATATAAGACTCTTGATGATGGACATGGCAAAGTTGAAATCGAAGGATACTTGTTTAAGTCGGACTCGACTACCGTGCTAATTGGATTTGCGGGTAGCGAAGACGATGAAGTAGAAGGACTTACTTGGTCACCTAAAGGTTTTCATTACCGTTACATCAAGCCTGACTCAACTGGTTACTTCCGTTTGGCAGTCAAGTTGCCGCACTTGCAGGGCAAAGAGATCTCGTTCTTCGTGCAAAGGTGGTATTCTCCCGGGCCTGTGTATCTTTCTATTATGTAGTTTTACGGAAAGCAGAGCCGCCCATAGATTGGAGGGGACATGCTCGGGTAGGCGCAGTTGGAACAATGTAGGCTATGGACCTCGTTCCGTTACAGTGCTAAGCGCCTCAGCGCGGCTAGGCGCATCTTGCCTAGGGGTTTAAGTTATTGTGGTTTATCGCCATGCCAACGGCGATGGGCTGATACCGCGTCTATGATTAGTTATTTATAGACATCTGAAGGCCCCTCAAGTTTTGTTCCTAGGCTTCAGCCTTGGGTTCCATTAATCCCTGTGATGTGTTCTGCTTCCAATAATCGGATTCGATCTCGGCCGAGGTTCGATACCCCAAGCTCTGGTCGAGTCTGGCCTCATTCCAGCACGACACCCATTCGAACGTCGCGATTTCTGCATTAACAGCATTATCCATCTGCGAGTATGGCTGAACTCATTCTAGTAGGAGCCGCTAGTGTTTTATCTAGCTAGCTTCAGCTGGCTGTACTTCTGCGCGGTCCGCGATGGCCATTTCTGATGGGCAGGTGTTTCACGCTAACCGTGGAACGCAATTCTCTAACGAGAAGCTCTGGGAGGTGTGCCGTAACCTGATACTACTCAGCCTGTAGGTCGTACTGGTGGGTGCTTAGATGACGCGATAGCTGATCGTTTGGGTAGCCCGCCTAAGACCGAGTTTTATGACCACCAGCGCTGGGCAACCCTTGATGTCGCGCGCAAGGCCGTTGTCTACTGGGTTGAAGTCATCTACAACTGTCGGCGCTGGCACTCCGTGCTGGGGATAGTCAGCCCTGTCAATATCGAGAACTACACCGGTTCAACCACCTACAGAAGAGAAATAGCTGTCTAACCACTAGGTAGCTCCACTACGTGTCCGCGGTTTGCGGACAACCCCATAATCCCGCTCGCAGGATCAGAGTGCTTTTCAATGAGGAAGCCGAGTTGGGAAAGAAGCCGATTGAGTTAGGCGACATGGTAATTGCACCTTCAGTGTGGGGTGATCTATAAACTCGACTGAGATAGTTGCAGTATCATATTTTATAATTGGTAGTTTCTGATCTCAGTGATAAGGAATCCGTTATGGCCGTCAATCAAGAACTCTTTGCCCTAGATAGTAGTTTGAACTTCAGTTTATGCTCTTTATCTGAAGGAGATTTTCAACTTTCGGGGCAATTCTTTGCAGAGAAAGACCAGCGCATAGTCGTTGGTATCGATGAGGGTCAAGGGCCCACCCCGAGCGGGTTTGTGAACTCTCCGGCTGGCTTTGATTTTTTCTATTTGATTGGCACGGGCCGACTTGAATCATTTGAGAAACAGTTTTCGATGAAGGGGATGTCGAAGCTGGATATGTTTATTCGGCGGTGGTATACGGAGTCCGATATCTTACTTTCAATTGATGGAAGAAATTTTGAAGACGCTGTGTTTGTTATGGGAAGCTGTGTCTCGCGTGATGCATTTGATTATATGACAACGCCGCTCGCGGGTTACAGGGCACGCTTTAGTTATTCAACGCTCCACCTCCCCCCCCGTTTATCACGATAAAGAACTATTAGCTTTGAATCAAAGCTCATTTCAAAGGAGAATGGTTGAAGGGGACCTTAGCAAAGAGAATATTAGGCAAGCTCAATTAGCGGCGGGATCCACAGTTTTGGTTGACTTCATTGACGAACGCCTTCCACTGTCTAGAACTCCTCAGAGCGCATACACCGAAAGTCCCGAGTATTTAGCGACTGGACTTGCTCGCGGAATAGAGTCAGTAGACGTATTCTCGGAGTCTTATTTTGAGGAATTCGAAAAGGGGTGGAACTTCTTTGCTACGGCATTGGGGCATAAAGAGCTATTCATCAATAAGGTTTTCTGGGCGACGCGCACCTCGGACGGGAGCCTGTTGTCAGATCAAAAACTAATTGCCAAGCAGAACGCTAAGCTCCAGCGCATTTATGATTTCGTGGTTGGAAGGGGGGCAGGGAACGTAAAGCTTTTGGAGTATCCTGACTCCGTCTTCTTAGCAGACCCAGATCATCGATGGGGGTTAAGTCCTTTTCATTTCGGCAGTGCCTTCTATGAGGCACAATCTGATGCTGTCCAACGAGAAATCGCAGTCACTCAGCATTAAACGGGCCCTTCCGGTTTTAGAGTGCGTTGATT
>NZ_KV818344.1:0-58364 GCF_001814885.1 Corynebacterium sp. HMSC068G04 | reverse complement strand
CACCACCTGTATCTGTTCCCGGAAGCTGGGGTCGCGCTCTTTAAGCCACCCGCTGAGCACGTCTGCGGACCTGCCCGGTCGCATGTCTAACAAGCGTGCAGGCCCACGCCCGTCCACCAGCGGGGTGAGGTCAACGAGTATGGTCACCAGGTTTGATGCCTGGCCTGGTTTTCTGGTGTGTTTCCATACATGTTCATCGACTCCAAGGACGCGAACTCCGTCTAGGTGGTGAGGGTCGCCGTAGACAAGCTGGCGGCAGGCATCTAGTGCGACTTTATTGACCAGGTCCCAGCCCACACCGAGTGCTTTGGCGGTCGCTGACACACTCATCCGGTCAATAGCGAGGCGCTGCAAGATCCAGCGGGTGACCCGATAAGTGAGCTTGGCGCCGTCATCCGCGCAGGTTAAAGATTCTTGGAAGATCTTCCTCTTGCATGAGTCGGCTGTGCATAAGAATCTGGGGACTTTTACGTGCAGCCTAGTGGGGAATCCAACGACAGGAAGATCAACGAGTCGACGGGTGATGTGGTCGCGCAGCTTTCCTGACTGTCCGCAGTCCGGGCACACGCCGCTAACGGCTACTGGCGTAGCCTCAATGATGGTCAACGCTCCGGCATCGGCAGCACCGGTGATGGCAAGTCCGATTTCCGCGGTACGGCAGATGGTGTCAGCAACGAGGTTTCCAGTAGGCTTCACAGTACGGGTTCCTGGTGGGTTTAGATGGTTGTGTAGGAACTTTCATCTTCACACCAGGGACCCCTACATGTTGTGGTGACCCGCCGAACCCGTCGAGCTCTACCTCACCCCGCTACGCACCCCAAAACCGGAAGAGCCGGTTAAGCCCTTAAAGAACGAAACCCGCCAACCGAAAGATGGCTGACGAGTTGGCGTGCTTTAACGCCTCCCCAAAGGGACACACCTAATGACGGCTGCCCCCGCAGGGTCGCAGACTCATAGTGATTAGTCGAGGGTCGGCGTGGGGTCCTCGCCGATGACAACTTCCACCGTGACCGCATCGGGGCGCAGGGTCTCTTCCAACTGGGCAGCTACGACACCGCCCTCTGCCTTGACGGTTCGCGTAATGCGCAAGACCGGTTGGTTGCGTCCAACGCCCAGGGCTTTCTGCTCCTCCGTGCGCGCGGTGGCGGCCACGAGAGAATCCCGCTTAAATACGGGTGCCAGGTCAAGCTCCGTCAATAATTCAGTCAGCGGCTTCTGCATTTCCTCTTCCGTGAGGCGCGGTGCCAAGGCCTGCGGGATAAGAAGCGTGGAGGCCATGATGGGCGATCCTTCAGTCATCTGCACCGTGCGGCATTCCCACACGGCATCGCCTTCTTCAATCCCAAAGGTGGAGGCGAGGTGCCCGGGTGTTTCAATAAGCGTCAGCGACAGCACCCGCACCTCAACCTCAAGACCATGCTCCCGTAATTGGTCAAGCGCGCTGCGCCCGCTCGTCAGGCTCAACGTCGGCGGGGTGGCACGCACGAAGGTGCCGCCGGTGCGCCCGCGCTTGCGGTCGATAAGTCCCTCGATCTGGACGATGTCCAGGGCGTGGCGCACTGTCATGCGCGCCACCTTGTATTCCTGAACCAATTCCCGCTCCGTGGGGAAGCGATCACCCGGCTTCAGTTCGCCGGATTCAATCTTGCTCCGCAGCGAATCCGCGATCACCAAATAGGCGGGGCGGCGGCGTTGAGAGGTGGACACGCCTCATAACTGTACCGTGTGCTGGGTTTTTCGCATCTTGAGAGAAAACGCGCCACCTACTTGCGCTGGTTTAGCTCAATGCGTGGGCGCACGCGGATCTCAGTGAGCTGCGTGGTAGGGCCGGCATCAACGGTGGCGCGGATAGCCTTCGCCACCTCGACTGGGGCGATGACATGCTCCGGGTTGTAGTCCTGCAGGCCCTGCAGCATCGGGGTATCCGTCGGGCCCGGCGCGACGGTGGACACGCGGATGCCGAGCTCGCCGAGGCGCAAGCCGTCGGCAAGCGCGTACAAAGCATGCTTCGTGGCGGCGTAAATGACGTTGTCACCATAGGAGTGAATGCCGGCACCGGAGTTAATGAACACCACAAGCCCTTCCGCCGCACGCAGCGCGGGCAGAAGCTGGCGGGTCAGCTCGGCTGGCACGTGCACGTTGAGGTCCATCTGCGCGCGCCAATCCTCTGGCCTAGCGCTTTCCACAGAGCGCTTATCCGCCCGCGCCGCCGCATGCACGAGCACGTCGACGCGTTCAAGCGAAGCCAGTTCGGTGGGGAGCGCTGCGCCGTCGAGAAGCGACAGCAAGTCGATTTCCACCGGCACGATGTTCTCCGCCTCCGGCAGCTCCCCGGCGCGCCGGCCCAGGGCATACACGCGGTGGTCCCGGGCAAGATCCTTGATGATCTCCGCGCCCATTCCACCCGTCGCACCAGTTACAACGGCAGTTTTCACCATGGTTGTTCCTCCTTCTCGTTAGCGGAAACGCTTCGGTACATCCGGCTCCCCCAGCGTCAGCATCAGGCGGTTGGCCCAGTTGAAGAACGCGGAGGAATTGATGACATCGATGATGGCTAGGGTATCGAATCCCACGGCCTCGAGGCGCTCAACGTGGGAGGCGTCGAACGCAAAGGGAGACTCGGTCAGGGCCAGAGCGGCATCGCGGATGGCAGACCACTGCGCCGAGCCCAGGTCAGCATCTACGCCTTCCTCGAGCAGGCGGTCAATCGCCGCGGCGTCACCGCCCTCCTCCTTCGCGCGCTGCTGGTGCACCGACGCGCAGTACTCGCAACCGTTGAGGCGCGAGACTACCGTGGCGGCCAGCTCACGCTCGGCGCGGCCGAGGCCGCCGTCGGTGTTGTAGAAGATGTCCAGGTCCGTGAGCGTGCGCGCCTTGAGCGCTGCTGGGTCGCGGGCTAGCAGGCGGAAGTACTCCATGTCGATGCGCTCGGGCTTAATCAGCGCATCACGCTGCGCGTCCGTGAACTCCTCCTTCGGCTGCGGCGGCACCCAGGGCTTCCAGCCCAGCGAGTGCGCCACAAAGCCCTGCGGCTTGACGACGTCCGGCACCAACGTCCCCTCCCCCGGCACCCACTCCGGGGTCTGGGTGGGGCGCGGCGCCTCAGTCACGGGCGCGGGCTGCGCGGCACCGGCAAGCACGGAGAGGCCGTACACCACGCGCAGCTGGAAGGATAGGAAGCTGACCAGCTGCGCCAGCGTCACGATGTCATCGTTGGACCACCCGGCCGCCTGCAGGTGACCAATCGCAGCCGGGGAGGCGTCCTTGGGGTGGAAGACCAGAAGGTGGGCGAAGTCAAGGGCGGCGGCGAGGCGCGGTGAGCCCTCGAAAAGCGTGAAGCCGCCATCGATGTACGGGCCGCTGGTGATGCCGCGCTCTACAGCGCGGGCTATCTCGGCGGCGAGCTCCTCCGATTCCTCCGCCAGCAGGTCAGAATAAAAGGCGACGGCAGGAGCCGCCTGATACACGCCCGCAACAAACGTCGCGATAGCGTAGCGCTCCGCATAGCTAAACGTGCCGGGCGCTGAAGGCTCGAGGAGCGCGGCGAAGGAGGCTTGTGCGTTCTCCTTTGCTTCGGGCCGGCGCTCGCGCAGCTGAGCCACGTCTCCCTCAACACCCGCCAACAGGTTTATGATGTCTGCCATGAATTAATCCTTTCGTTTTCGCCCAGGCTACAGGCCCAGGTTGAGGTCGCCGGCGCGGTAGCGCGAGCCGGGGATGGCCTCGATGAGCTTCCGGGTAAACGGTGACTGCGGGTTGCTGAAGACCTCTGCCGTAGGCCCGCACTCCACCTGCTGGCCCTTCGAGAGCACCGATACGGTATCGGAGATTTGGTTGACCACCGCGAGGTCGTGCGAGATGAAAATGTAGGTCAGACCGAGCTCCTCCTGCAGCCGGGCCAGCAGCCGCAGAATCTGGGCCTGCACGGTGACGTCGAGGGCGGAGACTGCCTCGTCGAGGATGACCAGCTCCGGCTCTACAATCATGGCGCGGGCAATCGCCACGCGCTGGCGCTGACCGCCGGAGAGCTCGCGCGGACGGCGGTCGTAGTAGTCCGGGTTCAGCGCCACCAGGTCCAAGAACTCCTTGGCCTTTTCCTTGGCCGCGCTTGCACGCTCCCCCTTCAAATTCCGCAGCGGCTCCGCCACCGTCTGGCCAATCGTCTGCTTGGGGTCCAGGGAGCCATAGGGGTTCTGGTAGACCAGCTGGATGTTGTTGCGCTCTTCGCGCAAGGCCTTACCGCGCAGACCCACGATGTCGCGCCCGCCGACGGTGATGTTGCCCGATGTCGGGGTGTTGAACATGGCGATGCTGCGCCCCGTCGTGGTCTTGCCGGAGCCGGATTCGCCCACGATGGCGTGGGTGGATCCCTTGGCCACGGTGAAGGAGATGTCATCGACCGCGGTGAAGTCGCCGAAGCGCTGGGTCAGGCCTTCCACGCGCACCAGTGGTTCGCCGGCATCCCGAGCAGTCGCCGCGACGTGGGGAACAGAAGAAGCGCGTTCAGCGGTTGCGCCAGCCTTCGCAACAGCGCCGGTGGTTGCTGTGCGGGCGTCGGCGACGGTGAGGGAGGGGGCGTCGGCAAGCAGGCGTTTGGTGTAGTCGTGGCGCGGGTTCGTCAGCACCGTGGCGGCTAGGCCCTCCTCGCGCAGCTGGCCGGACTCCATGACCACGACGCGGTCGGCGCGGTCACCGGCCACGGCGAGGTCGTGGGTAATGAAGAGGATGCCCATGCCGAGCTCCGCGCGCATGTCATCGAGGAGGTCGAGGATGATCTTCTGCACGGTGACATCCAGCGCGGAGGTGGGCTCATCGGCGATGATGAGGTCGGGCTCCAGCGCCACGGCGGCGGCGATGAGCACGCGCTGCTTCATGCCGCCGGACAGCTCGTGCGGGTACTGGTGATAGCGGCGCGCAGGGTCATCGATGCCGACGCGCTCCAGCAACTCCAACGCCTTAGCCTTGCGCTCGGCCGCAGTACCAACCTTGTGGATGCGCAGCCCCTCCTCCACCGAGGCGCCGATGGTCTGCACCGGGTTGAGGGAGTTGTTCGGGTCCTGCGGGATGAGGCCGATGCGCCGCCCACGCAGCTCACGCCACTCGCGGCGACGCAGCGAAGTGATATCGCGGCCATCGAAGGTGATGGTTCCGGCATCGATGGTGGCATTCGAGGGCAGCAAGCCGATGGCTGCCATGGCGGAGGTGGTCTTGCCGGAGCCGGACTCGCCCACGATGGCGGTCATCTGCCCCGGGTGAACCTCGAGGTTGACGCCTTGCACGGCGGAAACGTCACCACCTGCGGTCGAATAGGACACGTTCAGATCCCGCACGCTGAGCAGGGGCTGCGCTGCATTTTTTATAACAGTCATGTTAGGCCTCCACGGGGAAGTTCTGGGACAGGCGGTTGGCGGACATCACCACGGCGACCAGCGCAATGCCGGGCAGGATGATGAGCCACCAGGCGGTGGCCATGAAGTCGCGGCCCTCGGCGATAATGAGGCCCCATTCCGGGGTCGGCGGCGGGGCGCCATAGCCCAGGAAGCCGAGGATGGACAGCTGCAGGATCGCGGTGCCGAACTGCAGGGTAGCCAGGGCGATAACCGGAGTGAGTGAATTGGGAAGGATGTGGCGGAAGAGCACGGTGGCGTGGGTGGCGCCAGCGCCGTATGCGGCCTCGATGTAGTCCGAGCTGGCCACGGAGATCACTTGGGAGCGGGCCAGGCGCGCGAAGGTCGCGACCGAGGTCGCGCCGACGGCCACCGCCGCCTGCACCGAGCCGAAGCCCAGCACGATGATGATGGACAGCGACAACAAGATGCCGGGGATGGACAGCAGCACGTCGACGACGCGCATGAGCACGCTATCCACCGCTCCTCGCAGGGAGCCGGCGAGAAGACCGATCAGCGTGCCGACGACGAGGCCGACAGCCACGGCGATCAGCGCGCCGAGCAACGACTGGCGGGCACCGTAGACGATGCGCGCATACAGGTCGCGGCCCACCGCGTCCGTTCCCATGAGGTGGCCGGACTCCCCCGGCGCCAACAGGGCTACGTCGGTGCCCGCGTACGGGTCAGCCGAGGTAAACAGGCTCGGGAACAGGGCGGCCAAGAACGCCACCGCGAGGACGATAATGGCGATGACGGAACCCGGCGCGAGCCATGGGTTGGCCTGCCCCGCGGGAGCGCGGCGCGAGGTTCGCAGGGGTTTGGTGAACGTCACACTCATGAGCGCACCGTCCTTTCTTCAGTGGCGGCAGCGCGGCGTTTCGGGGAACCGGCGCGCAGGCGGGGATCCAGTACCGGGTAGAGCAGATCCACGACGAGGTTGATGATGATGTAGGAAGTTGCGGCGATGAGAACCACCGCCAGCAGCACCGGGGTATCGCGGTTAGCCACCGCTTGGGCCACCATGTAGCCCAAGCCGGTACGGCCGAAGACGGTTTCGGTCACCACGGCACCGCCGACGAGCTCACCAAAGAGCAGGCCCGCCATGGTCAAGGTAGGCAGCAGCGAATTACGCAGGACGGTGCGCCAGAAGATCCAGGACTCCGAGGCACCACGAGAGCGCACCGCCTGGACGAAGGGCCGCGACTGCGTCTCATCAATGGAGCGAATCAGAACCTGGATGAGCGGTGCGGCCATGGGCACGGACAGCGTCAAGGTCGGCAGGATGAGGCCTTCGACAGACCCAGGTTCGATAACGCGCACCCAGCCCAGCTGGAAGGAAAAGAACTGGATGAGCAGGATCGCGATCCAGAAGCCGGGCAGCGAGACCATGAAGGAAGGCAGACCCCGGAAGAAGGAGCCGATGGCGCCGAGACCGGGCAGCGTGGCAAGGAAGGCGACGAATACGGCCACGATGAGTGCCAAGCCGATGGCGCTGATGGCCAGGATGAGGGTGTGGGGAAGGGCGTCGGCAAGCAGCGTAGCCACCGGGGCGCCGGACTGCGTGGAGTTACCAAAGTGCCCGGTGAGGAAGCCGCCCAGGGAGGTGAAGTACTGCACTACAAGCGGCTTGTCGACGCCCATCTCCTCCCGAATAGCCTCAATCTCCGCCTGGGATAGGCCCAGGGCGGGATCGCCGAAGCGGGACTGCACGGCATCCGACGGCAGCGCCGAAAGAAGCAGGAAGGCCACGGTGTAAGTAATGAGCAGCACGAGGAGAGCCTGCCCAATGCGGCTGAAGATCTGGCGGGTTGTCATCTATTTTTCCTCCTCATCCGATGGCGCGGCGTCGATGCTGACCTCGTAGAACCACGGGCGCGCTACCGATTCCGGGCTAAAGCCAGTGATGCCCGGTCGCACGGCGTAGACCACAGGTTCCTCGAAGAGCGGGAGCACGTAGGCCTGCTCCGTGAGGTAGTCCTGCACCTCTTCCGTGGCATTGATGCGGCCTTCTTTATCGGGGGTATCGAGGACGGCGTCGAGAAGCTCCTGCAGGTGCTCGTCGATGGGATTGCCCTCCGCGTCCTGGTTGAGGAAGGCATCGCGGTTGTTGATGCCATAGAGCGAGGTGATGACGTCGTAGTCGGCGCGACCGACCATCGAGTGGTAAATCTGCACCTTGTTGATGTCCTTGGCATCGGCGTTCTGGGTGGCCTGGTCACCGGCGTTGACCTGGATGCCGATGCCCAGCTCACCCAGCTGGTCCTGCACCATGGTCATGACTTCCTTGGAACGCGGCTGCGGCAAGGCGGTGTTAGTGCGCAGGACGAGGCGCTGGCCGTCCTTGACGCGGATGCCATCCGGCCCGGGTTCCCAGCCGGCCTCGTCGAGAAGCCGCTTGGATTCCTCCAGGTCAAAGGTATAGGCGGCGGACTGGTCCTTGTAGGCCAGGCCAGTCTCGGCCACCGTCGAGGTGGCGAGCGGATAAGACTCGGAGAAGAGCACGCGGAGGATCTCCTCGCGGTCCACGCCGTGGATGATGGCCTCGCGCACGCGCTTATCGTGCAGCAACGGGTGATCGAAGCGGAAGGCGAATTGGTTGTTCATGGAGTTCGTGCCGCGGGCAATGATGTTGATGCCCTGTTCCTCAAGCAGCGGCTCCTGCGGAGCGGAGATCTGGCGAGCGATATCGGCCTGGCCGGAAAGGATTGCTCCGGTGCGCACGGATTCCTCGGCGGCGAGGATGTAGTGGACGCCGTCGATCTCCGCACGGCCTTGGTGCTTGACTGCCGGCGGGGCCCAGTCATAGTCCTCGCGGGTCTTAAGCTTAAGGTCGGTGCCGATTTCTTCCGACTCCACTACGAAGGGCCCGGAGCCGATGACGTTGACCGCGTTGCCAGGGCCAAAGCCTTCGTTGTCCAAGGCCAGCGTGGAATCGGAGAGCAGGCCGGCGTTATAGGCGGAGGTGGCTTGGAGGAAACCCGGGGAGGGCTGAGTGAAGTAGAACTTCACGGTGTCCTCGTCCACGACTTCGCCGCGGTCATAGTTGGCGATCTGCTCGGAGCTGGTCAGCGTGCGGGATTTGTCACCGCGCCCGAAGAGATCGAAGTTGGCCACGACGTTCTCGGCGGTCAAAGGAGAGCCATCGGAGTAGGTCACGTCGGTGCGGATAGTAAACGTGTACTCCGTGGCATCCTCGTTAACCTTGGGCATCTCCGTGGCGATCCACGGCGAGAGCTCGAGGGTCTCGGGGTCTTGGTAGAGGAGGCGGTCGGTCAGCTGGTTGACCACGCCACCGTTGGGGTAGAAGCCCGCGGCCGGCGGGTAGAGCGTGCGGAAGAACTGCGGCTCGAGGTAGGTAAGGACGTTGTCCTCCCCTTCCGGCCGGTCCGCAGCAGAGCAGCCCGCTAGGGCAAGGGCTGCTGCCAAGGTGGCGGCGAGTGCGCGTAGAGTTTTCACGGTAATGCTTTCAGAAAGTAGATAGTCGGTGTGCAGTGCGTCTCTGGATTTAACACAACGCATACTGAGCGGTATTATTCCACTAGACAGCACAGTCTAAAAGTTTGAGGTTGATTTATATGCCCGCCATCGCCATCGTCGGGGCCGGCCCGCGTGGTATCTCGCTGGTCGAGCGCCTTGCAGCCCACCTGCGCGCGACCCCCCTTCAGTCACCCCTGCGGCTCCACATCATCGATGATGCCCCGCTCGGCGCTGGCCGCATTTGGGACACCGAACAGACCCGCACGCTGTGCATGAACACATTGGCTGGCGCGGTCACGCTATTCACCGAGCCCGGCTCCACGACCACCGCGCCGGTACTTGAAGGCCCCATCCTCTACGAGTGGATCCAGCTTCTGCGCGGCGAGCGCCCCTCCATCTCCCCCGCCAAGCTGGAGCTTTATGATTCCCACCCGCCGCGCGAGGGGCTCGCCGCCTCTTTTGCCGAAGAGCTCGCGCAGACCCGCCCCGAGTCCAACCCTTCCCGCGCGCTTTACGGCGCCTACCTGGAGTGGGTTTTCGAGGTTGCGCTGGCTCAGCTGCCGGAGAGCGTGGACGTCGTCCAGCACCGCGCCCGCGCGTTGTCCATCGAAGCGGCCGAGGGCCACGATGTCATTGCGCTTTCCGACGCCTCCACCGTCACCGCCGACGCCACCGTCCTGGCCTACGGCTGGCAAGTGCCTGCCCTGAGCGAATCCGAGCGCGCGCTGGCCGAGGCCGCAGATTCCGGCTTGCACTGGGTGCGCCCGGATAACCCCGTGGAGCAGCCGGTGTCTGAGGTCCCTGCGGGCGAGAAGGTCCTGGTCCGGGGCTTGGGCATGGGCTTCTTTGACGTCATGGCGCTGCTCACCATCGACCGCGGCGGCGAGTTCGTCGAGGACCCCTCCACCCGCTCCGGGCTGCGCTACGAGCCGAACGGCGAGGAGCCGCACTTCATCGTCTCCTCCGGCCGCGGCTACCCTTATATCCCGAAGTCGGAGTACCACGCGCTGCCGCCGAAGGCTGAGCTGACCCGCTTCCGTGCCGCAGCCGCCGCGCTCGATCCGAAGGTGGAGCTGGACTTCGGCACGCAGCTGCTGCCGCACATCCTGCGCGATGCCTACGCCGAGTACTACGAAAACCAGGCGCGGGTGGCACCGGATGCTCTGCAGCGCCCGCTCGAGGATATCCTCGCCACGATCGATTCCACGGAGCTCACTGCCCCGGTTCTTCGGGGCATGGCGGATCAGCTGCGCGTCGCGCTCGACGGCGCATCGACTGAGCCGCTCGACCTGGCGCACTGGGCGCACCCGCTGGCGGATTTCGATGGCACTGAGAACGCCGAGCTCACCGAGTACATCGCCGAGGGCCTCGCCCGCGATATCCGGGAGGCCGTCGCCGCCGCCGATTCCCCGCTGAAGTCCGCACTGTGGGCCATCTCGGCCGCGCGCAAGCCCTCCTCCATCGCCGGCTCGGAGGGCCGGATGACGTGGGAGTCCCGCACCAGCACCTACAAGGAGTTCATGGCCTTTGGGCAGATGGTGGGCTCCGGCCCGCCGCTCTTCCGCACCCGTCAGCTGCTCGCGCTTGTCGACGCCGGCCTCGTCACCTTCCTAGGCCAACGCCCCCAGCTGGAGATCGGCGAGAAGTTCACGCTGCGCACCGCGCTCGGCGAAGCTTCCTCCACCTGGCTTATCGACGCCTGGATGCACTCCCCCGATGTCCGCCGCACCGGCGATCCACTCGCGGTGTCCCTCAACGGGCGCGTGCGTGCCTTCGTCGACCACGGCCAGGCCACCGGTTCGCCGGAGACGACGTGGAACCGACGCGTGGTCAACCCGGGCGGCACCGAAGACCCGCG
This sequence comes from Corynebacterium sp. HMSC068G04, assembly GCF_001814885.1. NCBI lineage: Bacteria > Bacillati > Actinomycetota > Actinomycetes > Mycobacteriales > Corynebacteriaceae > Corynebacterium > Corynebacterium sp. HMSC068G04. The sequence continues at coordinate 47,642 of NZ_KV818344.1, read as the reverse complement.
CCTGCACATCGTCGGCATCCCCACCTATGCGCAGTGGCCGGATACCACCATTTCCCCGATGCCCGGCACCGATCCGCTCATGCTGCAGGAAACCGACCGCACGGCCGGATCCCTGCTCAACGCTCTCTAATCAGGCACAGCGCATGCGCCGAGGCTCGAAACCTTAGCGCTGCGGCGGTTTTAGTGAAGGGCGTCGAGGGCCTGCTCCAAGTCCGCGAGCAGGTCATCAATGGACTCGATGCCCACGGAAATACGCACGAGGTCTGCCGGCGGGACGAGCTCGGAGCCCTCCGCGGAGATATGCGTCATGTTCTGAGGGTGCTCGATGAGGGACTCCACACCGCCGAGGGACTCCGCCAGCGAGATGAGCTTGGTGTTGAGGCAAATCTGGCGCGCATGCTCCTCGCTGTGGAAGCGCACGGACATCATGCCGCCGAAGCCGCGCATCTGCTTCTTCGCCAGCTCGTGGCCTGGGTGCGAGGGCAGGCCCGGGTAGAGCACCTGCTTGACCTCCGGGCGAGACTCCAGAAATTCAGCCACTGCCTGTGCATTGGAACAGTGGCGATCCATGCGCACCTCCAAGGTCTTGATGCCGCGGGCGGTGAGGTAGGCGTCGAAAGGCGAGGACACCGCACCAACGTTGCCCTGGAAGTACAGCAGGCGCTCGTCCATCTCTGCCGAGTTGGTCACGACCGCGCCACCCAGCACATCCGAGTGGCCGCCCAGGTACTTCGTGGTGGAGTGCAGGACGTGATCCGCGCCCAGCTCCAAAGGATTCTGCAAGTAGGGCGTGGCGAAGGTGTTGTCGACGACGATCTGGGCGTCGCCAGCCGCCTTGACTGCCTTAGTGACCGCAGCGATATCCGTGATTGTTGTCGCCGGGTTGGTCGGGGTCTCCAACCAAATCAGCTTGGTGTTCTCCTGCAGCGCTGCCTCCACCGCCGCGGTATCGGCGGTGTTGACGATGGAGAGCTCGATGCCCCACTGGCCATAGTCGTGGTGCAGCAAGCGGTACATGCCGCCATAGGCGTCGTTGCCTAGAATCACGTGGTCACCCGGGCGCACGAGGATGCGGATGAGGGTATCCACGGCTGCCATACCCGTGGCGAAACAGCGGGCATACTCGGCGTTCTCTAGCGCCGCGAGGGTCTTCTCTAGGGAATGAACGGTGGGGTTGGCCACGCGACCATACTCGTAGCCGCCGCGCAGCTGCGCCAGGCCATCCTGCTGGTACGTGGTGGAAGCGTAAATCGGTACGTTGATGGATCCCATATAAGGATCCGGCTGGTAACCGGCATGGATGGAGCGGGAGGAAAAGCCAAGAGTGCGGTTGTCAGTCATGAGGCACAAGTCTAGACCAAGCTGTTCAGTTGCGAGAAAGACTAGCTTTTTATATTCAGCTCTCTTCCCTACTATCGATAGGCGTCAGTCGTGAGCGACAAAAAGAAAGGACACGCGTGACTGCATTATCCGCACGCCTAGGCTCAGCCTCCGAAACAACCAACGACGCCGTCGACACGGTCACCCGGTGGTGGCAGACCGAAAACATGCAATCCTGGCTCATCGACAAGCCCATCGGCATCGCGCTCATCCTCATCGTCGCCATCATCGGCAGCTGGCTGCTGCGCCGGCTCATCACCAAGCTGGCCGATAACAGCATCAAGAAGGGTAAGCTCAGCTCGCCGCTCTCTCCTCGCAAAGCTCACCGGACGACCGATAAGGTACTCGAGAAAACGCAAGAGGCACGGCGCACCTCCCGCATCCAGACCCTCGCCGGCGTCGGCCGCTCCGCGGTCGCCATTTTTGTCTGGGTCTGGGCAGTGTTGGCCATCTTGGACAAGCTCGGCGTCAACGTCGCCCCGCTTGTAGCATCTGCTGGCGTGGTTGGCGTCGCCCTTGGTTTCGGCGCGCAAGCATTGGTCAAGGATTTCCTCTCCGGCATCTTCATGCTTATGGAGGATCAGTACGGCATCGGTGACACCATCGACCTCGGTAACGGGGTCTTCGGCGATGTAGAGTCCATTTCCCTGCGTATCACCACGGTCCGCGATATCGATGGCGCGCTGTGGTACGTCCGCAATGGCGAAATCCTGCAGGTGGCCAACCATTCCGACCGCTACTCCGTCGCCCGCGTCCAGGTCCCCATCGCGCTGAGCAACGACCCCACCCGAGCAGTCGACGTCATCACCACCGCAGCAGAAGAAGCCGCCCGCGACTCCGACATCAAGGACTTCATCCTGGCCACCCCCACGGTCAATGGCATGTCTGGCCTGGAAGTGGACCACATGTCCTACCGCGTTTCCGTCAAGACGCTACCGGGCAAGCAGTGGGATGTGCAGCGCGCCATGCAAGCGAAAATCCTCACCGCCATGCATGCGGAAGGAATTACCACGCCCTACCCACGAGGGATGGCTATCTTTGATCTGGAAGAACCGGGCCTTACGCGAAAGGAAGATTAGGCGTGCAACCAACAAGTGTGTACGACGCCGTCGGCGGAATGGAGACCTTTGAGAAACTCGTCGGCGGTTTCTACGCCCAGGTGCGCGAGGATGATCTCATCGGCCCAATGTACCCACAGCAGGACTGGGAGGGTGCACAGCAGCGCCTGACCTGGTTCCTCGTGCAGTACTGGGGTGGTCCACAGCTCTTTTCCGAACAGCGCGGCCACCCTCGCCTGCGCATGCGCCACGCGCCCTACCCCATCGACATGGCCGCTCACGATCGCTGGCTCGAGCTCATGGGCAACTCATTGGCACAGATCGACGAGGAGACCATCCCGCCGGCCTATCGCGCCATGATCTGGGATCACATGGAGCGGGTCGCAGCGATGCTCATCAACCGCGCCCCTTAAAGCCCGAAGGCCTCCTTCACCGGCTGGGACAGCAGCTCTCCCCCACGAGTCATGAGGCCGTTGGCCAAGCCTGGGAAGCGCTCCACCGCACCATCGAAGCCGTCGGCAGCCACTGCGCGAATGTAGGGCAGAGTGGCAGAACCCAGCGCGCGGGCGGAGGTGTTCGCCACCGCGCCCGGCATGTTCGCGACGCAATAGAAGATGGTGTCGTGCACCTTGAAGGTTGGCTCGTCGTGCGACGTCTTGCGGGAGTTTTCGAAGCAACCGCCCTGGTCAATAGCGACGTCGACAAGCACAGCGCCCTTCTTCATCCGCTGGACCACATCCTCGCGCACCAACTTCGGGGCCGCCGCGCCCGGAACCAGAACTGCGCCAATGACCAGATCTGCCTCCAGCAGCTCGGACTCCAACGCCGCGGGGTCCGAGACAATCGTGCGCACGTTGCCCTGGTACTGCTCGTCGAAGCGCTGCAACACGTGCGGGTCAAGGTCCAGCACGGTTACCTCCGCGCGCAGACCGTGCGCCATCGCCACCGCAGAAGCTCCCACCTGGCCGCCACCGATGACGACAACGCGGGCCGGCCGCGTGCCCGGTACACCGGCTACCAACAATCCGCGCCCGCCCTCAGTAGACAGCAGGTGGTGCGTACCCTCAGTAACCGCGAGGCGACCAGCCACCTGGGACATCGGGGTCAGCAGCGGCAGCGTGCCGTGGGAATCGGTTACGGTCTCATAGGCCACAGCGGTGGTGCCGGCCTTCATGAGTGCTTCCGTCAGCGGGCGGTCTGCGGCCAGGTGCAGGTAAGTAAACAGCAGGAGGTCTTCGCGCAGGTAGCCGTACTCGGATTCGAGAGGCTCCTTGACCTTGACCACCATATCCGCCGCCCAGGCCTCCGCAGCGGAAGGGACAATGGTCGCGCCGACGGCTTCATAGTCGGAGTCCGGGAATGAGGCGCCTTCCCCGGCCGCTGTTTCCACCAGGACCTCGTGACCGTCCTTGATCAAGATGTCCGCGGCACTAGGAGTAAGGGCGACGCGGTTTTCGTTGTTCATGATTTCTTTGGGTACAGCAATACGCATGGTGAGAGCCATCTCCTTTTGTTGAAGAAAACTGAATTCGACCCCTTCAGAGTAACGCAGATCACCTCCTGCGTGCGTCGCTCTTGTTCACCGAGCGGGGTGATTCTTAAAGAATTAGTATGCGGAGCATGAGCACACTAGGCGATGTACGGCGCTCCTTCCTCCCCCTCGGGTGGACTGCGTTTGGCGGGCCGGCTGCCCACCTGGGTTATTTCCGCGCTGAGTTTGTCAGCCGCCGGAAGTGGCTCAGCGATTCCGCCTATGCAGATCTCGTGGCCATGTCCCAGTTTCTCCCCGGCCCGGCTAGCTCGAAGGTCGGGATGGCGCTGGGCTACGGGCGCGCGGGCCTCCTGGGCCTCATCTATTCATGGTTCCTGTTCACCTTCCCCTCCGCACTCATCCTCACCCTGTTTGGCCTCCTCGTTGCACCCAACAATGGGTGGATCCAGGGCATCTTAGGGGGACTCCTCGCTGCCGCCGCCGGTGTGGTGGTCCACGCCATCGTGGGGATGGCAAAGAAGCTCCTGCTTACCCCCACCGCGTGGGCGCTTGCGCTCATCAGCGCCGCTGTGCTGCTCGTCGCCGGGTCCGCGTGGCAGCTGGCTGTCCTCGCCGTGGCTGGAGTGCTTGGGGCAACCGTGTTGAGAACATGGCTGCCGACGACCTCGGCGCCCGCCGCCGATAGTGGCCCGCGCGCGGTGCCCGCCCGCCTGGCGTGGGGCTGTGTAGCAGCGTTCTTCCTCCTGTTGGGCGGGTTGGCGGTGGGGGCACAGCTTAGCGACGCCTACCTCATCACCCGCGCCAACGCCTTCTACCAGTCCGGCGCCCTGGTCTTTGGCGGCGGGCACGTGGTCCTGCCACTGCTGGAGGAACAATTCGTCGGCGCGGGCTGGCTCAGCCAGCAGGAGTTTCTCGCGGGCTACTCGGTAGCCCAGGGCGTGCCGGGGCCGCTGTTTACCTTCGCGTCTTACCTTGGGGCGGTCGACGGCGGGATCGGCGGAGCGCTCCTGGGGACCGTTCTTATCTTCGTGCCGGGCGCCTTACTCACGCTCGCGGCTTTGCATTTGTGGGCGCGCTGGAATCATCTCGGTTGGCTGCGCGGCGCGTTCTCGGCCATCAACGCGGCCGTGGTCGGCCTGCTCATCGCGGCGCTCTGGGATCCCATCATCACCCACGGGGTGACAGGGTGGGCTTCGGCGCTCATTGCAGTCGGCGCGGGCATAGCCCTCTTCTGCAAGGCCCCGCCGTGGACGGTCGCCGTCGGCGCCGCACTGGCGGGATTCGTACTGCTCTAGAACAGTGACAGGCGCGTCGAGTGGTAGACGCTGCCATAGGGCGCGTCTAGGCGAACCCAGCGCCCCTTGCCGGACACGCGCAAGTGACGGGGGATCTTGAGTGATGCGGCAAACCCCGGAATGAGGCCGAGGCTGGTGCAGGCGAAGATCATCCGCATGGGAATCTCCACCTGCGCCTCCGAGCTCTCCACGGTGAGCACTGTCTGATTCAACAGGCTTTTTGGCGGGCCCATCGGCCCTGAAAACTGGCGGGCCAGCTGGCGGCCCTTATCGGCGAGCTCGCGAACGACGTCGACCGGCAAGGAATCGATCTCGCGGAATCCCTGCGCCGGCGGCAACGCGCCTGGCCACGATGGATCGCGCGCCGGCCCCAGCGAAAGCTCCACTCCGTCCTCCGCAAGGACAGGGTCGGGGGCGGTGTGGAGGGCGTCGGCAAGCGCTTGCGCGGACACCACTGCCCCGTCGCGGCCCACGGTGCCTCCGCACCGCCGTGCCACAACGACATCGAAGGGCGTCGTGACAAAGACCTCGACCTGGTTGGCGTCATGCTGGCGCAGACGCACCGAGGCTGAGGCATCGAGCCCCGTCGCGCGGGCGAGGAGGGCACGCAGCCCTCCCCCACCGCTGCGCACTCGGAGAGTTTCACTCTCCATGATCGCGCTGCTCATCCAGCTCGACGACGGCGTGTTCCAGGATGATGTTGCGCTCCTCCTCAGTAACCTCGCGCGGCATCTGTGTACCCGGGTCGATGGCGACCTGCACGCAGTCGATGACGCAAGCCACCTGGCCCTGGGCGTCCTTAATCTTTTGGCGGGTGGTGAAGGAGGTGGTGCCAAGACGCACCACCGTGGTTTCCACCGTCACCGTGCCGTGGCGTCCATCCCACTTGATGGGGCGGACATAGTCCGCGTCGATATGGCGGACGAATGCCACCATGTTGACACCGCGGGCGTAGAAGTTGTGCATGGCAAAAGCCAAGCGCGCCTCCTGCGCCAGCTCGATGAAATTGGAGTTCATCATGTGGCCGTACATGTCGAAGTCCGACCAGCGCACACCTACGGTGAGCGCATGGACATTGTCCGTGGTCTTTTCCGACACAACCTTTTGAGCGGACATTCCAGGTTCCTTTCGGAGTTCTTCCTCTGAGTGTTAGGGCCAGTTCGCCCTAACGGCTGAGCTTGCGGTGGGTAACGCGAGACGGGCGGGCAGCTTCCTCACCGAGGCGCTCAACCTTGTTCTTCTCGTAGTCACCGAAGTTGCCCTCGAACCAGAACCACTGACCTTCTGCCACGTTGCCCTCCCAGGCCAGGATGTGGGTACAGGTGCGGTCGAGGAACCAGCGGTCGTGAGAAATAACCACGGCGCAGCCGGGGAACTTCTCCAGGGCGTTTTCCAGCGAGCCCAGGGTTTCCACGTCCAAGTCGTTGGTCGGCTCATCGAGGAGGATCAGGTTGCCGCCCTCTTTAAGGGTCAGGGCCAGGTTCAAGCGGTTGCGCTCACCGCCGGAGAGAACCTTGGAAGGCTTCTGCTGATCGGCACCCTTGAAACCGAAAGCGGAGAGGTAAGCGCGGGACGGCATTTCGTTCTGGCCGACGTGAATGTAATCCAGCCCGTCGGAGACTACCTCCCACACGGTGGCCTCGGGGTCGATGTTCTCGCGGCCCTGGTCAACATAGGACAGCTTGACGGTCTCGCCGACGTCCACGCTGCCGGAATCCGGCTGCTCCAGACCCACGATGGTCTTGAACAGCGTGGACTTACCCACACCGTTCGGGCCGATCACGCCGACAATGCCGTTACGCGGCAGGGTGAAGGACAAGTCCTTGATGAGCACACGATCATCGAAGCCCTTGGTCAGGTTCTTGACCTCTACCACCTTGTTGCCCAGGCGCGGCGGGGTCGGAATCTGGATCTCCTCAAAGTCCAGCTTCTTGTACTTCTCGGCTTCCGCAGCCATCTCCTCGTAGCGCTGGAGACGGGCCTTGTTCTTGGCCTGGCGGGCCTTCGCACCGGAGCGAACCCATGCGAGCTCGTCCTTGAGGCGCTTCTGCAGCTTCTTGTCCTTGGCACCGGCAATTTCCAGACGCTCAGCCTTCTTCTCCAGGTAGGTGGAGTAGTTGCCCTCGTAGGGGTAGAGCTTGCCGCGGTCAACCTCACAGATCCAGCCCGCGACGTGGTCGAGGAAGTAACGGTCGTGGGTCACGGCCAGGACCGCACCCGGGTAAGACTCGAGGTGCTTCTCCAGCCACTGGACAGACTCGGCGTCCAGGTGGTTCGTGGGCTCGTCGAGCAGCAGCAGGTCGGGCTCACTCAGCAACAGCTTGGCCAGCGCGACGCGGCGGCGCTCACCACCGGAGAGGTTGGTTACCGGGGCATCGGACGGCGGGCAGCGCAGTGCTTCCATAGCCTGCTCGATCTTGGAATCGACCTCCCAGGCATCGGCGGCGTCGAGCTCCTCCTGCAGCTTGCCCATTTCCTCCATGAGCTCGTCGGAGTAATTGGTGGCCATCTCCTCCGCGATCTCCTCGAAGCGCTGCTTCTTCTGGAAGATTTCACCGAGGCCTTCTTCGACGTTTTCGCGGACCGTCTTCTCCTCATTGAGCGGCGGCTCCTGGAGGAGTATGCCGACCGTCTTGCCCGGATCCAGGAAAGCCTCACCGTTGGAAGGCTGATCAAGGCCGGCCATGATCTTGAGGATCGAGGACTTACCTGCACCGTTGGGGCCCACGACGCCAATCTTGGCGCCCGGGTAGAAAGCCATGGTGACGTTATCCAAAATAACCTTGTCACCGATGGCCTTACGCACGTTTTTCATCGTGTAGATGAATTCGCCCATGTTTCACCCTTTGCTTCTGTCAGGATTGGTAAATAACAGTACAAAGACTACATCACATGGGCGGTGGTGGTCCTCTGTCCTTAGGCCATCGCGCCCTCAGGTTCCGGTTCGACGTGTGACTCGGCCGCGGACTGCGCTTGCTGACGGTCCGCCGCGGTGTCCTGCGGAGTATCTCCCGACTGCAGGGCAGCTGGCATTGCTTCATTCTCCGTGGTGCTGGGTGGTGCCGTGTAATCTACGTCCGGCACCGGTGGATTCTCCCCCAGCCAGAGGGCTTCACTGCCCTCCTCACCGTAAGAGGTACCAATTTTGGTGGAGGTGATGCAGAAGCGGTTGAGGTCGAGTCCCACGTGGGCAATCTTGATATAGGTCCTGGAGCGCGTCGCTCCGTGCTGATCCTCCCATCGATCCGTGACGATGGAGCCCATAACAAAGACCGGCATGCCCTTAAATAGGGACTTCTTGACGTTGATGGCGCACTGGCCCCACACCTCGCCGTCGATATAGTTGAGGTCCAGCTCTCGCCACACCGTCTTGCCTTCTTCATCCTTTTCCGGAACGCTGCGGGAGGAGGCAAAGCGCAGGCGGGCCTTGTACATGGTGTCGCTAATCTTGGTCAGGTGCGGGTCGTGGGTCAAACGCCCAGTAAGTGAGATTGGGTATTGAGACATTGCGTGATTCCTTTGCCATGTGTGGTTGGTGATCTTCTTGAGTGTGAGGAAGCAATACGCCTCCCTTACCTCGCATCATCGCCACCGATCACCGCACCCGCAATAGCGTCACAGCGAACCTGTGGATAACTTGTTGAAAGACTCAACAAAATATCCATTCGCACAGTTCAAAGACCCTTTTCCATCACCCTGGACGCGCCAGCTCTCTAGTGCTGGCGCCCCTAGTGCTGGCGGAAGCTGGAATCGTCACCTTCATTCATCTGCTTGAGCATGGCGTTATAGCTTGCCAAGTCGGCATCGCCGTCAACATCCGCCTTAGCATCGTGGCGGCGAGCGGTGGCGCGATCCTCTCGCAGCCAATCCAGGAATAGTGAACCAAACACGATCACCAGCGGGAACTGGCCAAAGCCCCACGAAATACCGCCGCCGGTGCGCTGATCCGTGACAAAGTCCGGGTTCCACGGCAGGTTCAAGGATTCATAGAAATCCAAGCCCAGAATAACCTGCATCTGCATGAGGTAGACACCGGCGAACAGGTGCAGAGGCATCGACACAAACAGGATCAGTAGGCGAACGCCAGTGGGCGCGCGCCATGGCAACGGATCCGGGCCAATAACCTCCCAGTAGTAGATGTAGCCGGAAATCAGGAAGACCCAGTTCATGATGACGTGCCCGGCATGTTCCGAAATGGCAACCTCGTAGAAGCTCGGAAAGAGGTAGAGCACGTAGAGAATGGCCAGAAACTGCAGGACATTGACCGCCGGATGCGTCAGGACGCGCAGCGTGGTGGATTTGGTGAGGGCGACAGCGGCGTCGTGAAGCGTGGACTTGCCCGGCTCGCCCGGTTCAAACGCCTCCATGACCAAGGTCACTGGGGCACCCAACACGAGGCAAAGCGGAATCGCCATGGACAAAATCATGTGCACCAGCATGTGCATGGAGTACAGCGCCGGCATGTACAGACCAATACCGTTGCTCATGATGATGGTCATGCCCAACGAGCCCAACAGGAACCAGGTCGTGCGCCCCGCCGACCACGTCAGCCCGCGCTGCTTCAGGCGCCACAACGCATAGAGATAGAAACCGGCCAGCACGAGGCCGAGCGAGCCAAACATGAGGTCGAAGCGGAACATGGTCCACACGTTGGTGGCTGTCGGGGCGTCGAAAAGCTCGTAGCCCACCAGAATCTGCATGGCATTAAGGTTCGGGTCGCGCGGCGGTGGCGGCGGCGTGCGCCCCATCGAGATGGCAACTCCAACGGTGGCCGCCATGATGAGGACCTCCACCACGGCCACCCTGATGAACAGGCGCGGGGCGTTCGTCAGCTGCGGGATGGTGACGCGACGGTGCACAAACCCAATAGCCGCCAACACCACCGTGAGCACCGCTTTGCTCAACACCAGCAGACCATAGCGGGTAGTAAAGAGATCTCCCAGCTCAACCCGAATCAGCGCGTTGACCACGCCCGTGGCAGTCAGCCCCAGAATGGCTAGGAGGGCAAGCGTGGAATAGCGGCGCACGGCAACGCCCATATCCGGACCAAGACGGCGGCCGTGCGCGATGAGCCCCATGAGCCCACCAACCCACAGCATGATGAAGAACAGGTGCAAGAGCAGTGAGTTCGTGCCGTAGTCATGGTCGCCGCCAGAGGCCGAGTGCCCCTCCATCCCGAGGGGCACGGTGAGCAACAGGGACAGGAAGAACGTAGCGACCTGTCCCGCCCACGTGTGCGCAACAAACCCCGCTACGGCGACGAGCGCTGCAATCCCCGCGGTAAGGAGCCAGACCTGCGACGCCGCAATCTGGCCCCCCGCCATGCCCATCAGCTCCGGGTTAAGGACCTGCCGCAACGGGGTACCGGTGAGATCCGACATAACAAGGGGAACCTCGAGCAAAGACACCACCGCGGCCCCCACAGCGGCCCAGGCACCGGTCCGCGCAGCGATGTGCCCGTCGACGGTGAGACGCGCCTTGATCAAACGCTCGTTGTCCTTATCAGGCACGGCCGGGTAGATCAAGAACGCGCTGGACATGAATGAGCCAATGGACAGCGCCATCAGCATCCAAGCGACGGCACGGAAGAAGGGCAGACCAAAGGTCGTCATGCGCCCCGGGTCGGGGATACCGAGGGCGGCGAGCGAATCTGCAAGGAAGAACAGGGAAATGATCCCGCCCACGAGACCGGCGAAGACGACGAAAGAAAGATTCAACAAACGGGAGGGCCGCGCTCCCGACGCCGAGTGCGCCAGCCCAGGCGAGTACTGTGAGCTGGTGTTTTCCTTCTCTGTGTGCATGGTGGGCAGTCTACCGCCACACATGTTCTCTTACCTAAAAGGTAGACAACTCTCAGCTTTCGGGTAGTCTGCACTTATGGACTCACGCCAGCTTCACCACTTTCGAACCGTCGTGGACCACGGTTCGTTTACGCAGGCCGCGGAATCGCTGCAGCTCACGCAACCTTCCCTGAGCCTTACCGTGCGCAAACTCGAAAAAGATCTCAACGTGAAGCTGCTCTCCCGCGGGCGCGGCGGAGTCCAAACCACGGAGGCCGGAGATTACCTCTATGGTGTCGCGACCTCGATCGATTCCCTCCTCAACACCGCTGCCGTGCGCCTAGCCGAGATTGCGTCGGGCAGCGCCGGGTCAGTCACGCTGTGCTCCGCGCCCGAGTTCAATTGGCTGTATATGCCGGCGGTTCTGCGCCGCATGCGGCAACGCGCGCCAGAGGTAAGTGTTTCCTTAAAGGACTCAGAACCTACCGCCACGCTCAAGCAGGTCCTGGACGGCTCCGTGGAGATCGGCATCATCCTCACCACCAACCCACAGCGCTTCCGCCAGGACTACGGCACACAGCTCACCATTGACTGCGCCGCCGAGATGGACCTGCGCGTCGCACTCCCCCAGCGTCTGGCGGACCTACCCGACCCAGTCCAGCTCTCCGATCTTGCTGCCGAAACGTGGCTCCTGCCGCCGCGCTGTCCGGAGCTCAGCAGCCTGCCCGAAGTGTTGGACCAGGTATGGGCCGCGGCCCCGCTCAGCAAACCTATGGGTGTCCAGGAAATTTCCACGCTGCAAACAGGCTTGCCGCTCGTTGCCGGCGACTATGGCATCAGCCTCATGCCGCACACCGCGCAGGCCTTGGGCCAAAGCGGAGTTCATTTCCGCCGCGTTGCGGAAACGCTGCCTACTATGCAGGCGCTTCTCATCCACCGTACGGACCGTGCATTGAGCCCGGCAGCGCGCACGTTGGTCTCCACCCTCCTCAGCACCAGCACCGAATCAACGCCAGCAGTAGCCCGATAGTCTGACTTCGCTCTCCGGTGCGTTATGATGGCTCGGTACGCCTCCATAGCTCAGTGGATTAGAGCAGTGGGTTTCTACCCCATGTGTCGCGGGTTCGAATCCTGCTGGGGGCACGCAGTTCAGAGCCACTTTTTGAGATTTGCCATAACGTCAAAAAGTGGCCTTTAGGCACCTTTTGGGCACACTCCTATGGACATTACTCTCGCCACTTTTGACTACGCCCCGGAATCCGCGCTGCGCGGACTGCGTTTCAGTAACGCCTGGGTGCCGTCGCCAAGCTATGCGGAATCGCGCCGCGGGGTGCTCACGGGACAGTACCCGCAGCGCGGCGCCACCACCCGTATCACGGAGATTTTCGCGGCCGCCGGCTTCGAGGTCCGAGAAGATGCCCTCCCCGCGTCCTCACCGGTCTTTCGCCTCCTCGAGCAGCCGCATCCCCAGCTGCTGGGTGACCTGGAGGGCGTCGTGGCGGTCTGTTCCCTACAGGGCGAGAAGTCCGCGATGTCCCTCCTATGGCCCGGCGTAGCAGACTCCGGGGAGTGCGCAGAGCTCGTCTCCCCTCTCGACCTAGCGCCCACGCTCGCGGCAATCGCGGGGCTGGATGTGCGCCCCAACGCCCCGCTGTCCTTCGACGGTCTCAACCTGGTTCCGGTGCTCCGCTACGGTGCCTCCGGGCACGCAGCACTCTTCTTCGACAACGGCGTACGTATGCAGGACGCCGTGCTTGTCGACGGCTCCGCTACCCCGCCCAGCACCTTGCTGCGTCTGCAGGAGGAGTGGGAAACGTGGAAGAGGTTTATGGCTTTCGGCCCGCTGCAGTAGCTACTCCACCGGGATAACAACCCAGAGGATGAGATAGAGCAGGATTCCTGAGAAGCCCAGCAGAATCGCAACAACGAAGAGAATGCGCACCAGGGTCGGATCGAGGTTGTAGGTCTGTGCGATGCCGCCGCAGACGCCGCCGAGCATCGTGTCAGTAGTGGAACGAGTTAAACGTTGGTTGGTCATGATGTCTCCTTTCGCTTTCTATTATCCAGAGTTGGGGCCGAGGAGACATCAGTGTTTACCCTGATTTAGACCCTGAGTGCTCTACGCTGGGTGGAGACTTCCCACCCCTGAGAGAAAGGACGCCGTTTCATGGCTCACTCCCCTGGGCTGCCCGCCCCTACCCGCTCCTCGTATGCACTGCTGACTGGTGCCAGCCAGGGCATTGGCGCTGCGATGGCCAAAGATCTGGCCGCTCGCGGCTACAACGTCATTCTCGTTGCCCGCCGCGAAGAAGTCCTCGAATCCATCGCTGCGGACCTACGCTCCCGTCACGAGGTTGATGCCATTGCGCTGGCTGCGGATCTCTCCGAGGCGACGGACGTTGACCGCGTTATCGAGTTCATGGCGGGCAAGGAAATCTCCATCATCGTCAACTCGGCGGGCATCGCCAGCTTTGGCAAGTTCATGGATCAGGACTGGGATTATGAGACCAGGCAGTTTGATCTCAACGGCAAGGCCGTTCACCGTCTGACCCGTGCCGCGCTGGAGCAGATGCTGCCGCGGCGCAGCGGCGCTATTTGTAACGTGGGCTCGGCTGCGGGCAACGTCTCCATTCCGAACAACGCCACCTATGTTTTCACCAAGGCAGGAGTCAATGCCTTTACTGAGGCCCTGCACTATGAGCTCAAGGGCTCGGGGGTGACCTGCACTCTGCTGGCTCCTGGCCCGGTGCGCGATGCTGTTATCCCCGAGGAGGAGCAGTCCATCGTGGATAAGGTCGTCCCGGACTTCTTGTGGACCACCTACGAGTCCTGCTCTGAAGAAACCCTCGAGGCCATGGCCCGCAACCAGCGGCGCGTGGTCCCCGGCCCGCTCTCCAAGGTAATGAATGCACTGGGCAAGATTGTGCCGACCCCGATTGTTGCGCCGATCATCGGCAGTTTCTATTCCAAGATGGCCTAGGACACGACAAAGCCCGCTCTCTTTGGGAGAGCGGGCTTTTGCGTTACTTAACCCTGGAGCGGCGAGTCCTGCGCAATGGCTTTCTGCGCGGCCTCCTGGCGGGCGAGCTTGCGCTCTACCCAGAATTCAGCGTTCTTGATTCCCAGCGCCTCTGGGTCAAACTGCGGGTCCTTGCCGGCAGCCTTCTGTGCGCTGTAGTCCTTGAGGCACTTGAGAGCCGGGACCTGTAGGAAAAGGATGGCAATGATGTTGAGCCATGCCGTTGCACCAACACCGATGTCACCCAGCGCCCAAGCAGAACCCGGAGTCGTCGTCGCGCCAACGACCACGGACACTACGAGGAGAATACGCAGAATCCAGACGAGCACGCGGCGGGTGGTCTTGTTGCTGATCCAGCGGTTGAAGTAGGTCAGGTTGACCTCCGCCATGTAGTAGTACGCCAGGACGGTGGTGAAGGCGAAGAAGGCAATGGCGATGGCGACGAAGCTCGGGCCGAAACCTGCCAGCAAAGTGTCGAGGCCGTGCTGGACAAAGCCCGGTCCAACCTCAACGCCATCCGGGAGGGAGCCAGCGTAGCGCACAGGGCCTTCCTCCGACTCGCCCTCGAAGACCTTGTACATGTCAGTGGAGATGATGATGAACGCGGTAGCGGAGCACACGAAGAGGGTGTCAATGTACACCGAGAAAGCCTGCACGAAGCCCTGCTTCGCTGGGTGGGAAACCTCTGCCGCCGCGGCCGACTGCGGGCCGGTACCCTGGCCTGCCTCGTTGGAGTAAATACCGCGCTTCACGCCCCACATGATGGCCGAGCCCAACAGGCCAGAGAAGGCCTGCTCGGCGCCGAAGGCGGACTTGAAGATCATGCCAAAGACCTCAGGGATCTGGCTGAAGTTCATGATCAGAATGATGATGGCGAAGATAATGTACGCAGCCGCCATGAACGGAACCACGAGGGACGCAAAGTTAGCGATACGCTTGACGCCACCGATAATGATGATGGCCAGAATTCCGCCCAGAACCAGCGCAGACCAGCCGACATCAACACCCCAAGCGTTCTGGACTGCCGCGGCCACACCGTTAGCCTGAATACCAGGCAGGAAGTAGCTGGTAGCAAGAATCATTGCGACGGCGAAGACGATGCCATAGACCATCATGAATGGTCCGGCCTTGGTGTGCTTATAGGCCTTCTCGATGTAGTAAGCCGGGCCACCGCGGTACTCACCAGTGTCCTGGTCCTTCTCTTTATAGACCTGGGCCAAGGTACATTCCACGAACGACGTTGCAGAACCCAGCAACGCCACCGCCCACATCCAGAACACGGCGCCCGGGCCACCGAACGCAATAGCCGTAGCAACGCCGGCGATGTTGCCTACGCCGACGCGGCCGGCCAAGGAAATCATGAGCGACTGGAAGGAAGAGACACCCGCCTCGGAGCTCTCGCCATCCTTCAGCTGTTTAATCATGTCCGGAATGCAGCGTATCTGCAGAAACTTAGTCGCTAGCGTGAAGTAAATGCCCGCGCCGAGACATAGAAAGACCAACGCTGGTGACCAGATAAGGGCATTGAGGGTGTCGAGAAAGGCTGACATCGGTGGGGTACCATCCTTCGAAATATGTGAGTGCCATCACGTTAAAGGCTGTCCTAATAATGTCCCATCGGCTGAGGCTTTCGTGAGCGAAATCATGAAAAAGTTGAGAAAAGGGCGTACCGTAACCTCCGCAATCACCACAAATCACCAGTTCACATCGTTTAAGAAGCGCCTCCCCATTCCCGCAGATGTGTCCTACCCCCATCTACCCCCACTCTGGCACCTCCCGAACCTCACCCAAGGAGAAACTATGGTGGAACCCATGAGTGATATCCCCGCTAAGAATGATCGCCTTGTCTGGATCGATCTGGAAATGACCGGACTGGAACCACAGCGCCACGTCATCGTGGAAGTTGCCGCCGTGATAACCGACGCCGAGCTGAACATCCTTGACGAAGGCATCGACCTCGTCGTGCACGCCACGGAGGAACAGCTCGCGGAGATGGACGACTTCGTCACCACAATGCACGCAAACTCGGGACTGGACAAGGAAATTCGGGAATCCACGCTCACCATCGAAGAAGCAGAGGACGCAGTGCTGAAGCTCGTCGAAAAGCACTGCGATCCGAGCCACCCTGCTCCCCTGGCGGGCAATTCAATCGCCACAGACCGCGCCTTCATCCGCGCTTACATGCCACGTCTGGATGCCGCGCTGCACTACCGAATGATTGATGTTTCCACTATTAAAGAGCTCGCCCGCCGCTGGCACCCGCGGGCTTATTACAACCAACCGGAAAAGGGAATGGCACACCGGGCACTGCAAGACATTATCGAGTCCATCCGCGAGCTCGATTTTTACCGTCGCAGTGTTTTCCGCACCGACGACGGCCCCTCCTCCACGGAAGCCGAGGAATTAAAGGCTGCTACAACCGCCGATTACCAGGCGTTTTTGTAAAACCGACGACGTGGGTTAACCTGTATCTCGTTGCTTTCGGGCAACGATGGTGGCTGTAGTTCAGCTGGTAGAGCACCAGGTTGTGATCCTGGGTGTCGCGGGTTCGAGCCCCGTCAGCCACCCCGAATAGACCCCCGCATCCTGCTTGAGCAGGATGCGGGGTTAATTTTTTGCGCCGAACCACCCTAGCCTTGGATATGTTAGCCTTACCTAATCTAGTATTGTGTAGGCTCCCGCCCTCACAGCAACTCAAGTATCCCGAAGGACAGTGATAGCAATGGCTGCCCAAACTAAAGAAGCGGCGCCGAAGCGCAAGCCCCGCAAGGCGCATGAAGCGACCGTGCTTGGTCGTCACCAGGTTTCTCCGGATTTGGTTCGGTTGAGCATGAACTCTCCAGCATTTGTGGGCAAAGAGCTGGAGTTTACGGATCACTACATCAAGCTGTTGTTCGTGCCACAAAGCGCTGACTACTCTTGGCCGTTTGATGTCCAACAGATTCGTGAAGAGCAGCCGCGTGATAAACACCCGATTCTCCGCACCTATACCCTGATCAACCTGAACCCGGAAACCGGGGACTTCGACGTTGACTTTGTCACCCACGGTGATTCCGGCTTGGCCGGTCCATGGGCACGAGTAGCTGAGGTCGGAGAGAAGATCGGTTTCCTCGGCCCAGGTGGCGCGTGGGGACCCACCGAAGAGTATGCGCACTTTGTGTTCGCCGGCGATGAATCCGCGGCACCGGCCATCAGTGCCGGCTTGAAGCGTCTCCCCGAAGGCGCGACTGCAACTGCATACATCGAGATCGCGGCCGAAGACCGCACGTTTGAACTCCCCACCCGCGAGGGCGTGGAGGTCATCTGGGTGGTCCGCAATGGCGCTACCCCCGGTACTGAGCTATCCCGCGTGGTGCGCGAAGCTGGTATCCCCACGGGGAAGACAACCAGCTGGTTCATTCACGGTGTCGCCGAGATGATCAAAGAACTGCGTCGCTTCCTTTTCGTTGAATCTGGAATTCCCAAGGAAGACGTTTCTATCTCTGGCTACTGGCGCATCGGCATGACTGAGGACCAGTGGCAGGCCTCCAAGCGCGAATTCAACGCCGAAATTGAAGCCGAAGAAGACAAGGCCAAAGCCTAAATCTCGCTCGCACGTTAGACTGCGGCAATGATCGATTTCACCGCCTCCGCAGACATCGTCGCTCCCCAACTGCTGGGAATGGTGCTGACACACAACGGCGTCTCCATTCGCATCACAGAGGTGGAGGCCTACCTCGGCTCAGGCGATGAGGCCTCGCACACCTTTAACGGACGTACCCCACGCAACGCCGCCATGTTCGGTCCGCCCGGCCGCCTCTACGTCTATGTGTCCTACGGCATCCACCGGAACGGCAATATCGTTTGTGCACCCGAAGGGACCGGCGAGGGCTGCCTACTCCGAGCGGGCGAAGTAGTCGATGGTGTAGACCTCGCCTACCAGCGGAGGGGCGACACGGAGTTTCATAATCTCGCCCGCGGCCCTGGCAATGTGGGCAAGGCCCTTGGTTTCAGCATCGAGGACAACGGCACGCCCGTCCTCCTCAGCGATCGCGAAAGGGAGCCCGAGTGGGTTCGCGGGCCGCGCATCGGAATCTCCAAGAACCAAGACGCAGCCTTACGCTTTTGGATTCCCTTCGACAAGACGGTGTCGCGACGCCGCGGTCTCCCCCGCTAGTTCTTATTGGAGGGACATGGGGGCGAACCGCTTCATGCCCCTCACCCAACTACGCCAAGGCTGCTCGCACCAACTCTGCTGCTTGGGACGGGGTCTTTCCTACCTTTACGCCGGCCGCTTCCAGTGCTGCCTTCTTTCCTTCTGCCGTACCGGAACCTCCCGAGACGATGGCACCGGCGTGGCCCATCGTCTTTCCCTCTGGTGCGGTAAATCCAGCGATGTAGGCAATGACCGGCTTCGTCACGTGGTCCTTGATATAGGCCGCAGCGTGCTCTTCTGCGTCGCCGCCAATCTCACCGATCATGATGATTGCCTCGGTGTCCGGGTCATTCTGGAATGCCTCGATAGCAGAAATGTGCGTCGTGCCGATGATCGGGTCACCACCGATTCCCACGCACGTGCTAAAGCCGATGTCAGAGAGCTCGTACATCATCTGGTACGTCAACGTGCCCGACTTCGACACCAAGCCAATCTTTCCCGGGTTCGGAGCGGTCTCCGCCGGGATAATGCCCGCATTGGATTCACCCGGCGTGTACAGCCCTGGGCAATTGGGGCCGATGATGCGCGTCTTGGACTCGCGTCCCAACGCATAGAGCTCCGCCGTGTCCTTCACTGGGATTCCCTCGGTGATGATCACGACGAGCTCAATGCCAGCGCGGATCGCCTCCTCCGCCGCATCCTTGGTGAACTTTGCCGGCACGAAGATGACGGTGACGTTGGCGTCTGTCGCCTGCATAGCCTCGCGCACGCTGCCAAACACAGGGATCTCGCGCCCATCAATGTCTACGCGTTCGCCGGCCTTGCGCGGGTTGACGCCACCTACGATGTTGGAGCCGGACGCCAGCATGCGGCGCGTGTGCTTCATGCCTTCCGAACCCGTCATGCCCTGCACAATGATCCGCGAGTCTTTGTTGAGAAAAATCGACATATCTACTCCTAGTTCGCCAGCTCAGCAGCCCTGCGGGCAGCGGCATCCATGGTTTCAACCTGCTCCAGTTTGGGCAGGCGTGCGTCATTAAGAATCGAGCGTCCCAGCTCGGCATTGTTGCCGTCGAGGCGCACCACGAGCGGCTTGGGTTCGATCCCCTCAGAATCCAAAATCTTGTACGCCTGCACGATGCCCTTGGCAACCTCGTCGCACGCGGTAATGCCACCGAAGACGTTAACGAAGACAGATTTCACTTGCGGGTCGCTGAGAATCACCTCAAGCCCGTTAGCCATCACTTCCGCATTGGCACCACCGCCGATATCCAGGAAGTTCGCGGGCTTCGGCTGCGATGCAAGGTCCTCACCGGCGTAGGCCACGACGTCGAGCGTTGACATCACCAAGCCAGCGCCGTTGCCGATGACACCCACCGAACCATCGAGCTTGACATAGTTCAACCCCATCTTCTGCGCCTTGAGCTCCAGCGGGTCGGTCGCACCGTGGTCCTGCAGGTCGCGGTGCTCGGGGTGGCGGAACTGCGCGTTATCATCCAGCGTGACCTTGCCATCGAGCGCAATAATTTCGCCGCTTGACGTCTTGACCAGCGGATTAACTTCCACCAGCGTGGCGTCTTCCTCGGTATAGACCGTGTAAAGCTTCTTGAACACGGGCACGAGCTTGGCGACGTCCCCCTCATCAAACCCCGCCTCATATGCCATGTCCCTAGCGAGGGTGTCCGTCATGCCGTCGAGCGGGGAGAAGCTGCGCTTAATCAGAGCGTCTGGGCGCTCCTCGGCCAGCTTTTCAATCTCCACGCCACCTTCCTTGGAGAGCATGGCCAGGTAACGGCGCTTGGTGCGATCGAGGAGGATCGAGAAGTAGTATTCCTCAGCGATGTCTGCGCCTTCTGCCACCATCACCTTGCGCACGGTGTGGCCCTTGATTTTCAGGCCCAGGATCTCGTTGGCCTTCTCCGCGGCTTCCGCGGGGCTGTGCGCTAGCTTGACTCCCCCAGCTTTGCCGCGACCACCGGTTTTGATTTGTGCCTTGACCACAACCACCGGCGTGCCCAGCTTCGTGGCTGCTTCCTCAGCCTGCACGGCCGAGGTCGCAACAATGCCCTTCAGGGTGGGAACCCCATGAGCTTCAAAGAGGTCTCGAGCTTGGTACTCGTAGAGATCCACTTCTGCCTCCATCTTTGCAGTGAATAACTAGTTCTCCACAAGATTCACCAAAACCAAGACGTGATGCAAACCACTTAACATTTGCGCCTGCGCAGTGCTTCACAAAGTGCGCAGGCATGACACAACGCCGCCCGTTGCGGGGCCACAGTATGCCAATAATGAATTAACTGACTTTACTTTCGGGGGCACCCTAGACGGTAACCCTAGGCAACGCTGTCAATAATCGCGGCCAATTCCTTCGATGCGCTCTTCATATCTTCCACGTCCTTCGCATCACCCATCGAATGCCGGAACATGTAGTTAATCACTTCCGCATTACCCACGGTGGTCACGCAAAAGAACTGCCGCAGGTCCACCTCCGGATGCTTCGCGCAGGCAAAGTAGCGTCCACCCTCAGTGAAGTCGAGGTCCTCAAAAGGTTTGACTTCTTCGCCGTTCTCTCGCTCCTGACGCTGATAGTCCTCGGCGATGAACGAGCGCACGTCTCGCGCGGCCTGCTCATTGTCCTTCGGGCAAGGATCGGTTTCTTTCTCATCTAGATAGCTGGAACCGACCATAAACTGCAGCCCATCCGCCTGATAGAAGCGCCCCCAGCCATCAGGCTCACCCGCGTCATATGTGGGGTCGTGCGCCAGGCCAGCGAATTCCTCCGGCATCGCCTCCAACAGCGCCGGGATATCGAATTCAGTCGCGCACGTACCTTCCTCAGCTGGAGCGGCAGCGCTAACGCTTGATACAAACGGGCTTGCGCTTTCGCTTTCCTCATGCGTGCTACCACCTTCCGAGGAGCACGCCACCAACGCCAACGGCGCTAGTAGCACTATCGCAGCTCGCTTATACCAGTTCATCCGGGGCCCTTTCCTTGGCAGTTTTTCCGCAAGGCTACCCCGGCAATCAACCGGGCTACTGGTTAGCGGTAGCGTTCCCCGCAGACCACGTCTCCCAGTCCATGTTCCAATCCCCCAGGCCGTCGAGCGGGCTCAACACGCCACCGCCGGTGTTGGAAACCCTCACGATATCGCCGCGCTTGACCGTGTTTTGGAACCACTGAGCAGCCTCAGTAGTCACGTTGATGCAGCCGTGGGACTGGTTGTAACTGCCCATCGCACCCACAGCCCAGGGCGCCGCGTGGACATAGATTCCGGAGTAAGACATCTGGGTCGCCCACTGAACGTCGGTCTTATAACCGCCGGCGTCGAGAGCCAGGCCAAAGGTAGTCGAGTCCATAGTGAGGGACGGGTACTGGTCACCGATGATGTAGGCGCCATTCGGGGTGTCCCACTGGCCATCCCTGCCCATCGACACCGGAATGCGGCGCAGCACCTCGCCATTCTTGAACACCGACATCATCTTCGTGTTGTTATCGACCAGCGTGATGACGCGGTCACCGATAGTGAAGTTGGTGGAGGCATCCTCGCCGCCGTAAACACCGCCGCCAAGGTTGCGGCCATACAGGTCGACGTCGACAGTCACTTTCGTGCCCGGCTCC
Organism: Corynebacterium sp. HMSC068G04; assembly: GCF_001814885.1. NCBI lineage: Bacteria > Bacillati > Actinomycetota > Actinomycetes > Mycobacteriales > Corynebacteriaceae > Corynebacterium > Corynebacterium sp. HMSC068G04. The sequence goes on along the minus strand of NZ_KV818344.1, from coordinate 25,864 downwards.
CAGTAGTTCTGCGAGCGCCAGCGCACCTCCTGGTTATTTACCCAGTAGAACGCCCCCTCAACGGCAGGCTCGGTCTTGACCGTGATGGCCTTCTCGGCCGCCTTGCGGTCGGTGACGTAATTGCCGAAACGCACGCCGATAACCTGGCCCACTCCTACTTCAGAGTCCGGCAGCGGGCTCAACGCCACCTCAGACACCGCCGCGGCCTGCGGGGTGGTGAAGGTGATGGTCTTGTGGGTGCCATCCTTGTCTGTGGCATCGATGGTGTAGGTGCGGTTGTACCCCAAAACTTCGGCACTCTTCCACGTGGTCGAATCACTCGACAGCTCGTCCTCCACCACTTTGCCAGCCTCGTTGGTCATCGTCACCGACTTCAGGCCCGCAGGAGAAGTGACCTCGACCGGTTCGGAAGGATCGACATCACTAGCACCGTCTTTGACAGAGAACTGTAGTTGCTTCGCCTTAGCGGCTGCCGACGCCGACGCATCCGCCGCCGCACTCACTTGGGCGTCTGCCTCAGAGTGGCTATCGGCCGGGCTGGAGTTCTCGACCCCGCCAATGGTGCAGGCGGTCAGAAGGGAGGCAGTCGCAATGAGACTCGAGAGAAGCACTGCGGGACGTGCAGAAGGGAATAGAGAGTGCACACAAACCCCTAGCTCATAAAAGGACGAACAAGGACAAGAGTGCACTAAGCCTAACTGCCTGCACGGCCTTCTCACTAGTTAGCGCCACCGCCCTTAACCGTTTCGTTACCGGTCTTCCCCACTCCCACATTCCACGCTTTCAAAGAAGAGAAAAGTAGCCGCTACCTAAGGAGCTCAAAAACCTTTATTCACCTGGCGATTTTACCTTTTCAGGAAGAGGGTGTTAAAGTTACATCTCGTTGCACGGCAGGCACTGAGGAAATCAGAGCCAGCTAGGTAAACACCAGCGCCATTAGCTCAATTGGCAGAGCAACTGACTCTTAATCAGTGGGTTCGGGGTTCGATTCCCTGATGGCGCACAGTTTAACCCCCTTCATCCTAGATGAAGGGGGTTTCTTCGTCCCTTAAGCCGACGACCGCGTTAAGGGGTTAAGGGGGTTAGGCCTTTAAGACCCGAAGACCTCCAAGCGCTGCGTCTTGGGCCGCCACCAGGCGGCATATTCGGCAGTGAATTCTTTATGCTCCGGCCCGGCAATCTCATCGAGGGCACGCATATAGTCAGGCACCAGCGTCCGAGGCAGGCGCAACCCCATCGTCAGGTGCGGGGTCCACCGCGGCCCGCGGCCTTCCGGGTTTGCGGCGCTAACCTGGCGCGCAGCGATCTCCAGGTCATCCGTGGTTTCCAAAAGCCACGCCACGGTCTGCTTACTTTTCCTGCCGAACACCACCGTCCCGACGCGATGAAACAGCGCCGGCAGTAGCGGCGGCAACAGAGTGCGGGCCTTGTCGACGACTGCGGTCTCGAGCGCCGGCGCAAACGTTACCGTAATGTGCGGGCGCTGGTGCTGCACCGGAAAGCCACGCTGAGCCAGGGCAGCATAGACTTCCCGGATCGTGTCTTCATCCTCCGGGGTGAGGTACAGCAGGAGGTTCTCGGGCGAATTTCGGCTCACACGGCCCGAGTCTAACTAACCTCTCGCAGCGCCACGATGGGTTGCCCGCGGTGGTCCAGCACATCTGTCTCTACGCCGTAGACCTCGCGCAAGAGTTCCTCCGTGAGCACCTCCCCCGGCGCGCCGTGAGCGCGTCCCTTGCCGCCGTGAAGCACGACAAGCTGATCGCACATCCGGGCGGCCAGATTGATGTCATGAATCGCCACCAACGCGAGGCTGCCTTCCTCCCGAGCTTTTGCCCGCACGCGGCCCAAGACGAAGAGCTGGCGGTTGAGATCGAGGGCAGAAGTGGGCTCGTCGAGAAGCATGAGCCCAGGGGTCCCCACGAGCATCTGCGCCACGGCGACGAGCTGGCGCTGGCCTCCAGAGAGCTCATTGAGGTAGCGCTGCGCAATCTCATCGAGCCCCATGGAGTGCAGGACCTCGGCTGTGCGGGTGATTGGGTCCTCGCATGCTTCGCGCCGCGCCGCAATCAGCACCGCCTCAAACGCCCGCAGCGCCGCGGTGTGCGGCAGGCCCTGCGGCACGTAGCCAATGAGCTGGCGGCGCCGCTGCCCGCGCGGGGCTTGGCCGTCGACACGAAAATCAACCGTGCCACCCCGCGCGCGGTGCACGCCGGCGAGCGCCTTAATGGTGGTGGTCTTGCCAGACGCGTTCGGCCCCAGCAAGCCCACCACCTGCCCGCCGCGCAGCGTGGGGAGACTCAGCCCGTCTACCACCGTGCGCGAACCATAGCCGGCGGTCAGATCAGCGATGGTGAGTTCTACGTCCACAATGCCCTCCTCCGGGTCATGACGATGGCGATGAAGAACGGCACGCCCAATAGTGAGGTCACGATGCCAATGGGGATGGCCAGCCCGGGCTTAATGACGAGGCTCAGCGCATGGGCGGCACACATCACCGCCGCGCCCGCGGCCATGGATGCCGGCACGAAGTAGCGTTGGTCCTCCCCCACCAGCATGCGCGCGATGTGAGGGCCTACTAGGCCAATAAAGCCGATGATGCCAGCGAAGGCCACGGTGGTGGCCGCGACGAGCGAGACCACGACGAGAACAATCACGCGTAGGCGGGAGGTGTTGATACCGAGGGCGGTGGCGCGGGCGTCACCAAGCCGCAGCGCCGTCAGCCGCCACGACAGCGCGCCCAGGATGGGCAACGCCACTGCAAGCACGCCGGCCAGCACGGCGTTGGCCTGCCAGCTGGCGCGGGTGAGCGAGCCCATGGACCAAAAGACGATCTGCTGGAGAGCCTCGCTGGAAGAGCGGTATTGAATGAGCGCCAGCATGGCCTGGAAGAAGAAGACGAGGCCGATGCCGAGCAGCACCATCGTCTCGGACTTCGCACCGCGAATAACGGCGGCGACGACGATGATGGCCGTGGCCAGCGCCGCCGACAGCCACGCGATGAGCGCGAGGTTGAACTGCGGCTGGGCCAGAAGCTGCCAACGCAACACGATGGCGCTGGCCCCGCCGAAGGCAGCCGCCGCGGAGATGCCGAGGGTAAAGGGCTCCGCCAGCGGATTATCCAGGATGGTCTGCATCTGCGCGCCAGCCAGCGACAGGCTGGCCCCGATAAGCAGCGCCATGACGGCCATAGGCAGGCGCAGGCTCCACAGGACTGTACGCGTTTGCTTGTCGACGCCTCCCGGATCCACCATCCCCCGCAGCACCTGCCCCGGGGTGAGGTCGATGGCGCCAACGATCACACTAAGAACGAATGCGGCGAGCGCTACGCCGATAAGCCCAGCGACGATGGCGATGCGGCGGCGGGTCACGCGGGAGTGCTCGCGTGCGAGGGCCTCCACGGGAAGCACCGCGGTTTCTGCGCGCGTGGTCCGTTCAGGGCTTGCCGAGCGCGCGGTTGAGGTGAGAATGCTCATGACTAGTTGGTGCTGAAGAAGGTTCCGTCGCCGGGTACGGGCGAGTATTTCTCTTGGGCTTCGGCCCATTCTTGCTGAACGTTGACGTCTGCGTAGTCCTCTGGGTGGAGCCACGCGGCGATCTGAAGGAGTGCCAGGTAGTTGAAGGGCGAGTTGTAGAACTGGTGCCACAGGCCGTGGAGGTTGTGCTCCTTGACGGCAGAGAGGTCCTCAAAACCAGGTTGGACGCCGGCCAGCGAAGCGGCGCTCTCGTGGGCATCCTTTTCGCTGATGCCATAGCCGGCGGCAGCGAAGCCGGTGTGGCCCTTTGCGTTATCCACTTTGGCGGACCAGTCGCCGCCGGTGGCGATGATCATGTCGGGATCGGCGTCGATGACCTTCTCCGGGGTCAACGCGCCGGACTCTCCCTCGATGATGCCGTCTGCCACGTTCTTTCCGCCGGCGACGTTGACCAGCTCAGAAATGTTGGAGTCATTCCACGAGCCGCAGCAGTCGGAGACACCCGCTGCGCGCCACACGAAGGTGGAGGGCTTGTCCTGTGCTTTCGTGGCACGCTCGGTCACCAGGTCCACGTTCTTTTGCCAGTCCGCGATGAACTCCTCCGCGCGGTCCTCGTGGCCAAAGATATCGGCGAAGATTTCCATGGTGGGAATGGTGTTCTCCAAGGGCTTGGCGCGGAAGTCCGTGACGGCATAGGTCAGGCCGGCCTGGTCCAACTTGTCGGTGAGCCCGGCGGTCTGGGAGGCCTCATACTGATCCTTGGAGAGCACGATGAGGTCCGGGTCGAGGCTGATGAGCTCCTCCACAGTGACATCACCCTTGGTGAAGCCGCCGATTTCCGGCAGCTCGTTGACCTTGGGCGCGGTCTTTTCCAGCTCGCGGTAGTAGTCGGGCACATTCTGCTTCAGGTCCGATCCGATGGCGACGACCTTGTCCAGCGGGTCTTCCTTGTTGAGGATGCCGGTGGCAAAGACGCTGCGGCCTTCTCCCAGGATGACGCGTTCCGGTGCGTGGTCCAGCTCCACCTGGCGGCCGGCAAGGTCTGTGAAACTCACAGCGGCAGTCCCCTGCGCTCCCGTTGACTGCTCGCTGCCGGCATCGGCATTGTCGGAGGCACAGCCCGCCAGCGCGCTGGCCAGCGCCGCCACCATGGCGCACGCCCCTACTACTCGCCCGGCGCGCGGACGGGATGCCTGGCCTGCAGGCGTCGATACGTGAAGCACGATTTCTCCTTCAAACTTTGGTCTTATGGTCTGTTCGGAGGTTCATACTACACAGACAGGTAAGGCTACCCAAAGCCTGCATAGGGTAGGCAATGCTTCCAGTAACGCATACGGAGCACAAAAATGCCCCACCCCGGGGTATTTCCCAAGGCAGGGCCTCTAGGTATGCAGTCGCGCCCAACGGCGCTAACCGGCTCTAGCGACGCTCAGCGAGCAGGCGCTGCAATTCCTTGATATCGGACTTGCGGCGCTTGGAGCGGAAAACGGAGAAAGCGATAAGGCCTACGACGGCTGCACCAACGCCGGCGAGCGCCATCTGCACATTGCGCTCCTGCAGCTTCTGGGTTGCCGCGCCCTTAGCGTCCTCGACGAAGTTCTGCGGCTTGCTGCGATCAGCCAGCTCATCCAAGGTGCTAGCCAGCTGACGGCGGGTGCGCTCGATGTCGCGCTGGATATCATCAATGTTGCGTGCCACGTGAATCTCCTGAATTTGGCTTCGTTCGGTGTTGCTGCGGTTAGTGTCTTTCTAACCGTTGTGGTTCTAACGTCGACATTCTACATTGACCGCCAGCTCCCCTGCAGAGTTGGCCAACGTTTGTTTCACCCTCGGTGGCGTAGATACGCCAGATAGCCTCCCCGTAGGGCACGGTAAGGTAGACAGCATGACTGAAGCACAACGACTGTCCGTAGGAGACAAGGCTCCCGCTTTTTCCTTGAGCGATGATGCCGGCAACACCGTAAGTCTGAGTGACTATGCTGGCCAGCGCGTCGTGGTTTACTTCTACCCGCGCGCCAACACCCCTGGCTGCACGAAGGAAGCCTGCGACTTCCGCGATAGCCTAGAGCAGCTCAATGGCATGAACATCGCCGTGGTGGGCATCTCCCCCGACAAGCCCGAGGCCTTGGCTAAGTTCCGTGAGGACCACGAGCTGAACTTCCCGCTGCTCTCTGACCCCGATAAGGAGGTCATGACTGCGTACGGCGCTTTCGGTGAGAAGAAGAACTACGGCAAGGTAGTCCAGGGAGTTATCCGCTCCACGTTCCTCGTCGAGGAAGACGGCACCATTGGCCAAGCCATGTACAACGTCAAGGCCACCGGCCACGTCGCCCGCGTGCTCAAGGGGCTCAACTAAACCGTGGAATCTAGCTCGAAGTCACCGGAGATTCTGGTCCCGAGGCGTCGCCCAGCGCAGGCGCGTAGCCGGGCCAAGTATGACCGGATTTTGTCCTGCGCGCGTCAGACGCTCGTGGACCATGGCTTCGAGTCTTTTACTTTCGATGAGGTCTCGCGCCGCGCAGAAGTGCCGATTGGCACGCTGTATCAATACTTCGCCAACAAGTACGTGCTGATCTGCGAGCTTGACCGCCAAGACACCGCCGAAATGCTGGCGGAGGTTGAGCGTTTTTCCCAGCGCGTGCCGGCCCTGCAGTGGCCGGACTTTCTCGAGGAGTTCATTGATCGCATGGCGCGGGTCTGGCGCGAGGACCGCTCGCGCCGCGCGGTGTGGCATGCCGTGCAGTCCACGCCGGCCACCCGCGCCACGGCCGCTGATACGGAGCTGTCTCTGCTCAAACCCATCGCCGAGATCATCGAACCACTTGCCCAAGGAATGGACGAGTCCGCCCGCGTGGAGATTGCGGCCTTCCTCGTCCACACCGTGGTCTCGCTGCTTAACTACAGCACCATGCGCTCGGAGGAGAGCTTCGATGGCGTGGTGGAAGAAATTAAGCGCATGCTCATCGCCTATCTCTTTGCCATCGCCACCAGCGCCTAGATCATGGCGTGGGTTATGGCGTGTGCCGCGAAAGGTGCACGATAGCGGTGGCGTAATCACCATCGTGGCTGATGGACAGCGCCGTGGAAAAATCCCCCAAGGACTCCCGCGTGAGGCGGGCAATCTCGCCCCGCAGTTCAAGTGCTACGCGGCCCCACGCATCGGGGCGGACCTCAATCTCGGCCCAGTCCACGGCCTCCTCCGCTAGGACCGGCGGATGCCCGTAGAGCGCTTGCGACCACGCCTTGATGAAGGCTTCCTTCGCCGCCCAGCGCCCTGCGAGGTGCTGAGCGCGGGCAGCACCGCTCAGACCACGGGCCTGCGCCACGCGCAACTCGGAGGCGCTGAAAACCCGCGCAAAGCGCGTTCCGGGAAGCTCCAGCTGCTGGGCAAAGGAGGGGATGTGCACCAGATCGGTGCCCACGCTCACGCCACTCATAGTCATGCAGGCCAGCTTAGTTGCGCCAACTGTGGCCTAGCGCGCCAGCTCCTGTTTGAGCTCCTCCAGCTCGTCGCCGCCGGCCATCCACTGGGTCAGCTCCGGCAGCGTGACCTCCTCCTTGGAGGCATCCAGCGACATCTGCCCCACCGTGAGCACGATGAAATGATCGCCCACGAGGTAGGCGTGCTGCGGGTTGTGCGTAATGAACACCACGCCCATGCCGCGTTCGCGGGCGGCGTCGATAAAGCGCAACACCATGCCCGACTGCTTCACACCAAGAGCGGCGGTCGGCTCGTCCAAGATGATGTAGCGCGCGCCGAAGTAGATGGCGCGGGCAATCGCGACCACCTGGCGCTGGCCGCCGGAGAGGGCGGAGAGTTCCACGGAGACGTCGCCAAGCTCAATGCCCATCTCGGCCAGCTGGTCATGCGTAATCCGCTTCATCTCTTCCTCCCGCAAGCTCCCCAGCGCCCCGGTGAGTTCCTGGCCCAAGAAAAAGTTCCGCCATACCGATAACGAAGGCACCAGCGCCAAATCCTGGTACACGGTAGCTATACCAGCATCGAGGGAATCGCGCGGGCTGGTGAAATTCACCTCTTCCCCATCGACGGTGATGGTGCCGCCGGTGGGCTGGTTGAGGCCGGCGAGGATCTTGATCAGCGTGGATTTGCCCGCGCCATTATCACCCAGAACGCAGGTCACTGCGCCTTCCTTGACGCGGAGGTTGATACCGCGCAGGGCGTGGAAGTTGCCGAAGGTTTGGGAAATATCGTGCAGCTCAATCATGGTTATCGCTTCCTCGTAAAGTTGGCCACCGAGGTGTTCGTGAGCACAGCAAAGAGCAGCATCGCGCCGAGGAAGAACTTGAACCAGTCAGGGTTCCAGCCGGCGTACACGATGCCCTGGTTGGTCATGCCGAAAATAAGCGCGCCGATGGCGGTGCCCACCGCGGTACCGCGCCCACCGGTCATGGAGCAGCCTCCAATGACCGCAGCGATGATGTAGAGGAACTCGTTACCAATGCCTTGGCCGGCCTGGATGGAGTCGAAGGCAAAAAGGGTATGCATGCCCACGAACCACGCTGCAAATCCGACGAGCATGAACAGCGCCACCTTGACGCGGCGCACGGGAACGCCGACGGCGCGGGCGGCTTCATCGTCGCCACCAACGGCGAAGATCCAATTTCCCCAGCGCGTCTTGTAGAGCACCCACGAGGCAATAGCGACGAAGAGGATCCACCAGATGACGGTAGCGCGGATGCTCAAGCTGCCGATGTGGATAGTGCCGGCAAAAATGACGCGAGCAGAGCCGAAGCCCTCCATGTCCGAGATAATCGGGGTTGCTACCTGGCCGGTGACCAGCTTGGTAATCGCCAGGTTGAGACCCTGCAGCATGAGGAAGGCCGCCAGGGTGATGAGGAAGGAGTCAATCTTGGTGCGCACCACAAGGAAGCCGTTGAGCGCACCGATGGCCAGTGCGGTGATGAGGGACAGCCCCACGCCCACCCACGAGTTTAGGTGGAAGTTGTAGTTGAGCATGGTGGCCACGAGCGCCGCGGAGGTCACCGCCACGCCGGAGGACAAATCAAACTCATTACCAATCATGAGCAGGCCCACTGCTAGGGCCACAATGCCCAGCGTGGAGCTGGCGTAGAGCACCGTGGAGAAGGCCTCCACTGAGCGGAAGGCGGGCGCCACAATCATAAAGAGGACGAAGATGACCACAGCACCGAGCAGGCTGGCCAACTCTGGGCGGCGGATGAGGCGCGCGAAACCGCTGCGACGGGTCAGGCGCGTATCGGCGGGGCTAGATAGAGCCTCGTCTGATGCAGTAGCGGTTTCGCTCATCGCAGACCTGCCTTAGCGGATTCGGAGATGATGTCCACGTTGGTGGAATCCACGAAGGAGGGACCGGTGTACACGGGGCGGCCGCCGCCCATCGTGGAACCGTTGCGGTGCGCCAACCACAGCGAGTCGACGGCGAGGTAGCCCTGCATATAAGGCTGCTGATCGACGGCCCACTCTATGCGGTTGTCCGCGATGGCGTCGACAAGCTCGGCGTTGGTGTCGAAAGTGGAGACCTTGGCCTGGGAGGAGGCGTCAGCAACCGCGTCGGCGGAGCGCATCGCCACGGAGGCCTGCAGCGCCATGACCCAGTCAATGGACGGGTCCTGGCTCAGCTTCGCGTTGATGGTGGACTGCGCAGCAGTGAGATCCTTGCCGTTGACGTACAGGATCTCCACCTTGCCGTTGTCCAGCCCGTCCTTCACGCCGGCGCAGCGCGACTCCTGAGAAGAGTTGCCTTGCTCGTGGATGACGCACAGAACGTGCTTGGCGCCATCGTCCTTGAGGCGCTCACCGGCCTTGGTGCCGGCGACCTTTTCCTCTTGGCCGAAGAAGGCGCTCATGCCGTACTTCTGGTAATCATCCATGCCGGCGTTAAGCCCCACGGTGGGGATGCCGGAATCCGCAGCTTTCTTGGCCACAGGGCCAATCGCCCCAGAGTTAGGCATGGTCACGGCGATGCCGTCCACGCCGGAATCGATGGCGGACTGCACCAAGTTAGCCTGGTTGGGCGCTTCCGGGTCGGAGGAGTAGCGCAGCTCGATGTTGTCCTTGCGGGCGGCATCCTCCGCACCTTTGCGCACGAGGTCCCAGTACGTATCTCCCGGCGCGCCGTGGGAAATCATGGCGACGACAAGACGCTCGGTGTCGACGCCACCGGCTAGCTCGCCGTCCGCTTCGGGGCGGGGCGCACCACCGGTGGCGGAGCAAGCGGCAAGAAGGGTGGCAGCGGCTACCGAAATAAGGCCTAGTAGTGGCTTCTTAGCTTTATTCACCCTTGCATGGTGCCCCAGATTGGGGGACTTCTCCAACCCACCTGACCTGCTTCTTTATCGTTCCAGAGGGTGCACGCTGGGGATACTCTAGCGCCCGCTACCCCCGTTGTGTTGTGTTTCCTCCCTCCGGATCCAGGGTGCCTCCGCGCAAGCGCGCGGACTCGCTCAGCAACGCTGCGGCCTCTCTTTCGGTCACCTCGGTAGCTGGGCCCGAGCCGAGGTTGCGGTTCACCGGCCTCTCGTACAGCGCTGCTCCACCTCGCATGGCATCTTCTAGGCGCCGCAGACCACGCCGCTCGCGATCGGTAGCGGCTGCCCGCCAGGCTTCGGCCACGCCCCCACCCTGCTCCCGGGCCAATGCGGCAAAGAAAGCACCCGGGTGGACCAGCGCGATGAGGGCGGAAACATGCCCGAAGCCCAGGGAGGTCACCAGGCCCGCCTTCGGCGGGGTGCGGCGAAGGTCCAACGGCTGGCGCAGCCACAGCAGGTGCGAGTGACGGCGCAGCACGGGATCGACGCAATCAAGCGAACGATTCGGCGGGAGAATTCCGCTGCGCAGCACCTGGGACAGCCCCACCAGCTGGAAGGCGGCGGCACCGCCCTTGGCGTGCCCGGTCAGGCTCTTTTGCGAAACCACATACAGCGGGTTGCCGGGGCTGCGGCCGAGTGCGGCGGCGATGCGCTCGTGCAGGTCTGATTCGTTGGGGTCGTTGGCGTTGGTGGACGTATCGTGCTTCGACACAACTGCGATATCGTCCGCGCCCACGCCGAGGGCCGCCAGCGAGCGGGCCAGGCGAGAGTCCTGCCCACCCCGCGCCGCGGAGAGCGCACCCAGGCCCGGCGCGGGGATGGAGGTGTGCGCGCCGTCGGCGAAGGACTCGGCAAAGCCCACCACGCCAAGGACGGGCAGCCCCATCTGTGCCGCAAAGCTTCCCCGCGCAAGCAGGATGGTTCCGCCGCCTTCGGATTCCACGAAGCCGGCGCGACGGCGGTCGTTGGCGCGGGAGAAGAACCGGTGCTCAATCCCCTGCGCTGCCATCTCCGCGCTATCGGCCGTGGCCGCCATGTCACCAAAGCCGGTAATGCCCTCAATCGACAGGGCGTCAAAGCCTCCGGCCACCACGAAATCGGCCTTGGACAGGCGCAGCTTGTCGAAGCCCTCCTCCACCGACACCGCCGCCGTGGCACAGGCGGCCACCGGGTGCACCATCTGGCCATAGCCGCCGACATAGGACTGCATGACGTGCGCGGCAATAACGTTGGGCAGCGCTTCCTGCAGGATGTCATTGGGGCGCGGCTGGGCCAAGAGCTTGTCGACGTACAGCGAGCGCAGCGCCTCCTGACCCGCCATGCCGGTGCCCTGGGTGGAGCTCACCCGCGCCGGGTGGACGTGGGCTAAGAGCTCGGCCGGACTAAAGCCCGCCGACAGGAAAGCCTCCACGGTGCACACCAGGTTCCACAGGGCGAGGCGATCGAGGTTATCCACCATGTCCGCGGGGATGCCGTAGACCTGTGGGTCGAAGCCCTCCGGTATCTGGCCGCCCACGAAGCGGGTCATGGCCACGCGCCGCGGAACCCGCACTGCAGAGCCGGCGGGCCGGGTGATCTGCCATTCAACCTCGCCAGTCTGATCAGTAACGCGCCGCAACGTGGCGCCCTCGCAACTATCGACGAAGCTCCGCGCTGTCTCTTCGTCCTGCACGGTAAAGCTCAGTGGCTTCTCCAAGTAGATGGTGGTCAGCTCGGGCGCGAGGTTATCCACCATGGGCAGGTGCGGGCCGAAGTCATCGTGGAAGCGGCGCACACCAATCCCGGCGAGGACCTCGTCGTGGAAGCGCTCGTAGACGTCTTCCTCCGCTAACTCCTCCCCTTCGACTGTCAGCCATCCGGCCGTGCGCTCATCCCAGCTGATGAGCCCGCGGCTCCACGCCAGCTCCAGCACGCCAGCCGCAGAGAGCTCTCCGCCGACCTCCGCCTCAAATCGCGTGCGCGAGGAGCCCAGCGGACCGAGCTCGCCGGCACCGACGATGACCACCATGTCCTCGAGGGACTGCGTCACCCCGTTGAAGTCTGGGCTGGTGCACTCAGCAGGCCTGAGAACGTTCGGCAGGGCCTTCGCCGTTCGCGGAGCCTTCTCTTCGCCCGATCTAGCAGCTGCGCTCGATGCATCTGCATCCTCTGACTGTGAATCCCGGGCAAGCGCGGCTAGGTCTAGCTCGGCCTCGGCCAGCCCGCCAGTGAGGTCCACGCTCAGCGGCGCCTGTGCTGCTTCGGCGCGGATGTCGGAAGAGGCGGTGGCGTCGAGAAGCAGCACCGCCATCTCCTTCGCTGAGAAGGTCCGCACGCCGCGGGCCTCTACCTGCTCCACCAGCGGATCGTTGCCGCCCATCAGGCCGGTGCCGCGCACCCAGCCGATGTGGGCGTGCACCAGCGAGGTCCGCGCGCCCCACGTGGACTGCTCTGCGGACCAGCGGTTAACCAAGGCATCGAGGGCCGCCTTGGCCTCGCCGTAGGCGCCATCGCCGCCGAAGCGCCCACGGTTGGGCGAGCCCGGCAGCACCGCGTGCAGCCGGTGGCCCACGTGTGTATCCGCGCCTACGCCAGACAGCGACGCGATGAGCTTTTCTACCGACCACAGCAGCAGGCGCATCTGGGACTCCGCCCCTGCCCCGGCATCCGCAAGAGTTCCGGCCACACGCGGCGCGGCGAAGGGGAAGAGCAAATCCGGCACGTAAGCCGGCTTCAGTCGCACGGACTCGCCACCCACGGTGGCGGTGCGCTCCGCCGCAATCCATTCAGCGAGCGCATCCACGTCCGCGAAGGAATTGAGGTTTGCTGGAACCACCCACAGGGCCGCCGCACCGACGGCACGGTTGCGGTAGAGCTCCTTATAAAACTCCAGGCGCTCGTGGTTTAGCTGGGAGGTCGTCGCGATGACGGTTGCGCCCTCCGCGAGCAGCTCGCCGATGAGCTCGGCGGCAATCGAGCCCGGCGAGCCACCCGTCACCACGGCTACCTGGTCAGCGAAGAGCAACCCGTCGGCCGGGGTGCGGGCATCGCGGGCTAAGTCTTCGTAGCCGAAGTGCTCGGCCAGGAGCGCAACCTCCTCGCCGGCGCCCAGCACGTCCAGCTTGGGCTCTGTTTCCCCGGCGGCCGCCGCGCGGGCGATGTCCTCGCGGGCGCTGGCCCAGCGGTCGTCGAGAAGCACTGCCTTGCGAGCATCAAAAGCGGGGGCGACGCGCTGCTGCCAGTCGGGGCCCAGCTCCGCGGCAACGAGTTGCTCCAGCTCCGTGTGCGCGGCGCTGTCCCCCTGCTCAGTCGGGGTGGCTTCACGTCCCAGGGCAGCGAGTGCGGCGCGGGCGGAGTCCTTCAGTGCCGTTTCAAGGCGCTCGGTATCGGCGCGCACCGCCTCTGGGTCTACGGTCTCGTGTGGTGTTGGTGCTGCGGCCTTCTGCAGCGAGACTCCTTCGCGCTCGCCGGCAGCGCGCACGGCGTCGTCGATCAGGTCATCAAGCTCAGCCGCCGAGGCCACGGCGGTCATGGGTAAGCTAGCCAAGTCCCCACCGCGCAGCGAGGAGCCCTCGCGCGTGCCCAGGACCAGCTGCACGGTCGCGCGATCGACCCAGCCCGGCCCCAATCCCCAGGTACTGCTCACGCGCTCGGCCACGTAGCTCGGCTTCTTGCCCGCGGGCCCGGTGAGCCGGTTGAGAGCCTGCGCGACCTGCTCTCTGAGGACCTCCCCGAAGGTTGCATAGCCCGGCGCGCGCTGCGCCACGCTCTCCGCCAGCTGCGGGAGAGGCGCATCCGCGGCATTCTCGATGGCGCTGACGCCGAACTCCACGCCGAGGTCAACGAGCAACTGGTTGCGGCGGGAGGACACGCCTTCCACGAGGGTTTCGATGGAATCGGTCGCCGCCATCTGATCGGGGCGGACCTTCGTCCACAGCCCAATGAGCATCTCGAGGGCCTGGTGCACGCTCAGAGGGAGGTCCTCAACGGCGGCCGGGGCCTCCTCGCGCGGGACGTGCACGGAATCTTCCCGGTGTGCCCTGTCGACTGCTTGCCTCGACTCAGATTCTGCCGGTTCCGTTTCGGCAGCGTCCGGCTGCGCAGCCACCTCCGCTGCTGAGTCGGGCACCGGCTCGGCGTCTTCGGCAAAGACTCGCCCCCGGTCGCGCTCGTAATTCAGCACCTCGATGCCTGCGCTGCCCGCGTACTGGGGCAGGCGCAGGGTTTGGCCCAGCATGTTGGTCAGCGTCGGTGCGGCACCAACGCCGACCTCAAGGAAACGCTCCACGCCGAGCTGCCCAAGGAGCAGGTCCTGGGTCTCTATCCAGCGAACCGGGGAGGCAAACTGCCAGGCCAAAAGCTCGATGAGCAGGGTTCGCCCCAAGCGCGCCGGGCTTGCCATGGCACCATCGAAGTCCGCCAGGATCTCCGCGATGGGTTCCGAATCCACCACCGCGGCGATGGATTCCACGAACTCGCGGCTGAGCGCGAAGGGCCGCGCCACGAGGTTTGGAATATAGCGCCCCACCAGGGCATCGAGGTTGATCCCTTCAGGGATGAGCGCGTCAAGGTGCGCGCGGAAATCTGCCACGCCGCTCACTAAGCGGGAGGAGTGGAAGGGCACGTCAATCCCCGAGATGGGGATGACGGCACGTTGCCCAGGGGCGCGCCGCTCGGCGTCGCTCGCCAGCGCATCCAGGCCCGCCTTCGTGCCGGCAACTGCATATTGGCGCCCGGCAATATTGTGGTTGACCACCTCAAGGAACTCGCCGGTCTCTGCGGCCACGCGGGCGACATGGGCGAAGGCCTCGCCCGCGCTCATCCCCATCTTGTGCGGGCGCAGCGCTGCCAAACCGTAGAGCGACTGGCCCGCGGAATCGCGCTCGACCAGACGGTGCATGGTGAGGCCGCGGACATAAACAATGTCCAGGACCGCCTCCAAGGACAGGACCTCGGCATAAGCGGCCAAGGCGTTGTACTCGCCCACCGAGTGGCCAGCGAAGAAGGCACCGCTCTCGAGGACCCCGGCTTCCTTGAGCGCTGCTATCTGCGCGCAGCCCAGCGTGGCCATGGCCACCTGCGTGAACTGCGTCAGATAAAGCACGCCGTCCGGGTGGGTGAAGGTCTCACCATCTACCACCACGGTGTCGGGGTTGTGGCGGACGATCTCCAGGATGGAAAAGCCCAAGCTCTGCCGCGTGTGCTGGTCCGCTCGCTCCCACACGGCGCGCGCCGCTGCGGACTCCGCATAGTCCTTCATCCCCATCCCCGGGGATTGAATGCCTTGGCCGGGGAAGGCATAGAAGGTGGTGGGACTGCTCATCGTCGCTCGCGCCTGCAGCACCGGCACGTCCTGGCTGGTGGCGGTCACGCTGCGGATCTCGCCGTAGCCGCCGCGCTTGTCGACGCCCACCCGTTCCACCTCGAGCTCCACCTCTCTGCCCGGCAGCGCGGGTGCAAGCCAGGTAGCGGACCACTCGAGAACGCGAGCGCCGTCGAAAGCCGCGGCTGCTTGCGCCAGCGCCGAGGTCCACATGCCGTGGACGATGGGGCCTTCACGGTGCCCCGCCAATGCCGCTGCGTTCGCAGACAGGTGGATAGGGTTCCTATCCCCCGTGACCACGGCAAAGGGCCGCAGCGATTCCGGTGCCACCGCGGTGGTGCGGTGGCGGAAGGAGCGCGGTGTCTCACGGAAGGACGGCTCTGCGCTGTTTTCTTGCGAGCCTTGAACTGTGGCGCCCACGGTCTCGAGCGGGGCATCACCGCGCCGCCCGGTAATAAGGAAGCGCTCGTGCAACTGCGCAAATTCGCGCTCGCCGCCGCCTACCGCGGCGGCGACAGCAACGCTCACGTCGATGAGGCGCCCCGAGGGCGTATCGCGAACGTCTTTCAGTGCTGCGGTGTAGTTCAGTGCCAAGGGCTCCCAGCCCAGGGCGACGCTGCTGCGAAGCAGCTCCCAGGTGTCTGACTTGAGGCTCAGCGAATGCTCAAGGTGGACGAGGTCAAGGAAGCCCTCCACCACCGGCTCCCCTGACTGCGTGTGGGCACCGGCCAGCACAGCGAAGGTGGCCGGCCAGGCGGGGCCGACGAGGACATCGGGCGAGACAGTAGCGCTCATTTCCCCGCTCGTCACCGCGCTGTAGTGGGCGATATCGGTGGCGCTGAGGTGAGCGCTGATTGTTGCGGCCCCCGAATCAACCTCAGGTAGGTCACCGCCGAGGGCCTGGCGCAGCAGATCCCGCATGGCGGATTCAGCATCCTCGACCTTAACGAGTGGTGAGGCACCCGGAACGCGCGGCGGAGTGATGCGAACGCGCAGCTCAGCTCCGGAGTGAAAAGGAACGGTCAACCACATGGTGCCGTCGACCGCAGTGTCCAGCTCGGCCCCATCAAGTCCAAGACGCAGGGGGTTGGGCTGCTCGCGCCCCGCCCAATTTAGGCCCGGGGCTCGGCGGATGAGCTCTTCATTACTTAAGACAGGCTCCTCGCTGGAGTCGTCGAGAAGCGCAAGCGCCGCCTGCTCGAAGCGGCCTAGTATCTGTGCCACCGGTTCGTTGGCCTGCTCGATTCCCTCAACAGCCGCCGTGCCGGGGATGATGCAGACCTCATCGGCCTCGTAGTGCTCATCGTGCGCCTGCCACAAGGTGTCGCGGCGCCAGCGGCGGCGTACCTCGGAATCGATAACCGGCACAAAGTTTGCGGGTTTGCCCGGACCGTCCACGAGTTGAATGAACCACGCGGCGTCGGTCGGGTGCAGCGCGGCGTCACCGTAGAGTCCGGTTAGCTGAGCAATTGCCTCAACTGGGTTTTCGCGGTCAACCTCAACGCACAGCGCAATCTCGCCGTGATCGGTCGGGTGCAGACGGGCTTCGGCGCGAGCCACCATGCGCGTGAATCGGCTCAACCAGGATTCATCGACCCAGCCGTCCCGGTAGGACAGCTCGAGGTAGCGCTGCAGCCACTCGGAATAGGACATCTCATCGAGGTCGCCGAGGTAGGGCTTGCACGTGCGCCCGATAGCCCCAATGATTTCCGCGCAGCGTGCCTCCACGGCCGCGGCATCGCCGGCCACCTCATCGAGGAGGCGCCCGGCGCGGGCAAAGGAATTGTCTATCTCATGAATGTCCGCGCCCAGGTCCGAGCGGCCCGACACAACATCCCTACTGTGCGCGGCAACGAGCGCCTGTTTTACCGACTCGGATGCGGTGGATTCCTTCGCCGCCATGACAGCGGTGCCCACCATGATGGCATCGACTGGCGCCGCGGGCAGACCGAAGCGCTGCGCCCACGTACCCATCAGGTACTCTGCACCGCGCGCCGGGGTACCGATTCCCCCACCAACGGTGAGGAGGACATTGTCACGCTCGCGGATCCGCGCGTAGGTAGCAACAAGGACGTCATCGAGACCTTCTAAGGAGTGGTGACCTCCAGCCGCGCTGCCTTCCAGCTGCATGATGATGGTGGTCTCAGTGAGAGCATCGGCGATACGGAGTACCTCCTCCACCTGCGCCGAAGTTCCCGGTTTGAAGGCGACCCACGGGATGTTCTTGGCGTGGAGCTTCGCCACCAGCTCTTTGGCCTCCTCCACGGGCGGAATGCCAGCGGAAATCACCACTCCGTTGATGGGTGCTCCTGCTGCGCGTGCTCGCAGAATCGAGTTCGGCCCCTCGATCTGGCGACGCCACTGGGAAGCCGCGAGGTACAGCGCGTTGAACTGGGCATTCACCCCGGGCTGCAGCATCCGGCCCAGGGTATGCAGGTTCTCCTTCAGGATGTCATCGGTGTGCTGTCCCCCGCCGGCCAGCTCCGCCCAGTGCCCGGCATTGGCGGCTGCGGCTACGATGCCTGGGTCCACCGTGGTGGGGGTCATCCCGGGGAGCATGACTGGTGAGTAGCCGGTGGCCCGTGTAAAGGCAGTCGCCAGACGCCCGCTTTCAACGCGCGGTGTCCACTCGGACCACGCGCGGGGCAGAGACGGTGCGCGGCCCGGCTCGACGAGCTGGGCCAATCCTTCCGCCGTCCCCACGGCAAGCGTGCCCACGCCGCGTCCAGCAACGAGCTCGCGCGTCAACGGCTCCACCCCGCGGGAAGGCCCCACTTCTAATATCCAGCGAGCCCCGGCTTCGAGCGCCGAGTCAATGCGCTCGGTCCAGTCCACGTAATCCGTGAGCACGGCCCGCGCGAGCTGCGCGGTGATTTCTAGGTCCAAGCCGATTCGCTCCGCCCAGCTTTCCACCTGCTCCACCGCAAACTGCATGGTGGGATGGTGGAACGCTGCTGAAACCTCAAGGTCGGTGACAGCGATGGCGGCTGACTCCCCTTCCCTCTCGTCATTAAGGGGTGAGCTCTCCTGCAGCGTGGCCTTCACTCGGGCGAGCTCAGCCGGTGTTCCGACGATGACGAAGCGCCCACGGCCGTTGTCGAGCCCGATGTGTGCTCCGACTTCGCGCAGTTGCTGTCTCGTCGCGCCCGTCACCGCCGCCATGGGCGCGCCCTGCGGGGTGCGTATGAGCCCAGCGCTGCGCGCGGTAGTCGTCATGGCTGCACCGATGAGGCGTGCCAGCGCCAGGGCCTCCGCTGGTCTCATGCGCTTCTCCACCACCGCTGCGGCGAGTACGCCTTGGGAGTGACCAATGCTGGTGACGGCGTCGTCGAGTTCTACTCCGTGCGCGCGCAAGCATTCGAGTACGGCCAGCTGAGCGGTGAGAATGCCGGGGGTGGAAAGCGAGGCGTCGGCAAGCGCGTGCGCCCACGCAGGCTCCTCGTCCGCCCAGGCCAGAGGGTCAAAACCGCGTGGCGCGGCGGGCACAAGCTCGTCCTCCAGCGGAGCGAGGAGTTCTTCTGCCTCGGCGAGGTACTCAGCCAGTTGCGGTCGCACGCCGGCAGCGAGGGCACTGCGCAGCGTCGGCAGCCAGGCATAGCCTTGCCCGGAGAAAAAGAGTGCGAAAAGCTCGGCGTCTAGGCGCGCGGACAAAGGCACAGAGACGTGGAAATCAGACACCTGCGCTACTCCCCCAAAGTGCGCGCAACAAGCTGCACGGCCTCATCGAGGGAAGGATGCGATGTCGGCTTCGGCATACCGCAAAAGACCTGGCAGGCGTGATCCGGGATGACCTCCGCCGAGCGCGTAAGGCCGCGCTCGGCGAGGTAGTCGTCAAAGAACATATCGATACTCATACCGTGTGCCGATTCTACCCACTAGGATCAATTCGTCATGGCCTCTCGAACCCCGTTCTTCATCGCCGCGCTCCTCAACGCCGCGGTGGCTGTGCTCGTGGTGGTCGGCCTGCTCCTTCCCTCCCCGGCTGCTCCCCCAGCGGCGGGGCCGAGTGCTTCCACAACAACAGCGGCGCCCGCGCAAGAAGCCCCCACAGAAGAACACTCCGACGAAGCCACGCCCCCGCCAGACATTGCGCCAGACATCGCCGAAGCGCTCGCCGCCCTAGATTCTCTGGAGGTCAAGGGCCGCGCTCCCATGACCGGTTATGAGCGCGAGGAATTCGGCCAGGCCTGGTCCGATGATGTCACGGTGAAGTTTGGCCACAACGGCTGCGACACCCGCAACGATATCCTCCGCAGGGACCTGGATCCGGAAAGCCTCGTGCTCAAGGAAGGAACCCACGACTGCGTGGCGCTCGCCGGCACCTTGCATGATCCTTATTCGGGCCAGGACATTGAGTTTCAGCGCGGGGCGCAGACCTCGAGTGCGGTGCAGATCGATCACGTTGTGGCGCTGGCCGACGCCTGGCAGAAAGGCGCCCAGCAATGGTCACCCGAGAAGCGCCGCAACTTTGCCAATGATCCCCGCAACCTCCTCGCCGTCGATGGTCCTCTCAACCAGCAGAAAGGCGCCGGCGATGCCGCCACGTGGCTGCCGCCCAACAAAGGTTTTCGCTGTGAGTATGCGCGTCGCATCGTCGAGGTAAAAGCGGTCTATGAAATCTGGGTCACGGAGGCAGAAAAAGATGCGCTGAGCCGGCTCCTGCATGCTTGCTGAGCGTTCCTTACCCCTTATCTATTCAGCGCAATCCCCCTGCACACTACCCCCAAACTATGCGCATATTATTCACTGCCACCCAGGCAATCAGGCACGATTTGTGAGCCCAAAGAAGCTTTCAGTCCCTGCACCGACACTCCCCTGCTTGCAAATTTCTATAGGCCAATTAATATGTAATTAATACAAAGTTTTCACACGCGGGGAGTACCCCCCATGAAATAAAAACAATCATTATTCCTCTCCTGTCTCACATTTCTTTTAATATGTGACACAGCACCTAGCCTGAGGTCTAGGTCACATGAGTGCGGTTAACTCTTATCGGCCGCCATACTCACCGAATCTGCCGAGACAAACCCTGCGAAGGAATAGTGATGTTCAAGTACATCATCAAGAAGACCGCCAGCTGGCTGGTAGTCATCTTCCTCGCGACTAATATCGCGTATCTCCTGGCCGCAACCTTCCTTGATCCCCGATCAAATTATGTCGGCCGCAACCCACCGCTCGAGCCGGAAGAAATCGGCCGCATCCTCACTCCGCTCGGACTCAATCCTGAGACCCCGCTTATTGAGCGCTGGTGGGGCTGGCTCTCTAACATTCTCTTCCACTGGGACTGGGGTACCTCCCCTCTCGGCGACCCGGTCAGCGCACAAATCGCTCACCGCGCACTCGTCTCGGCGCAGCTGCTGCTCGTCGCCACAATCCTCTCCGTCATCATCGGCGTTGGCCTCGGTGTCTACACCGCTTCCCGCCAATACAAAGCGGCTGACCGCTTCTGGCAGGGCGTTTCCATCATCACGATGAACACCCACGTGGTCGTCGCCTCCATTCTGGTTGTTGCCGGTGGCCTGTGGATCAACCGCGTCACCGGCCACCGCGTGGTCTACGTGACGGGCGCGTCCAGCCTCGGTGTCGAGGGCTTCTTCCCCAAACTTCTGGATATGGCGCAGCACCTCATCCTGCCGTCCATTTCCCTCATCATCATCAGTTACGCCGGGTATCACATGATGCAGCGCACCTTGCTGCTGGATAACCTGAACGCCGATTATGTGCGCACCGCCCGCGCCAAGGGCCTGACCCGTGCGCAGGCTATTCGCAAGCACGCCCTGCGCACCTCCATCATCCCGGTTGCGACCTCCGTGGCCTTCTCCGTTCCCGGCATTTTCACCGGCGCCATCATGACGGAAACCATCTTCGCGTGGAAGGGAATGGGCCAGTACTTCATCGAAACCATCAGCCGCAACGATGTCAACGGCACCACCGCCGTCGCCGCCTTCGGTGCCGTCATGATTGCTTTCTCCGCAATTCTGGCTGACCTCGTCGTCGTAGCCCTCGATCCGCGAGTAAGGGTGAGCTAAATGTCTCCAGAAAAGAAATCCACGTCGCCGCGCTCAGAAGCACGCCACACCGAGCGCCACCGCCGCAACGATCTCGCCATCGACACCGCCGCGGACAACCTTGGCGTGCGCCCGCATACCGCCACTGCTGACTTTTCACCGCAGACCGAACCCAGCGCACAGTCCGCACTTGGTTCCGGCGTCGATGTCGATGACGCACAGCGCAAGCAGTTCTCCAGCAACGAGTTCCGCGGCACCTCAAAGCTCAAGCTGTACGTTCGCCGTTTCTTTCGCAACAAGTTCGCGGCCGTCGGCCTCGTCATCTTCGTGTTGCTCACCCTGCTGGCCATCTTTGGCAGCCTGCTGACCCCCTGGGGTTTCGATGAGCCGGACTTCTTCAACCTGTCCACCGGACCTTCCTCCGAGCACTGGTTCGGCACGACCGATTCCGGTAACGACCTCTTCGCACAAACCGTCCACGGCCTGGGCCGCTCGCTCATCATTGCGCTTATCGTGTCGATAGCATCCACGGTGTTGTCCGCTTTCATCGGCGCGGCCGCGGCCATTTACGGAGGCGCGGTGGAAAAGGTCATCCTGGCCGTCATCCACTTCCTGCTGGCTATTCCGACCTTCCTGCTCATCGCTCTGGTGGTCTCCGATTCCGGCGGTGACTGGAAGCTGCTCATCGTGGTGCTCATCGTCTTCGGCTGGATGTACCCGGCGCGTGTCATCTGGGCCATGGCGCTCAGTGTGCGCGAGAACGACTACGTCCGCGCCGCGGACTACATGGGTGTTTCGCGCCTGCGCACCATCTTCCGCCACGTAGTGCCCAACATCGGTTCGCTGCTCATCATCCAAGCGGCCCTGGGCGTGGTGTCCACCATCATGTCGGAGACCGCGCTGTCCTTCTTGGGCTTGGGCGTGAAGCTTCCCGACGTCTCCCTGGGCACCCTCCTGGCCGGCGGCGCCAACGCCGTCGAGGCTTCACCCTGGCTCTTCTACTTCCCTGCAGGCATCCTCACGCTGCTGACCGTCTCCATGGCGTTCATCGCCGACGGTCTGCGCGACGCCATTGACCCCAACTCGAACTCTGGAGGCCGAGCATGACCCCGCAGAATACTGCGCATAACGCCAACGCCGTCCCGGCCAGCCGCGCTACCGATCCCGCCGCGTCCGCCGACCCGGTTCTGTCCGTACGCAATCTGTCCGTCACCTTCCCCTCGGAGGCCGGCTCCGTCCACGCCGTACGTGGCGTTGACTTCGACCTTATGCCGGGCCGCACCCTGGCCATTGTGGGTGAGTCCGGCTCCGGTAAGTCTGTGACCTCCCTCGCGGTTATGGGTCTGCTACCCGACTACGCCAAGGTGGAAGGCTCCGTGGTCTATGCCGGCACCGAGCTCATCGGCAAGTCCGACAAGGAGATGTCGAAGATCCGCGGCAAGGACATCGCCATGATCTTCCAGGATCCACTCTCCTCACTGACGCCGGTTTTCTCCATCGGCGACCAGCTCATCGAAGCCATCCAGACCCACCGCGATGTCTCCAAGAAGGAAGCGGAGAAGGAAGCCATTCGCCTGCTCGAACTCGTCGGCATCCCGGAAGCGGACAAGCGCGTGAAGTCCTTCCCGCACGAGTTCTCCGGTGGTATGCGTCAGCGCGTGGTCATCGCCATCGCCATGGCGAATAACCCGCGCGTCATCATCGCCGACGAGCCCACCACGGCCCTCGACGTCACCATCCAGGCTCAGATCCTGGAGGTGCTCAAGGTTGCGCAGCGCGAAACCGGTGCGGCCGTCATCATGATTACCCACGACATGGGCGTGGTCGCCGGCACCGCCGACGACGTTCTCGTCATGTACGCCGGACGCCCGGTGGAGCTCGGCGATGTCGACACCATCTTCAACAACCCCAAGATGCCCTATACCGTCGGGCTTCTCGGTTCCACGCCGCGCGTGGACAAGGCCACCGATGAGCCTCTCACGCCTATCGCCGGTACTCCGCCGCGCCTCATCGAGGTCGCAGCCGAATGCCCCTTCGCCGACCGTTGCCCCGTAGTGCAGTCAGAGTGCCGCACCGTGGAGCCGGAGCTGCGCGCGCTGGACGACGCCCCCAACCACTTCGCCTCCTGCCTGCGCTCCGATGAGATTAAGGACGGCACGATCGGTGGTGAACGCATGTACCCGCTGCCCACGATCTCTCCGGACTCGCTGGGTGACACACCCTATGAGAAGCGGCCAGTCACCTTGGAGGTCAAGAACCTGGTCAAGGACTTCCCGCTTATCAAGGGAGCGATTCTCAAGCGCCGCGTCGGCACCGTGCACGCGGTCAAGAACGTCAGCTTCGATGTCCACCAGGGCGAGTGCTTCGCCATCGTGGGCGAGTCCGGCTCAGGCAAGACCACGACCTTGCTGGAGATCATGGACCTCAACCCGCCAGAGGGCTCCACCATCGTGGTTAATGGCACCAATACTTCTGGTTTGAGCGCGTCTGCACGCCGCTCTCTGCGCAAGGACATCCAGATCGTCTTCCAGGACCCAATGAGCTCGCTCAACCCGCGCATGACCATCCGCGAGATCATCGCCGAGCCGCTGGAGTCGCTGGGGTACGAGGGGGACGTCGGCCAGCGCGTGGCTGAACTGATGAAACTAGTCGGTTTGGAGTCCCACCAGGTGGACCGCTTCCCCGGACACTTCTCCGGCGGGCAGCGCCAGCGCATCGGCTTGGCCCGCGCGCTCGCCACCAACCCCTCCATCGTGGTGCTCGATGAGCCCGTCTCCGCCCTCGACGTGTCCATCCAGGCTGGCATCATCAACCTGCTGCACGATCTGAAGAACCGCCTCGGGATCTCCCTGGTCTTCGTCGCCCACGACCTGTCCGTTGTGCGCCACCTCTCCGACAAGGTCGCCGTGATGTACAAGGGCGATTTCGTGGAATACGGCCCCACCGACGAGGTCTTCGACAACCCCCAACACGCTTATACCCGCGCGCTGCTCTCCGCCATCCCGGTGCCGGACCCAGCCGTGGAACGTGACCGGGTGCGCGAGATTTACCAGCCCGCCGAAACCCCGGCTTAGCAAGACTTATAACTGAATACTCACCCCTTTGTCTCCATGTTTCCTCTCGAAAGGACACAAAAATGAACATGAAGCTCCGCAGGACCGCCCTCGCAGTGGTCACCGCCTCTGCCCTCATCCTCACCGGCTGCGCCTCCGATGGCGGCTCCGGCAGCTCTGAGGGCTCCAAGGACTCCAGCAACTCCACCTCCGGCGAGAAGCTCGACGTCAAACTGGACGGCTCCTACAACGCCAAGGACCGCTCCGAGCTGAAGGAGGGCGGTGAGCTGCGCTTGGCCATCACCGAGATCTCCCAGCAGCAGAACCCCTTCCAGGCCGACGGCACTCTGTACACCAACGACGTGTGGAAGTACTACAACCCGCAGATCGGTCTCTTCGATGGCGCAGGTGAATTCCACGTCAACAATGACTACATCACGGATGTCAAGGACGAGGAGAAGGACGGCAAGACCGTCGTCACCTACACCATCCACGAAAAGGCGCAGTACAACGACGGCACGCCGATTGACTGGAAATCCTTCGAAAACACCTGGAAGTTCAACAACGGTGAGGACGAGGAAGCCAACGTCTCCTCCACCGACGGCTACGAGCTCATCGAGTCCGTGGAGCCGGGCGAGAACGACAAGCAAGCCGTCATCACCTTCAAGCAGGCCTATCCCTGGTGGCAGGGTCTGTTCAACTTCCTACTCCCGCCGCAGGTGGATTCTGCGGAGAAGTTCAATACCGCCTACCTAAGCAAGGTTCACCCGGAGTGGGGTGCGGGCCCATTCAAGGTTGAAAACGTTGACTTCCAGAGCGGCAGCGCTACCTTCGTCCCGAATGAGAAGTGGTGGGGCGACAAACCTTTCCTGGACAAGGTGACCTACCGACAGATGGAGAGCCAGGCTTCCATCAACGCCTTCAAGGCCGGCGAAATTGATGCAACCGGCGTAGGCAACAAGGAGCGTCTGGCTGCGGTCAAGGACATGGAGGGCATTGAGATCCGCACCGCCATGGTCCCATCCAACTCGCTCATCGTTCTCAACTCCAAGAACGAGATTCTTTCCGATGCCAAGGTCCGCGAGGCCATCATGACCGGTATCGACCGCTCCACGCTGTCCGGCATCCGCTTCAACGGTCTCAACGGTTACACCGAGGACCTGCCAGGTTCCTTCAACCTGTACCAGACCCAGGAGGGCTACGAGGATAACTTCGGCTCCGTCGTGAAGTTCGACGCCGAGAAGGCCAAGTCGCTGCTCGATGAGGCCGGCTGGAAGGAAGGCGGCGACGGCATCCGCGAGAAGGATGGCAAGAAGCTGTCCATGCGCTACACACTGCTGGGTGATTCTTCCATCAGCAAGGCCCTGGCTACCGCCACCCAGAAGATGATGAAGGACATCGGCGTGGACCTGAAGGTGGAGGAGCGCCCCTCCGCGGACTTCTCCAAGATCACCTCCTCCTATGACTTCGATGTCTTCCCCATGGGCTTCACCTCCGGCGATCCGTTCGGTGTGGCCTACTTCGGCCAGGTTTACCGCTCCGGTTCTCAGCTCAACCGCTCCGGCACGGGTAGCCCGGAGATGGACAAGAAGATCGATGAGCTCGCCAAGATCTCCGACCCAGACGAGCAGATCAAGGAAGCCAACAAGCTGGAGAAGGAGGCAATGGCCCAGTACGGCATCATGCCGATTTACAACGGTCCGGACATGGTGGCAA
>NZ_KV818343.1:0-37931 GCF_001814885.1 Corynebacterium sp. HMSC068G04 | reverse complement strand
TGGTACTAATAGACCAAAACAAACACACACACTTGAACTTTTCAGTGTGTAAACAACAAACACAACAGTTAATTAATCACACTGTCGCTTGCGTCCACTACACAGTATCTGACACAACACCAGCAACCAGCCGTTGCTCCGTGTGTTTGTCGGTGGCCTATAGCAGCAGGGAAACGCCCGGTCCCATTCCGAACCCGGAAGCTAAGCCTGCTAACGCTGATGGTACTGCAACCGGGAGGTTGTGGGAGAGTAAGAAACCGCCGACACCAAACAACAAACCATAATTCAATACACCAAGCCCGCCACCGTTGAGCAACCACTCAACGGTGACGGGCTTCATCATCGTTTTCGCACACAGCCTACAAGCGCAGACCCGAAAACACAGACCTGCGTGCTGCACATCCACGTCTGCACTTATAGACCGCAAGGGATCCGAGCACGGGTCATACGCGCTAATTATCCCAAGCACAAAGAATCCGCCGCCGCCCAAACAAGCAACACAGCTTTGTCGGCTAAGCACACTCATCCCCAGACCATTTGCCGGCTACAGCACCCGTGGACATAGGCACATCCGTCCAAGTTATGGGCTTGCCTCGTAAAGAACATAGAACATCAAAAATAGCCCCCAGCCGCAGCAAATGCGGGCCGAAGGCTAACTCTACAGGAAACAGGAAAAGGCGCTGTCTTTGGTGACGGTGGTACTTAGCCCTTCTCGCAACCGCGGGTGTCATGCAAACCGCACTGAGGGACGCCCAGGAACGAAAGGGCGATCGATGAGAGCGTGACTGGAATAGCGATAATGTCGTAGAAGGGGGAGTCGACGACGAGTTCATTGAGATCGGTGGACGATCCTTGTCGAGCGTTGTTCACTAGCCCGTCCTCAGCGGTCGCTGTGGGGCTTGCCGTGAGCATAAGTGCAGCGGCACCGATGATAGCTAGGGGCTTCTTCATCGTGTCAGTTCCTTTCGGATAGGGAAGTATAGGGGTGTCCTAGGCTATCGGACCAAGATGTCAATGGCAATGGTTTGGTACCGTTCTAATTCCGTCCCCATTCTTTGGCAGCAGTATTGCCTGGCTCAGCCGTCATGGGGTTTGGAGCCAAAACTACGGGCGAAGAAGATTATGGGTATGTAGGGGTAATTGCGAGTGAAACTCACGGGTATAGCCGGTTACGGGGTCGGTAAAAGAAATGTGCGTCGCCGTCAAGTGCATGGGAATTCGCATGTCTTCGGCTTCTGCCGGGTAGATGACGGGGTAGATGGGGTCCCCAATAATGGGTATGCCAGCCTGAAGCATGTGCAATCGGAGTTGATGCGTCTTTCCGGTCTGCGGCTTTAAGGTGTACTTCCCGAGCTCTGGTAGTGAACCGTGGATGGACTCGTAGGGGGCCTTATCTACGGGCACCACGCCGGCGACCTCGGTGATGGCGTTGATTTCGCCCTCGACAATTCGGCCTTGCAGTTCCCCCGGGGTCTTCTCCATACGGGAGCGCCAGACGGTGCCTGGGGAGACGTCGGCAAGCGGCGCGATGGCCTCGTAGGTCTTGTTTACGCGACGCTCGGCAAACAACGTTTGGTAGGCACCGCGGACGGAGCGGTCCTTCGTGAAGACGAGGATGCCCGAAGTGAGACGGTCCAGGCGATGCGCGGGGGAGAGCTCGTTGTTTCCCGTCATCCGGCGCAGGCGAACGGTTGCAGTCTCTGTGATGTGCCGGGCGCGGGGCATGGTGGCCATAAAGGGTGGTTTGTCGACGACCAGGAGGTGCTCGTCCTCAAAAAGGATTGGTATGTCGTATGGGACGGGAGTTTCGGGAGCCGGCATGCGGTAGAAGTACACCATTGCGTTGGTGGCGAGAATACTATCAGGGCGAAGAGGGGAACCATCTTGGCGCACAACTTCGTCTGCGTCGAAGCGGGCCTGTAGCGCAGCCTCGTTGTCGTCGGGGTGACGGTGGCGCTGAGTGACGATGAGGTGGTGAACGAAGTTCCACGCGGTAATCGGACCTTCAGGCACGCGGGCGTGGGTGGGGTTTAGCCCATCACGGATAGGAAGTGGTGTTGCGCCACGCCTTTTTTGCGATATTCTTTGACCCATGGATTTTAACTCTATTCTCGCACCCGTCATCGATTTCTTCTCTAATGGTATCGGTGCCGTCATTCGTGACATTGTCGTGGCCGCCTACAACATCCTCTTCCCTGCGAACGCGGACGCTGCTACCACCCCACAGGTCTAGTAATAGGTATTAGACTGGAAGTGTAAGCACTTCGAAAGGAAAGGTCATGGCAAAGGAAGACATTGTCGTCGTCGCCGTTGATGGTTCGGAAGCGTCGAAGAACGCCGTCCGCTGGGCTGCTAATACCGCGGTAAAGCGGGGTATCCCGCTGCGTATCGCATCGAGCTATACGATGCCGCAGTTCCTCTACGCCGAAGGCATGGTTCCGCCGAAGGAGCTTTTTGATGACCTCCAGGCGGAAACCCTAGAGAAGATCGAGGATGCCCGCGCCGAGGCCCACAAGGTTGCCCCGGATCTGAAGATCGGCCACACCGTGGCTGAGGGCTCCCCGATTGACATGCTGCTGGAGATGTCCAAGGACGTCACCATGATTGTCATGGGCTCCCGCGGTATGGGTGGTCTCTCCGGCATGGTGATGGGCTCGGTGTCCGCATCCGTCGTTTCCCACGCCTCCTGCCCAGTGGTCGTAGTCCGTGAGGATAACCACGTCACTGAGTCCACCAAGTACGGTCCGGTTGTCATCGGCGTCGATGGCTCCGAGGTTTCCCAGAAGGCAACAGATTATGCCTTCAAGGAAGCCGATGCCCGCGGCGCAGAGCTCATTGCCGTTCACACCTGGATGGATATGCAGGTTCAGGCCTCCCTGGCCGGCCTCTCCGCCGCACAGGCCGAGTGGGCTGAGGTGGAGAAGGAGCAGGCAGAGCTGCTGACCGAGCGCCTAGCTGAGTTCCAGGATAAGTACCCGGAGGTACAGGTCAAGAAGGTTATTGCCCGCGACCGTCCGGTCCGTGCGTTGGCTGAGGCTTCCGAGGGCGCTCAGCTGCTGGTTGTCGGTTCCCACGGCCGTGGTGGTTTCAAGGGCATGCTGCTTGGCTCCACCTCCCGCGCGCTGCTGCAGTCCGCTCCGTGCCCGATGATGGTGGTACGTCCGGACTCCGAGTAACCTTCGCATAACCCCGCTATAACGATTCGGGCCCATTTACTGGATAAGTGGTAAGCCCGAGTCGTTTTGGTGTTTTAACGCGTACGGTGGGGAGCACGTAAATAAAAGCTATTTACTGTTATGAGAAGGAGAGAGTGACATGGGACTTGGTCTCGGTTTCTTTGGTTCGATTGTTGTCGGCATCATTGCGGGCTGGCTCGCTGAGAAGATTATGAAGCGCGATCAGGGGCTGTTCACTAACCTCATTGTTGGTGTTATCGGCGGCTTGATTGGTGGCGGCTTGCTTGCGCTCTTTAATAAGAGTGTTGGTGATAGCTGGTTCCTTATGATTATTACGGCAACGGTCGGCGCCTGTATCCTGCTGTGGATTGTGGGAGCCATTACGGGCCGCAAGAAATAATAATTCGCATACATACCGGTTTGTCTATATTGTGTAGATGAACCGGTTTTGTCATGTGAGGAGAAGAAATGGCCGAAAAGAAGTCGCGACGCAATCGTCCGAGTCCGCGCAGCCGACTGCTCGAATCCGCCACGCGGCTCTTTACCACCGAAGGAATCCGCGTCATCGGCATCGACCGCATCCTGCGTGAGGCGGATGTCGCTAAGGCATCGCTGTATTCCCTCTTCGGCTCTAAGGACGCCCTCGTTATCGCGTACGTTGAGGCCCTTGATGAGGAGTATCGCGCCGATTGGCAAAAGCGCACCGAGGACGCGACAGACCCGGAAAGCAAGATCCTGGCCTTCTTCGACAAGGCCATCGAGGAGCAGCCCTCCATGGAATTCAGGGGCTCGCACTTCCTCAACGCTGCGGGCGAGTATCCGCGGCCAGAAACTGATGCCGAGCGCGGCATCGTGGCCGCCTGCGTCGAGCACCGCACGTGGATGCACTCCACGGTCACAGCACTCCTCAACACCAAGAATGGCTACCCCTCAGAGGAGCAGGCGAGCGAAATTCTCATCTTCCTTGACGGCGGGTTGGCTGGCGCGCGCCTTACCCGCGACGTCGCCCCGCTCGTGACGGCCAAGCAGCTGGCTATTCGGCTTCTGTCGGCCCCTCCTGCCGACTATTCGATTTAACAATTTTTCGTGCCTCCGCCACGATCTCCGAGTGGCGCTTGCGGCTAGCGGCGAGCTCTTCCTTGTGCCCCGGATCCTCTTTGAGCCGCTGCTTAGCCGCTTTCTTTTCCCGCTTCTTCTCCTTGGTGCGCCAGCGCTGTATGCTAGCGCGGCGCTGCTCGTGGACGGCCTCTGGCAGCGGGTAGCGCTTGCGCAGAATGATTTCGTACACGCCCGTCTGTAGCAGGGTGAAGAGGTAGGAACAACCCCAGTAGAAGATGATGGTCACGGGGATGGGGCCGTGCCAGGCCACCATCCACAACATCCACGGGATAAGAACCACCATGAGGGCCATAAACCACAGCAAGCGGCGAGGGATCTTTTCGTCGAAAAGCGTGGTGAGGTAGCCGCGGTAGAGCGTAATGAGCGTGTTGAGGGAGGTAAACACGAGTGCCGCGATGAGCATGGGCAGGACCAAGTCACGGTGCTCGCGGGCGAAATCGGTGAGGGGAACGCCGAAGACGGTGGAGGCGCGGAAAGAGGAGACGTCGTCTAGCGTGAGCATTCCCACCGGCTCATGTGTGGAACCGGAGACGCGGAGCACCACCTGGTAGAGGCCAATAAAGGCGGGAATGATGAGGAAGGCTGGGAAGCAACCCACCAGCGGGTTGTGCTGAAAGCGCTTCTTGAGATCGCGCTGCTGCGTAAGGACGGCGACGGCTTCATCGACGGTGTCGGCCCGAGCGAGCTGCGCGTTGAGCTCAGTCATCTCTGGGCGCATGAGGGCTCCGATGCGGCCTTGCTTCACGGAAAGCCAGTTCAGCGGTGCGATGAACCCGCGGACCGTCAGCACGAGGAAGACGATGGTGAGGATCCATGCCATGGAGCCGGAGAAGAAAGCGCCTAACAGGAGGTGCCAGAGTTTCATGATTCCGGAGACCGGATACATGAAGATTTCGATCATCGCCTACTCCTCTTTCTGCAGGGTGGTGGGGCACTTACACGTTACAGGGAGGCTAGGGTAGTGAGTATGCCCCACCCCACCGCGCGCACGCGAACGACCGTCGGCTCCGTCATCGGTGAGCTGATGCTGACGGCCGGCGTGCTGCTGCTGCTCTTTGCTTTTTACGAGTCCTACTGGACCAACATCGCCTCCGGCAAGCTACAGGACGAAGCCAACGAGACGCTACAGGAGGAGTGGCACAATCCGCGCGGCGCTGGCCATGCCCCGCAGCTCGGTGAGGCATTTGCACGCCTCTATATCCCTGCCTTCGGCTCGGACTTCGCCTTCGCGGTCCTCGAAGGCACCAACGAGGATGATTTGCTGCGCGGACCGGGGCGCTACACCGACACGCAGATGCCCGGTGAGCCGGGCAACTTTGCGGTGGCCGGACACCGCGTGGGCAAGGGCGCGCCCTTTAATGACTTGGGTAACCTGCACACCTGTGATGCCATCGTCATCGAAACTGCGACGGAGTGGATCACCTACCGCGTGCTGCCTATCGACGGTTCCCCGGGGGAGTGCTTCAGCCCAGAGCAGCAAGCCAAGCCGGAGTACCAGCCGGTTCAAGGCCGCCACATCACGCTGCCGGGCGATGTGAGCGTGCTCCAACCTGTTCCCGGAGCGGAGGGCGTTGAGCCCAGCGAATCCTTGCTTACACTCACGACGTGCCATCCGCAGTTCTCCAATGCGGAACGCATGATCGTGCACGCCATGGAGACCGACCGGGAGGCTAAGAAGCCCGGCTCAGATGACAATGACCGCCCCGCCGTCTTGGAGGAGAACTAATGTATCGCGCACTGTGGAACCTGTTGCCCGGCCCCACCGCGGTAAAAGCCGTGCTGGCGTTGGCTCTTGCCGTGGGGGTTTTCTTCCTGCTCATGGAGGTTGTGTTTCCCTGGGTAGCAGCGCAGATGCCCTATAACGACGTTGCCGTTTAGACCATTAAATGCTTAGGCCTTATACGTTTAGTCCTTATAGGCCTAAACGGTTGATCGCTTCCTGCGCTATGAGCTGGGGCTTGAGCGTTTGCAGCTGGTTCGACCACACCACCACGGCGTGGTTGTCCTTCTGCACGGCGAAGACCGAGTGATCCTCAAAGACGCCGCGCCCGCCCGACCAGCCATCGAATTCGGCAAGCTCCGTGTCCTCGACAGGGGCGGCCCAGTCCACGACCGCGCGCGCTTCCTCCACGCTGGGCATCTGGCGGATGAGGACGGTGACTTGTGGCTCCTCGGGGTAGGACCAGAACACACAGGCGGGGGGGCCAAAGCGCTTGTCGACGCCCCACCGGGTCATCCTCTGCCCGTTCGTATCGGCCACCCATTGGGTATCCAGATAGGGGCAGTCTTCCCAGTCGCTGACCTCCGCTGTGGCGTCGATGGGCAGGCCATCGCCTGCGTCGGTGGGTGGCGCAGGGCTTGCGGCCGGGGTGCTGGGGGTGGGGTCGTCTGCATCCGAGCACCCCGCGGCGGCGAAGCCGATGCCGATCAGGCAGGCGGCAAGCGGGGGAAGTAGGCTGTGGCGCATGACGTCCACACTAGACCAGCGCTCGGTTGAATCGGATGCCCTGCGCAACGGTATCCACGTCCTGACGGCGACGCTGCTGGTGGTGGCGATTTTTACCACGGTGCGCCTACCTCTGTGGCAGGGCGTGCTCAACCTGCTGCTCTTGGTTTCTTTCGCCGTGGTGTACTTCGGGGGCTCAGCCTACTTGGAGACGCTGCCGCGCATCGCGCGTTATGGCTGGATAGTCATCCTCACGGTATTGTGGCTTGCCGACTTGGCTGTGGCGCCTGCGGCCATCTACCTCGTGTTTTCCCTGTACTTTGTGTACCTCTACGTACTGGAGATGATCCCCGGCGTCATCTGCGTTATCGCGGCCACGGTGATGACCGTGCTGGTGCAGGTACCGGGCGGGCTGTCCTTCGGCGGCGTCATGGGCCCAGCGGTATCGGCCCTGGTGACGATCGCTATCACCTATGCCTTCCGGGCGCTGAGCCGTATGAACCAAGAATTGGTGAAGACCCGTTCGCAACTTGTGGAGTCCGAGCGCACGGCCGGTATGACAGCCGAGCGCCAGCGCATCGCCCACGAAATCCACGACACTCTGGCACAGGGCCTGTCCTCCATCCAGATGCTTCTGCACGCCGCTGACCGCGACCTGGCCCAGGAGAATATCCCTAAGGCGCAGGAGCGCATTGAGCTCGCCCGGCGCACCGCGGCGGATAACCTCCACGAGGCGCGTGCCATGATCGCAGCACTCCAGCCGGCGGCGTTATCAGAAACCTCCCTGGAGTCAGCTATGACCAGGATGGCGGATAACTTCGCGGCAACCGGTGGGGTTGATGTTTCCGTGGACGTTGAAGGCGATGTCCAGCAACTTCCCATGAAGGTGGAAGCAGCACTGTTGCGGATTGCGCAGGGGGCGATGGGGAACGTCGTCAAGCATGCCCACGCCAGCAAGGCACGGGTGACGGTAACCTATGCGCCGGATGAGGTGCGCGTGGACGTGGTGGACAATGGAGAGGGCTTTGATGTCGAGGCAGTGGAGAATAAGCCGGCGGGGTTGGGGCATATTGGTCTATCGGCGATGCGCAGGCGTGCTGAGGAACTTGGTGGAGAGGTCGTGATTGAATCCACGCCAGGCAGCGGTACGGCGGTCTCAGTTAGTGTGCCCTTACATAACGATGTAGATTAGGAATTTGTCCACACCGTACCAATGAGGAGGAAGCCCGTGATTAGGGTCTTGCTTGCCGACGACCACGAGATCGTACGCCTAGGTCTACGCTCGGTGCTCGAGGGGGCTGAGGATATCGAGGTGGTGGGTGAGGTAGCTACCGCCGAAGCCGCCGTCTCCGCAGCGCAGGCAGGTGGCATTGACGTCCTCCTCATGGATCTGCGTTTCGGAGCGGGGATTGAAGGTACCCGCGTCATGGGCGGCGCGGAGGCGACTGCCGCCATCCGCTACTCCATGGAGAATCCGCCCAAGGTGCTCGTGGTGACCAATTACGACACTGACGCGGATATTCTCGGGGCGATTGAGGCCGGAGCGGTAGGCTACTTGCTGAAGGATGCGCCGCCGGTCGAGCTGCTCGCGGCGGTGCGCTCGGCGGCCGACGGTGATTCGGCGCTTTCGCCGGTAGTGGCCGATAAGCTGATGACCCGCGTGCGCACGCCGCGCACCTCCCTTACCCCGCGCGAGCTGGAAGTACTGAAGCTAGTCGCGGCGGGATCCTCCAACCGGGAGATCGGTGTGGAGCTGATGCTTTCGGAGGCGACGGTGAAGTCTCACCTCGTCCACATTTACGACAAATTAGGAGTGCGCTCGCGCACGTCGGCCGTGGCGGCCGCCCGCGAGCAGGGCGTTCTTTAGAGGTTGTTGGCGTCGCGGTAGGCCAGGATGACGTCGTTGGGGATCTTGCCGCGCTCGGCCACCTGGTAGCCGTGCTGGGCGGCCCAGGCGCGGACATCGGCCGGCTTGTAGCGGCGGGTGTCCTTCTTCACCGGGTGACGGGCGGCCTTGACAAAAGGTTCCATTGCGGCGTGGAACTTATCGGCATTCTCCTGGGAAACATCGAGGAGATAGTCTTTACCGTCAACGCTGAAGCGGATGACAATCAGTTCTTCCTCGCTGAGGGGCTTGTTATCAATGTCGTCAAAAAACTGGGTGATTTCGCGGCGTGCCATGATTCTCCATTCGATCTGTCTGTAATCTGATCGCGCTGTGTTTGGGCTTCCTTCATCGTTCACCACAAGAGCGGAAGCCTAAACTTTAAGTAACTTAACGGCTTAAAGAGAGAGTCATTAAAAGAACCTTCTCTTGTTATTGACTATAGAGCAAAACCACGTCTGCGACACAGTTAAGGGGCGCAAGGAGAAGCAATATTCTGGCCGGTAACAAAGGCTGATTTTAAACCCGAAAGAAAAAGCCTCCGATCCGCTTTCTCGCCCTTGTTAGGAGGCGGGAAAAGTGGGGATCGAAGGCTGGAAGCTGTGGTGCGAAGGGTTATGCGCCCAGCTTGGACTGGATCTCATCGTTGAGGGAATCAATCTCGCCGGAGATGGAGCGGTGTGCGCGCTGGCGCTGCTGCTCAGTCATGTATTCCGCATTGTCGATTGCGGAATCGAGCTCGTTGAGCCGCTCCTTGACGTCGCGCTTAAAGCCGGCGGGCAGCTGGGCGTCCTTCAGGGAGTTGCGGATGCCGGCGGTGCGCGCCTTTAGCGGTGCGCCGTGGCCGGAGAAGGAGGCCAGCTGTTCAGCGCTGACGCCAGCCTTGTGCGCACGCTTCTTCTCAACCTCGCGCTGGGCAACGGTGATGCCGCGGTAAATCAGGGGCAAAAGAAGAGGTGCGGCGGTGCGCAGGGCGCCGGCATAACGCTTGACATTGTTCTTATTTAAACGGCCTTCTTTAATGCGTTCGAGTTCCTTCTTGGCCATTTTGTATTCGTGCTTGCGGCGATTCTTCAGGCCCTTTTCCTCGGACTTGATAAGCGCCTTCTCCTGCTTAGCCAACAGCTTTTGCTGACGGTGCTTGGCCTTATCAGCGGCCTTGACCTGTGCCTTTACACGGGTCTTGGCGGCCTTAACCTCAGCGCGGGCCTCACGGCGGGCCTTGCGGATCTTCTTCATAATGCCCATTGAAACGTCCTTAAATTATTTTTCCTTAGGGTCTCGCTACAACTCTAGCAAGGTGGTCTACTAAGCTCACCTGCTGTGAAGGATGTGCTCGTCGCCACGGATCTTGTGGGCTGCCGTTATCGCTTGGTGCAGCGCCGCGCGCATCCCGAGATCCCACGTACCGCGGTAAGTCAGGCCCGCGCGGAACGCCATGCGGCGGCTATCGATGCCGCCTTGAGCCGCCTTCCCGCCAAGGGGCCGGGCCGTTTTCGCCGCATTGACCTGGAGGGTAGCGACTTCGAGCGGGCCCTGGCCACGCTCGAGGCCCTAGCTCGCGGGTATACGCACATCACCAACGCCGTCTTTTCCACCGAAGAGTGGATGGTGCGCGTGGAGCTCCTCGTTCGGGACGGCGATATGTACAGCCCCGTTATCGTTTCCGATCACCGCGTGGCGCGCCGGCATGAGGCCTCGCGCGCGCTCGTCGTGCCGACCCACCGCTTGGGGTTGAGTGAGCCGCTACCGGCAAAGTACAAGATTCGGCATCACGCCATCGACGGCTACCGTTTGGCGCTGGCAGCCCGGGGCTTGGAAGAAGTGGGGCTGAATTCTGGCAGGGGCGCGGCGATTGGGCAGGACCGCAGCCAGGCTTTTGTCACGGATACCTCGCGTTTTGCCATCGATGAGGCACTGGCGCAACCGCTGCCCGCGGGCCCGCGCCGTGTCAAGGAGTGCGCCTCCTGCCGCTTTTGGCCCTTGTGCCGGGAAGAGCTGGAAGCCCGCGATGACATTTCCCTCTTCCTGCCGGGCGACCGCGCCAACCCCTACCGCGAGCGCGGTATCACAACGGTGCAAGGGCTTATCGACGCCTCCCTCGGCGCCCCCTCCGCCCTCGCCGCCGCCTGGCGCGAAGGTATTCCCCTGCTGCGCCGCGGGCAGGTCAGCGTTCCTCGCGCGGATGTGGAAGTCGACGTCGATATGGAGGCCTACCTGGATCAAGGCGCCTACCTGTGGGGTGCACTCCTGGACGGTGAGTATCACTCTTTTGCCACGTGGGAGCCGCTCGGCGGCCGGGCGGAAGCAGAGAATTTCGCCGAGTTTTGGGAGTGGCTCATGGGGGTGCGCGCTGACGCACATGCGGCGGGAAAGACCTTTGCGGCGTATTGCTACTCCGCCCACGGGGAGAACCATTGGATGCGCAGGTCCGCGCAGCGTTTTTCTACCCCCAACCTCCAGGAAGTGGAAGAGTTCATCTCCTCGGAGGAGTGGGTGGATATGTTTGTCCACGTCAAGCGTAGTTTCGCCGGCACCGCGGGGTTGGGTCTGAAGACCGTGGCCCCGGTCGCGGGCTTTGCATGGCCGGAAGAGTTTGACGGCGAAGAATCCGTTAACGCCCGCCGCGCCGCCCTCGCCGGTGACACGGACGCGCGTGCGCAGATTCTTCGCTATAACGCCGGCGATGTGCGCGCTACCCACGTGGTCCGCGAGTGGATGTCCGCCGGCGCGCCGGGCGTGCCTCCCCTCGAGCCCTAGCTTCTTCTGCCTTCCCGTTTGCAAGTCCCCAGACCTGAAACCCGCAACCTGCAGGTGGGCGTCGCCAAGCGCTTGCCGACGCCCCACTGCCCACGCAGGAGGTTGCGGGATCGAGGTCTGGGGATCTACAGGATGAGGCTGAGTCCGCCGAGGATGATGAGCACCGCAAGCGCCACCCACACCTGGTCCCAGTCCGTTGTGCTCGTTGGGGCTGGGCCTTCGGCCTTCTTGAGAAGCACGGCTTTCTGGGCCTTGACCGCGCGGGCGGTGAGGATGGGGAGGACAGCCATGGAACCGAGGCAGAGCAGCGAGGCGGCAACCATGGTGAGGGAACTGGAGGTGGCCAGCCAGAGGGCAAGCCCGCCGTTGATGAAGACCGAGCGCCCCAGCCCCCAGCGGTTGTATTCGCGCAGGCCAGCCCGCACCGCTGAAGGGCCGCCGCCCATCGTGGTGGGCAGCATATAGCCCATGACGCCGATGAGCAGTTGGGCGCCAAAGCCCACGACGAGCGCGAGCATGGGAATCTGTGGCTCGCTGGAGAAGAAATGCTGGGTGGTGTAATACACCAGACCGCCGAGCAGCCAGAAGCAGGAAAAGAGCACAGAAAGCGCCGGGAAGGTGATGCGCCCGCGTGGTTCCCGGAACACGCTAAGGGCATTGAGTAACCAGCTCTGTAGGCTGAGCGCCCAGCCGACGCAGTAGAGGATGAGGCCCGCTTGCGGTACATTCCACGCGCTGCCGATCACGGTGGTCACCACGCCCAGCGCCAACAGCGTGAAGCTCAGGCCCATGTGCGGATTGATTCCCTTGGTGCGCCAGATAGATGGGAACAAGATGGTGAGTGAGCCGGCCGCCGCCAGCCCCACGAAGCCACCAATATTGGCGGCCACGTGCGCGATGAGCAGGCGCGGATGGGAGGGGTGCGTCGCGAGGAAGGCACCAAGAGTGGCACCAACGGCAAGAAAGAAGGCTGAGGCTACGTATGCAGCAACGACAGGGCGGAATCTTTTGGATTCCGCTTGGCGCCATAAGGCAAAGAGGGCCACGCCGTGCCAGACCACGGCGAGCGCGACAAGTGTGGCGCCTATCTGTGTGAGCACCCAGTGGTGGCCCCAATATTCACTGAGGATTTGCCCCACGAGGGTGAGGATAACGCCGGCATTCTGCAGATAAATCCGCGCGAGCTGGCGAGGGCGGGCCGACATCGGAACTTTGAGCTGCACGAACTTCTCGGTGAGGTGCTGGGACCACACCACGATGCTGTTGCTGAGGATGCCGAGCGTGAAAAGGTGGATGAGGACCCACCGGTAATTCGGGATAAAGGTATGGATTGCGCCCGCGAGAAGAAAGACCATCATCCACAGGCTGACCGGGCGGGATGCTTTCCTGTGCCATGTGCGCGGCGACCACTTATCCATAAAACACGAGTTTATCCGGTTTTTCTCACAACCCAACTCAACACCGCGATGCCCGCGGCGAGGGCGGCGTAGACGGCGATGAAGCCGGTCCACGACAGGAAATCAAAGAGCACGCCCGCTAGCGCGCCCAGGAGGGAACTGCCCAGGTAGTAGAAGAAGACATAGAGGCTGGAGGCCTCAGCGCGGTCGTGAGTGGCGATATGCCCCACCCACCCCGAGGCCGTGGAGTGCGCTGCGAAGAAGCCGATGGTGAAGAGCACGATGCCGAGAAGGGTGGGGATCAGTGCCCCCATACAGAGCGCGATGCCCACGGCAAAAAGCAGGCAGGACAGCAGCAAGGTGTTGGCGTGGCCGACCTGCGTGACCAACCGGCCCGCCCGCGCCGAAGACCACGTGCCGGTGAGGTAGAAGAGGAAGACCAAGCCGGCCAAACCGGGCGCGAGGTGGAAGTGGTCGATGAGCCGAAAAGCCAAGAAGTTATAGAGGGACACGAAGGTTCCCATCGCCACGAAGGCCACGATGAACAAGGGAATCAGGCGGGTATCCCGGGCATGGCGGAAGATGGCGCGCAGCTCCGAGCGGAAGTGAATCGCTTTCGGGGTGAAGTTCTGTTGGTAGGGCAGCAAGATCGCCGCGATGATAGCCAAAATCAGCGTGACCAGGCTAGAGCCCGCCAGCGCCCAGCGCCAGGACGTGAGCTCGAGCAGCCCGGTGGGAATGAGGCGGCCGGTGAGCCCACCGATGGTGGTGCCGGCGATGTACAACCCCATGGCACGGGCGACGTAGGAGCTTTCCAGCTCCTCCGAGATCCAGGCCATGGCGGTGGCGGGTGCGCCGGCGATGACGGCGCCCTGGAGCGCGCGGGTGGCGATAAGTATCTCCGGATTGGGCGCCAGCGGCACGAGCATGCCGATGAGCGTGGCCGCGATGGTAGAGACGAGCAGCAGTTTTCCGCGGCCGATGCGCTCGGAGATGATGGACACGGGGATCACGCAGATAGCCAGCGCGCCTGTGGCCGCGGAGATGGTCATGGCGGCTTCCGTGGGGGACATGCCCATGTCCTCCACCAGGGTGGGCAGCATGGCTTGGGTGGGGTAGAGGCAAGAAAAAATTGCCAAGCCCACGAAGAGCATGGCAATGGTGGCGCGCCGCGTTCTGGTCATGCATCTAGCATGGCCTAGCGCGGGTTATGTGTAAAATGTCTAAAAGTTACATAAAACATGCGAGGTGTGCATGAATCTGGAGGATGTGCGCGGCGTCGTCGCCGTGGCCGATCATGGCCTCGTCGGCGCGGCTGCCGACGCCCTCGGGCTCTCCCAATCCGCGCTGACCCGCCGCGTTCAGCGCATCGAGTCGGCGGTGGGGGCCAGTCTTTTTGAGCGCAGCGGCCGACGCTTAAGGCTGAATGCCCGCGGTCGGGCATTCGTCGAGCAAGCGCGCCGGATGCTCATGGCGGAGACCGCCGCGCGTGATGCCGTGGCCCGGCTGATGGATCCGGAGCGCGGTACCGTGCGCCTTGACTTCATGCATTCCCTCGGCACGTGGATGGTCCCGGAACTGCTCAAGGCCTATCGTGCCGAACACCCT
Organism: Corynebacterium sp. HMSC068G04; assembly: GCF_001814885.1. Taxonomy (NCBI): domain Bacteria; kingdom Bacillati; phylum Actinomycetota; class Actinomycetes; order Mycobacteriales; family Corynebacteriaceae; genus Corynebacterium; species Corynebacterium sp. HMSC068G04. The sequence goes on along the minus strand of NZ_KV818343.1, from coordinate 23,540 downwards.
CACGTGGACATCCGCCTGCACCAGGGCGCGGCGCGCGAGCTCGTGGAGAGAGTAGCGGCCGGGGAGTCAGATCTCGCGCTCGTTGGCCCCCGCCCCACCACCCCGGGGGCCGTGGGCTGGCACCAGCTTAAATTGCAGCGCCTCGGGCTCGCAGTTCCGGAAGGGCATTGGGCGGCAGGACAAGACAGCGTGCGCATGGAAGATTTTCGGGAGGAGCCCTTCATCGGCATGCTGCCCGGCTACGGAACGCGTATGCTGCTGGATTCCCTGGCGAGCGAAGCCGGATTCACCCCGCGCCTCATCTTCGAATCCATGGAGCTGACCACCGTGGCCGGCCTCGTGGCTGCTGGCCTGGGATCGGCGCTGCTGCCGCTCGATGACCCGTACCTCAAAGCCCGCAACCCCATCCCGCTGCAGCCCGCGGCCTACCGTGAGCTGGGGCTGGTGTGGCGGGAGGGCGATGATGCCCCGCCGGTCGAGCACTTCAAGGATTTCGTCGTGACACGCACCGCCGACTAGCTGCCGAAGGGGAGCTCGGCCGCCAACGCGCGGAGTGCTTCAGGGCTGGAGATCTCGTGTGGCAGCCTGGCACTGGTGCTCCCAGGCGGCAGAGTGCCTTAACGGATAGGCCAACTGCCCAATATGACGAAGATCCCTCTCGGATCTGCAATGGCGGCGCATAACTTTGGCGGATCGGGCAGTTGTGGTCTGGATATCGGGGTTGGGTGGTCCTCCGCAAAGCTTGTAGAGGGAGTCACAACGCGAAACCGCGCTGAGCCTCAATGAAGAGAACTCAGCGCGGTCGAAGCTATATGGCCTTAAAGGAGGCCAGAGGGCTTACTTGGTGGCAGCAGCGTAACGCTCAGCAACGTCATCCCAGTTGAAGACGTTCCAGACAGCCTTAACGTAATCAGCCTTCACGTTCTTGTACTGGAGGTAGAAGGCGTGCTCCCACATATCCAGCATCAGCAGTGGGGTGAAGTTCACGGAGATGTTGCCCTGCTGATCGGTCAGCTGCTCAATAATCAGGCGGCCAGCAACGTGGTCATAGCCCAGAACTGCCCAACCGGAGCCCTGCAGGCCGGTAGCAACAGCGGAGAAGTGAGCCTTGAACTTCTCGAAGGAGCCGAAGTCGCGGTTAATAGCCTCAGCCAGCTCGCCGGTGGGCTCGCCGCCACCGTTCGGGGAGAGGTTCTTCCAGAAGATGGAGTGGTTGGTGTGGCCACCCAGGTTGAAGGCAAGGTTCTTGGACAGAGCGCGGATAGCGTCAGCGCTAGCCTCGCCGTTGCGCTGCTCCTCCAGAGCCTCGAGCGCAGCGTTAGCGCCAGCAACGTAGCCAGCGTGGTGCTTGGAGTGGTGCAGCTCCATGATCTCAGCGGAGATGTGCGGCTCCAGAGCGTCGTATGCGTAGTCGAGTTCAGGAAGTTCGTAAACAGCCATTTGTGTCATCCTTTCTTTGGGGTACGAGGCCCCATCGTAGGGCGCGGATGAGGATTTGGCCACAATAATTTTTTAATGGGAACCGCCGTGAACGAAAACCTGGATTGCAAGCGGCGTAGCGGAGTATAAGGGGAGGACAACGCTAAGTGTAAGGAGAACCCAGCATGTTTCTTTTCAAACCAGAGCCCAAGCTGGTGGCAGCGGAGGACGCCCTTCCCGGGCGCGCCGAGCCCGTCTTGGACAACCCGCAGCCCCACGCGGTCCTGGGCACTCCGATTACTGGACCGTGGAAGGACGGGCAGAAGTCCCTCATCATTGCCATCGGCTGTTTCTGGGGCGCGGAGAAGATGTTCTGGGAAACTGAGGGCGTGGAGTCCACGTCCGTGGGCTATGCGGGCGGCACCACGCCTAACCCGACCTACTACGAGGTCTGCCGTGGGCTGACCAACCACGCGGAGGCGGTGCAGATTACCTACGACCCGCAGCGTGTGCGCCTGCGAGACTTAGTGGTCAAGGCTCTGGAGGCTCACGACCCCACCCAGGGCTTCCGCCAGGGCAACGATGTCGGCACGCAGTACCGCTCGGCGTTCTACCCAGAGACCGAGGAGGAGCGCCAAGAGATCCAGCAGCTCGTGGATTCCTACGCAGGCAAGCTTGCCGACGCCGGCTTTGGCGCCACCACCACCGAAGTCACCCTCCTCAGCGAGACAGACTCGGGAGAGTATTACCTGGCCGAGGACGAACACCAGCAGTACCTGCACAAGGTGCCCAACGGCTACTGCCCGCACCACAGCACCGGCGTCAAGTGCGGCTAGCGCGCGGGCGCGCGGCTAGAGCTGCTTGCGCACGTGCGTGCGGAAGTCGGAAGGTTTGTTGAGCTGGTCGCGCTCCACGAAGGCCCGCATGCGCTCGGCGAGCTCCGGGGTGAGCTGGGTTCGCGTTTGGGAGCCGAGGACGGAATCCCAGTACCAGAAGGTTTCCTCAAAGTAGTTGTGCCCGTGGCCACCCGGCACGTTGAGCGAGTTGATCTGGTCCAGCGCTACCTGCCAGAAGGTGATGAACGGATGCCAGCGCAGGTTTTTAAAAGTATCTGCGTACAAGGTCTGCGGGGTGGGCTCGTGGATCCAGTTGGGACGAGCATAAATGAGCTTGCTATCCCACCACACGATGGCGTCAGAGGCGTGCTGGCCCACCGCCACGCGCGGGCGTTCCCAGGGGCCATAGGGCTCACCGAAGGCATCGTGTTCCATGTGGGCGGGGACGGCGGCGAAGCGGAGGTGCCGGCCGCCGTCGATAAGCGGCAAGCGCTCCAAGGAGCCGCGTTCACGGTGCAGGCGTCGCATGAAACTGGTCATCCGGGGAGGCCCAGTGAATACCGCGCCATCGCACGCCGCGAGCAAATCTTCGACCGTCTCGTAGTTTTCCACGATGGCATAGCAGCCCAGGGATTCGCCGCTTAAGTACAGCTTGGGGCGGTTGTCCTCGGGTAAGAGCTCGAGGCGGGCGTGAACAGCGGCGATGAGCTCGCGTGCAAAAGTGCGGGAGAGGTTCTTATCCACCAGGTAGGAAAACATGGAGGGCAGGTAGTCGAATTGCAAGGCCACGGTGGCGCAATTGCCGCGCGTGAGGAATTCATAGCCGCTGACCGAATAATTGTTGATCCAGCCTGAGCCGGAGGGCATCTGCAGCACGATGGTGTCGCGGTGGAAAGCGCCCGTGCGATCCATCTCCGCCACCGCGTGGCGGGCGGCGGCGTGCGGACCACGGCCGCGGATGAGCCCGATGTAAATACGGATCGGCTCGTGGGCACGTTCGAAGTGCATAACTTCTTTGATGTCCTGGGCGCGTGGGCCGCGGTCGAGGAAGGCCCTGCCCTGGGAGCCGACGGCCGTCCACGGCTCGTGGGACCAGGGGCTTCCCGAGCGTTCCGGCTCCCACGGCATCGCGGAGCCTGGGTACACCAATTTATTGAGGGCCAGACCTTGGATGGAGGCCCTGCGGAGCAGTCGGCGCCACACCATGCGGTCGCTGACTACGGCCGCAGCGAAGCCGACCGCGCCGCCGGCTAGCGGCCACGCTATCCACCTGGGCAGCCAGCGCTGTACCTGGCGGGAAAGCTGGGTGACGGCGATCTGCGCTGCTTCCCCGACGATGAGCAGGGCGCCGTAGCCCGCGGTGCCCACCACCATGCCCAGTGCTGCGGATTGGGGGCCGCGGTCATTGAGCTTGCCAACGAGGCGGGCTTGTTCTGATTGGTTGCGCAGGGAGCGTATGCCCGCGATGAATGTTCCGAGCCCAAGCAGGTAGTAGGAGTAGCGCCGAGTGGTGGGGCCCACGTGGTCCTGGGGGCGTCGCCCAGCGAGGCGGAGCCCGCGCTTGGCGGCGAAGGCTGCGGTGGTGGCGGCGAGGTGGCCAGCGCCTTGGCCGATGGCTACGTTGGCGGCGGTGACCCACCAGGGGCGTGGCAATAGCGACGGGGAGACGGCGGCCCAGGTTGCTACCTCCGCGCCGAAGATCCCGGGCCACATATTTTGCGGCAGGCGCCGCCGGCCGGTCATGCGCATGCCGGGTGTGAGATCGCTGATGAGCTCCAGGGAAAAGATGGCAGCCTGAAGGCCTGTGCGGGCGGTTTTGAGGGCGATGCGGCGCGCAAGTTGACGCATGCTGGCCATTGAACCAGCTTTGGGCCGTACGTGCAGTGATGCCACTAATCAGACCCAATCGGACATGAAAATGTGAGATCGGACTACTTATCCTGTGAATTCGGGCGCATAACGAGCAAAATTCGGACATTGGGGGCACAATAGGAGACATGGGAAATCATGTTGGAAACAAAGTAGTACTCATCGGCGCTGGCGACGTTGGAGTTGCTTACGCCTACGCTCTGGTCAACCAGGGCACTGTTGATCACCTGGCCATCATCGACATCGACGAAAAGAAGCTCGAAGGCAACGTCATGGACCTCAACCATGGCGTCGTCTGGGCCCCGTCCCGCACCCGCGTGACCAAGGGTACCTACGAAGACTGCAAGGACGCCTCCATGGTCGTCATCTGCGCCGGTGCCGCACAGAAGCCCGGCGAGACCCGCCTGCAGCTCGTGGACAAGAACGTCAAGATCATGAACTCCATCGTGGCGGACGTCATGAAGAATGACTTCGACGGCATCTTCCTGGTCGCCTCCAACCCGGTGGACCTGCTGACCTACGCAGTGTGGAAGGCCTCCGGCTTCCCGCACCAGCGCGTCATCGGTTCCGGCACCGTCCTGGACTCGGCCCGCTACCGCTACATGCTCTCTGAAATGGATGACGTGGCACCGACCTCCGTCCACGCCTACATCATCGGTGAGCACGGCGATTCCGAGCTGCCGGTCGTCTCCTCCGCCAACATCGCAGGTGTCTCCCTGTCCCACCGTTCTGAAAAGGACCCGGGCTACAACGAGCGCATCGAGAAGATCTTCGAGGACACCCGCGACGCTGCCTACCACATCATCGACGCTAAGGGCTCCACCTCCTACGGCATCGGCATGGCCCTGGCCCGCATCACCCGCGCGGTCATCCAGAACCAGGCCGTCGCTCTCCCGGTCTCTGCCTACCTGCAGGGCGAGTACGGCCACGAGGATGTCTTCATCGGCACCCCGGCCATCGTTGACCGCTCCGGCGTCAACCGCGTTATCGAGCTGGCCCTCGATGATCACGAGAAGGAGCGCTTTGAGAACTCCTTCAACACGCTCAACACCATCAAGGAAGAAATCTTCGGCTAGTGAAGATTGTCGCCCACAGGGGATACTCCGGGAAATATCCGGAGCTATCCCCTCTTGCCTTTGAGAAAGCGCTCGAGCTACCCATTCACGGTATCGAGTGCGATATCCGCCTGAGCAGCGACGGCAAGGTGGTGGTTCATCACGATCCCACACTGGACCGCACCACGAATGGCTCAGGCCGAGTGTCTCGGATGACCTGGGAGGAGCTGCGCCGCCTCAAGATTGGCGGCGGCCAGCGCATGCTGCTTCTCGACGAACTCCTCGACATGCTCGGGGATAAGAAGCACCACCTCTACATTGAGACCAAGCATCCCTCGGGGCAAGGCGACATCCTCGAAGAACAGATGGTGCTGCGGCTGCGCTACGCAGGGCTTCTCGACGACCCCCGGATCCACATGATTTCCTTTTCCCACCGGGCCATTCGTCGAATGGCAGCGCTTGCCCCGCACGTCGACCGCATCTACCTGCGCCGCGATTGGGAGCGCCATTTCAACCGTCCCGACATCCTGTTGTCGCAGCCCACTGGCTTAGGCATGTCCCTGTTGCGCGGCAAGCTGCAGCCTGACGCGATTGGCGCGCACGGCCTACCCACGTACATGTGGACCATCGATAAACCCGAGGACATGAAGTGGGCATGGGCCAACGGAGTGGATATTCTCGCCACGAACCAACCGGAAGTGGCCCTGCATGCCATTGAGCTGTAATGAACAGGTAAGTTGTTCAGTATGGCCAAGAAGAAAAAGAAGAACGAACAGCTGCCGGAGGGCATGTCCCGCCGCCAAGCTAAGCTCGCTGCCCGCGCCGCCGAGCGCGCTGCCCTGGAAAAGGACCCTCGCCCCTTCGGCGGGCTCGCCGCTGAGGCTAGCCTCGTCGCTCTGCAGGAATTTGTTCCTTCCGCAACGGCGAAGCTGTCCGTCAAGGGCTTTGACAAGGACGTTTACGTCGCTACCGTGCTGCCCGGTGCTACCGCGGCGCTCATCCGTGATGAGGAATCCGGTGGTGAGGCCTTCGTGGGACTGCAGGTGCAGTCTCACACGCACAACCCGGGCCGCGACCTGGCTTTCGCCCTGAACTGGGTGAAAAACAACGCGCCGGGCTCCACCCTCGAGTCCACCGCTGCTGATGGCTCCCAGCCGGAGCTCAAGGAGCTGCTGGAAGAGGACGCCGAACTGGAGATCAACGTCTACCAGGACTTCGCGTGGTGGATGCCGGAGGGTGCACAGGTTCCGCCGCAGATGGCGCAGGCTCTGCAGCGCGCCAACGATTCCGTCATCGAGTCCTACCAGGTGGGCCAGGAGGCTGAGGGCTTTGTCGGCACCGCCTTCTGGGCTAACGCCGGGGGCGGCAAGGCCCACATCCGCTGGGTTCGCCCCTGTGATGACGAGAATGCTTTCCTCAACGCGCTGGCGCGCGTGGCTGCTCGCGGCGAGCTCAACTTGGGCGAGGACACCAAGTTCGCCGGTGTCTTCCGCACCCACGGTCTGATCGCCCCGGTCTTTGACCTCGACCCAGAGGTCGCGCACGACTCCTACGAGGCCGAGCTGTCTCGCGTGAACAAGGCGTTGGAGGAGGAGATCTCCAACGACGCCAACCTCGACGCCGATGAGCGCAAGCAGCTGCAGAACATCAAGTCCCGTCAGGTGACGCTGCGCTAATTCCTCGGCGCCTTCGCCCCGAGGCTTAGGTACATATCGATCAAATAGGGCTCCAAAACCACGAGGTTTTGGAGCCCTATTTGATCGAAACGACCGGTCGAAGCCTTAGCGCATGGAGTCCCAAAGTGCTTGGGCCTCGGCGTCATCCCAGAGGACGACATTACCCACGACCGTGTCCTGGAAGCCGCCGATCGGCACAGTCTTCGTCTCCACGCCCGAGGCCATCGACAGTGCCACGCGGGCAAGGTGCCAGACGTGGTCCTTCTCGTTGACGATGAAGGAATCTGCGGTGTGGTTGACCAAGGAGATGGCCTTGAAGGGGTTGCCGATGGTGGAGAAGGACGTTGCCTTATCCAGCAGCGCGGCGAAGAACTCGCGCTGGCGCTCGACGCGGTCCAAGTCACCCATCGCGGTGGCGCGGGTGCGCACGTAGCCGAGGGCATCCGGGCCGCGGAGCTTCTGGCATCCCGCTTGGAGGTCGATGCCGGCGAGCGGATCGTTGATGGGTTCCTTGACACAAATCTCCACGCCGCCCACGGAATCCACGACGTTGGCTAAGCCGCCCATGCCGATCTCCGCATAGTGATCGATGTGGAGGCCGGTGGCTTGTTCCACGGTTTGGGTCAGCAGCTGCGGCCCACCGTAGGTGAAGGCGGCGTTGACCTTGTCCATGCCGAAGCCGGGCACATCGACGTAGCTATCGCGCGGAATGGAGACCAGCTGGGCCTTTCCGGATGCGGGAATGTGCAGAAGCATGATGGTGTCGGTGCGGCCAACTCCTACGTCACCGCCGGTGCCCAGCTCGGCCTGTTGTTCCTCGGTGAGGCCCTGGCGCGAGTCCGAGCCCACCAACAGCCAGTTCGTCCCGGAGGTCGGCGTCACCTGCTCGGAGGGCAAGGCATCGATACGGGTCAGGCGCGAATCCGTCCACAAGGTGAAGGCCACCATGAAGACGAGGGCGATGACGATGAGCCAGCCCAGGCAACCGAAGACCTGCTTGGCCGGGTTGACCTTCTTGCGGCGGCTATGCGGGCGCCGAGCAGGACGACCGCGGGACGCAGTCTGTGGGGAGTAGCTGCGCGGCGGTGCGTCGGGGCTTCGCCGGTATGCGCCGGCGGCAGGCTCCCGGGTGGCCGCGCTCTGGCGGGGCGCCGGGCGCGGCGATGCCTGCTGAGCCATATAAGCTTCGACGTCGAAGCGGGTTTCCTCCGGACGCGAGCGCTGCGCACTGGGGCGCTGAGCGCGAGAAGAAGAGTGCGTGGGATTAGCTCGCTGCCCGGAGGGGCGGCGACGCACCGGGCGTCCATAACGATCCCGCAGGGGCTGCCCGTCAGCGCCAAGGACGAACTCACCGGCATCCTGCCCGGCAGCATGCGCACCGCGCGGGCCATCCGGGCCGTGGGGGTGGGCCGGGCCAGTGGCACCCGCGCGGCGGGAATCGCCGTGGGGATCGCCAGCGCGGCGGGAATCGCGCTCTGGATCGTGTCCTTGGTAGGTCATGGGGAACACTGTACCGCGAAATCACTTCCGCCCCACCTTTCACACAGGGCGCGGTCGTGGTCTTTTCGGTGCCACGAGCCCTCGGCCCGCGCTTAAGCACCGAAGAGCAGTGCGTAGCCCACGAAAGCGACGGCGTCGATCAGGAAATGCGCGATGACCAGCGGCCACACCTTCCCCGTGCGGTGGAAGTACCAGCCATAGAGCACACCCATGATGATATTGCCGAAGCCCGCGGAAACACCCTGGTAGAGATGATAGGAGCCGCGCAGGATGGAGGAAGCAGCCAGCGTTGCGGGCAGGGCCCACCCAGACTGCTTGAGCCTGGTGATGAACCAGTACACCACCACCAGCTCCTCCGCCCAGGCGTTGGCGAAGGACTTAATGAGCAGCACCGGGATCTCAATCCACGTATCGAACGCTCCCGGCACCACCTCCTTGGTCCACCCGAAGTGCAGCGCCAGGTAATACAGCACCAACCCCGGCAGACCAATGACTGCCGCTAGCGCTGCGCCGTGGACACCATCCCGCCACCGCGGGCGGGGCGGGAAGGAGATCAGGTAGAGCGCAAGTGCTCCCCACGCGAAGAGCACCGCGGCGCTGCAGAGCTGGAAAGCAAGGTCGAGCAGCGTCGTCGCCGACTGCGAGGCGTTGATGGTGACCGACTGCTCGTTGAGCGGGGTGGGATTGAGCAGGGAATCGGTCAGCCGCAGCGCGGCGCGCACGCCCGAGACACCAAAAGTGATGGTCAGGACGATAAGGATTTCCGCGCGCAGGCGTGAGCGCGCGGTCATGGGTGAAGCACCTGGGCGAGGCCGAGAAGGGAGGCGTCGTCAAGCGTGATTGAACCCAACTGCACGCCCACGGGCGGGTGATCGCGCACCGGCCAGGGCACAGAAATAGCGGGCAACTGCGCCACGTTGAACAACGATCCCCACGGCGACCACCGCGTTTGCTCATCAAAGTTGGCCTGGTGCTCCAACTCCAGGAAGTGCCCGCGCCGGGGTGGATCGAAGGCCAGCATGGGGCTCAAGATGGCGTCGACTTCCCACTCTTGTGCCAGCAGCTCCGGCAGCTGCGCGGCGTGCGCGCGGGCTGAGGCGAATTCGGAATCCGTGACGCGCCGGCCCTTCGCACGGATCCACTCCGCATAACCCTCCGCGAAGTCAAGGCCGGCCAGCCGGCGGCTAAAGATGTGTTGAAAGGCCTCAAAGGTAGTCGCGGCCTGGGGGTAAGGGGAAATGGCCACGGTTTCAAATCCCGCGCCTTCAAAGGTGGCGGTGGCCTCTGCGACCGCGCGCAGCATGTGCGGGGCCACCTCGGTGTTAGCGAAGAGGGGATCCGTCAACACACCGATGCGGGCGCGCCGGGCCCGCGGGGTCAGGCCGTGCAGCGTTGCAGTATCGGCGATGCTGCGCGTGATGAACCCCTGCACCGAGAGGTCCTCACCACCCGGCTTGAACCCGACGACGCCGCAGGCGGCAGCCGGCACGCGGATGGAGCCTCCGCCGTCGGAGGCATGCGCGGCGCGCAGCAGACCCCGCGCGACCTGGACCGCCGCTCCACCGGAGGAACCGCCCGGGGTATGGCCCGGGTAGAGCGGGTTATCCGGGTGGGGCAGGCCTACGGGTTCGGTGTCCACGCGCAGGCCCAGCTCGGGCGCGGCGGACTTGCCGACGATGAGCGCGCCGGCGTCGATAAGCTCCTGCACGAAAGGATCGGTCTCCTCCGCCACGTAAGCGCGCTCGGCATGACCGAGCGTAGTGGGCATGCCGGCGACGTCATTGAGATCCTTGACCGAGAGAATCCAGCCGCTCAAGCGCCCGTGCGTGTGCGGCCGGCGCTCGAGATCGAGGTACGTGAAGCCGTGCTCCGCGGGGCCCAGACCAGATAGATCCTCGCGCAGCTTGTCCAGAGTGAACTCGGTGCTGTCCATGGCGGCTCAGTTTAGTAGTTACGTGAGATAAAGTTGCTGTCATGAGCACCACCATCGCATTCCTCGGGCCCGCCGGAACCTTCACGGAAGCGGCGATGCAGCACTTCGCCGCAGACTTTGCTTCCCCCGAGGGGCTGCCGGTGAACTCGCCGGCCGAGGCGCTGGCGGCGGTGCGCTCAGGTGCGGCGGACTATGCCTGCGTGGCTATCGAAAACTCCGTGGACGGTCCGGTGACTGCCACCTTTGACGCGCTTGCCGACGGCTCCCGGGTCCAGATCTACCGCGAAGTAGACCTGCCGGTGTCCTTCTCCATTCTGGTGCGCCCCGGCACTTCCGCGGAGACTCTTCGCACCTTCTCCACGCATCCTGTGGCCTACCAGCAGGTGCGCGGTTGGTTGGAGCAGAACCTGCCGGGCGTGGACTATGTTCCGGCGGCGTCGAATGGCGCGGCGGCGCAGGCCGTGGCGCGAGGGGAGGTGGATGCCGCGGCTGCCCCGGCACGGGCAGCGGAGGTCTTCGGGCTGGAGTCTCTTGCGGAGAACGTGGCGGATGTCGCGGGGGCCACGACGCGGTTCGTCCTCGTGGGGCCGGCCGGAAAGCCCACCGCGCGGACCGGCAAGGACAGGACGTCCGTCATCTTCACCTTGCCCAACGAGCCCGGCTCCCTCGTCGGCGCCCTCCAAGAATTCGCGCACCGCGGGGTGGATCTTTCCCGCATCGAATCCCGCCCGCTGCGCACCGTCTTTGGGAACTATCGCTTCCACGCCGACCTCATCGGGCACATTGAGGACCAGCCAGTGGCGGAGGCTTTGCGGGCGCTGTGGTTGCGCGCGGAGGATGTCGTTTTCGTGGGTTCCTGGCCTTCCGTGGTGGCGCTAGGGGAGGCCCCACGGGATTTGGCGCGGTTGAAGGAGGCCGATGAATGGGTAGCGCAGGCGCGCACCGGCCAATAGTGTGGTGAAGCATGACCGGAAGAATCATCCTCCTGCGCCACGGCCAGACCTTTTCCAACATTGACCGCATCATGGATACCCGCCCGCCGGGTGCCGAGCTCACCGAGCGCGGCCGCGGCCAGGCGGAAGATGTGGGCCGCGAGCTAGCTGAGCTGTGCGCGGGGCGCCGCGTGCGCTTTGTGTGCTCTATTGCCCTGCGCGCCCAGCAGACCGCGATGCTGGCCGCCCGCACATACGGCGAGGCCGCCGATGAGCGCGGTGTTCCGGTGGAGGTTCGCGTGGGCCTGCACGAGGTCTTTGCCGGTGAGCATGAAATGAGTGGCAGCGAGGATACCCACCGCGAATACATGGTGGCGCTGCGCGGCTGGCTCGACGGCGATGAAGCTGCCCGGATGCCTGGCGGTGAGAGCTACGTGGATGTGCTCGAGCGCTACCAACCGGTGTTGGAGGATCTTGCTGCGGAGCTGGAGGATGATGAGGATATAGTCGTCGTCAGCCACGGTGCTGCCATCCGCGTGGTGACCACGCATGCCTGCGGCGTGGACCCCGACTTTGCCTATACCGGCTACATGCCGAACTGCCGTTTTACCCTCATGGAGCCGCAGGGTCAGCCTTTTGGCCAGTGGACGCTGGAGCGCTGGGCGGATACCGAGGTCTAGTTTCGCGCGGCCACGGTAGGCACCCGGCGGGGCGCCTACCCCCAGCCGAGCTCGTGGAGGCGGTCCTCCTCGAAACCGAAATAGTGCCCGACCTCGTGGAAGACGGTCACCATGACCTCGTGGGCGAGCTCCTCCTCGGAGTTGCTGATGGCCTGCAAAGGTTGTCGGTAAATGGAGATGGTATCCGGCAAGTAGCCGGTGTGCGAGGCGGTGCGGTGCGTGAGCATCACGCCTTCGTAGAGGCCCAGCAGGTTAGGGTTTTCTGGGTTTTCTTCCTCCACCAAGATGACCAGGTTGCGCATCTGGTCGACGAATCGATCGGGGATCTTATCCAGGGCCTCACCGACTAGCTCTTCGAAGCGTTCCTCGCTGACCTCGTACATGTGCTTACTCCCTGTGGAATAGTCGGGGTTTATTGGGCCGGCGCCGGTGCAGTAGTGGCGGCGGGAACGGCACTGTCGCCAGCCGGCTGGGAGTTCTCGCCGCCCGGCTGGGCGTTCTGATCACGCAGCGGGTTGCGCTTCGGCTGCTCGGTGGGCGGGGCGCCGTTGATGTTCAGGGAATCTCGTCCCTCCGCAGCGGAGCCGGTAATGGTGGAAAACAGACCTTCGTTGACATGGATGAGGGAGCAGTTCACCGAACGGGAGCCGGCCTCCCAGGACTCGCGGTTCATCGCGCCCCAGAAAGGCTGCAGTGTGGATTGGTAGAGGTTTTCCTCGCCGCCCAGGTAGTCCATGGCGTCCTGAGTACACGTTTCGGAGAGGAACTTATCCATGTCCTCGTCGTTGGGGTAGCCATCGGCGAATTTCTCGGCCAGGTTAATGACGGATACGGTCTCCATCTGGTGTGGCTCGCTACACGGCACGGTGCTGAGCACCTGGTTCTCATCCACCTTGCGGCATTCGCCGGGCTTGGCGACGACCGCCTGGTCCACCTCACTGACCTTGCCGGTGGATTCCTGGGGGACGCCGTTGGCGTCGGTGGTCTGCAGGCCGCACAGCAAGGTGCGGTCGCCCTGCTCCCAGGAGGCGGCCGGCGGCAGGATGGAGGCGATGTCATAGCGGCCGTTGGGATCCCACTTGCCGTTGAGGTAGCTCACCGTGGGGGCTTCGCACAGCTCATCGCGCAGGGCGTTTTGCCGTGTGATGTCGGGGCGCTTGGCATTGGGGCCGAACTCGCTGGTGGGGTAGGCGCTGAGGTCCTCGCGGGAGGAGACCTCGAAGCGGTGTGGCTTATCGCAGCTGGTCTGCTCGAAGTCGGCGGCAGTGCCGTCTGGGGCGATGTCCCACGTCACGCACGAACCAGCGGAGGCGGTGGTAAAGGATGCGATCTCTCCTTCGGAGGGATCGGCGGCCTGACTGCCGTCGGCGCTGGGGGTAGCGGAGCCTTGTGCGGCCGAATCGGTGCCGGTTGGCTCGCCGCTAAAGAGGCCGTAGGACGCCATGAAGGCGGCCGCGGCCACGGCTGCAACGAGGACGACGCGGATGGCGGAGGCGGAGCGCCACGCAGATGAAGTGCTCATAGAACTCTTCATACTACTCCCTTGGCGGCCCGGGCTTCTAGCCCGCCCGGCGCCGTGCGGGAGCACGGCGCCGCTAGATACGTGCGCGGGAGACGTGCGTTGTGAGCCTATAGCGGTCTGTGCGGTAGACCGAGGAGCACCACTCCACGGGGCGATCGCCGGAGCGGGCGAGGCGGGGGATGTGGAGGAGAGGGGTGTTCAGGGGGACGTCGAGAAGCTCAGCGATGTCCTCCTCTGCTGCGACGGCCGTGACCGTCTGCTCGGCCCCGGTGATGGGGACCTCGAAGGTGCTTTCCAAAATCGCGTAGACGGAATTGTAGATGTCATTCTCCAACAATGACGGAGCAAAGGTGGAGTTATACCAGCCATCGTCGATGGAATAGGGCTCGCCATCGCCCAAGCGCAGGCGCCGCAGGTGGGTATGGGCCACGGTGGTTTCCGTGCCGAAAAACTCGCAGACCTCACTGGGGGCGGTGCTGCGCTCACCCAGCAGGATCCGCGAGGAAGCCTGTACCTTCTGGTAGCCCATCTCATCGGAAAAGGACGCCAGATGGAGCCGGGAGACCAGTGGGTTCGGAGCCACGAAGGTACCTTTACCGCGCACGCGGCGCAGGCGGCCCTCCGCCACCAAGTCACCAATGGCGCGGCGCACGGTGATGCGGGAGACGCCGTAGGTTTCCTCGAGAATGCGCTCGCCCGGGAGGATGTCACCAGGTTTGAGGGTGGTGCGGCAGAGCTCGGAGAGAATATCCCGCAGCTGAGCGTGCTTGGGCACGGGGCCGTCGGTAATAATGTGAGCTGCCATGTTTTCCATGATAGCCAGCTGGTTATGACCAGCGCAAAGGTATGGCCGTGCGCTAGACTATCCGGCGTGATTGATCTCAAGTTTCTTCGCGAAAATCCCGATGTCGTCCGCGCCTCCCAGGTAAACCGTGGGGAGGACCCCGCTTTGGTGGACCAGCTGCTCGCCGCCGATGAGCAGCGCCGCGCGGCCATTGTGAAGGCAGACCAGCTGCGCTCGGAGCAGAAGGCCTTTGGCAAGAAGATTGGCCAGGCCTCCCCGGAGGAGCGCCCGGCGCTGCTGGAGGGCTCCAATGAGCTGAAGGAAAAGGTCAAGGCGGCCGGCGAGGAAGCGGCCGCGGCCGAGGCCAAGGTGGAGGAGCTGCAGTACCAGCTCTCCAACGTGGTGGAGGGTGCCCCGGCTGGTGGCGAGGATGATTTCGTCGTGCTCGAGGAGGTCGGTGAGAAACCGCAGTTCGACTTCGAGCCGAAGGATCACCTGGAGTTGGGTGAGACGCTGGGGCTTATCGACGTCAAGCGGGGCGCCAAGGTCGGCGGCGCACGTTTTTACTACCTCACCGGTGATGGCGCCTTCCTGCAGCTGGGCATGCTGATGCTGGCTGCGCAGAAGGCCCGTGAGGTCGGCTTTAGCCTCATGATCCCGCCGGTGCTCGTGCGTCCGGACGTCATGCAGGGCACGGGTTTCTTGGGCCAGCATTCGGATGAGGTCTACTACTTGCCGGCGGATGATCTTTATCTGGTTGGCACCTCTGAGGTGGCCCTGGCCGGCTACCACAAGGAAGAGATCATCGACCTGTCCAAGGGCCCGCTGCAGTATGCAGGCTGGTCCTCTTGCTTCCGCCGCGAGGCGGGTTCGCACGGCAAGGACACCCGCGGCATCCTGCGTGTGCACCAGTTCGACAAGCTGGAGATGTTTGTCTACTGCAAGCCGGAAGACGCCGAGGAGATGCACCAGAAGCTGCTGAACATGGAAAAGGACATGCTCGCGGCGATGGAGCTGCCCTACCGCACCATCGACATCGCGGGCGGAGACCTCGGTTCTTCTGCAGCCCGCAAGTTCGATAACGAGGCGTGGGTGCCCACCCAGGGCACGTACCGCGAGCTCACTTCGACCTCGAACTGCACCACCTTCCAGGCGCGCCGCCTCTCCACGCGCTACCGCGACGAGAACGGCAAGACCCAGTACGCCGCCACGCTCAACGGCACCCTGGCTACCACCCGCTGGCTCGTAGCCATCCTGGAGAATCACCAGCAGGCAGACGGCTCCGTCGTGGTTCCGGAAGCATTGCGCCCATTCGTGGGCAAGGACGTGCTGTACCCCGTAAACTCCTAGAAGAACGCGGTGCGCGGGGCTTCGCGCGCCGCCCTCTCTTGTCCCTCCTCGCTGCTCTCGACGGCGGGGTCTTAGCTGTTTGGAGCACCATGAGCGCTGTGACTAACTTCCTCTACCGGCAGATCACACACATCGGCCGCGGGGTGACTCTGGCCCAGGGACTCAAGATGCGCCTGTCCGGCGAGGAGAATATCCCGGATAAGGGTGGGGCCGTCATCGTGTGCAACCACACCGGCTACATGGATTTCCTCTTCGGGGCCTTCTTGGCTTACCGCAAGCGCCGTTTGGTGCGCTACTTGGCTAAGGCCTCCATCTTCCAAGCGCCGGTGGCCGGTCAGCTTTTTCAGGTCATGGGGCATGTCCCGGTGGACCGTATCGATGGCGGGGCGTCGATTGTCAAAGGCATCGAACTAGCCAAGAGTGGGGAACTCGTAGGGGTCTTCGCGGAGGGCACGATTTCCCGCAGCTTTGAAATTCGCAGCATGCGTAACGGCGCGGCGCGTATTGCGCATGGTGCGGGCGTGCCGATCATCCCGCAGGTCATCTTCGGTTCCCAGCGCATTTGGACGAAGGGGCAGAAGAAGCACTTGGGCCGCACGAAGACGCCGGTGCTGATCACGGCTCTTGAGCCCTACTACACCACGGGCGATTTCGATGCGGATATCGCGGAGGTGCGCCGCCGGATGCAGGAGGCCTTGGAGGGGCTGTGGGCTCAGTACGAGGAGGAATTCGGCCCGATGCCGGCCGGCGAATACTGGGTACCGGCCCGCAAGGGCGGGGGCGCGCCGACGCTGGAGGAAGCCGAGGCGCAGGACTCCGAGGTGGAGACTGAGCGCTACCGTGTGCGCCGGCTGCGCGATGATCTGACCAACCTCAAGGAGCGCGTGTCCGAGGCCACCGTGGACCTCATGCGCGATCGGATGGCGTTGATGAAGCCGGGCAGTAACGAGGAAACCGGTACCGCAGAAGCCGGAGCCGACGCCGCCGAGAAGGACCGCCCGCGTACCGCGCCGGAAACCCTCGAGTGGATCAAGGAAAACCTCAACTCGGTGGTGGAAGAGGCTATGCGCGGCGTAGAGGAGGGCCGCGAAAAGGTCACGGGGGTGATGGCGCAACTGAAGTCTGATGTCATGGAGGCTCAAGCTTCCATGACTGCGAGCAGCAAGGAAATCTTCGCTGGTTCCGTCGTGGAACAGGGGTTGCTCTCCGCGGCGACGCAATCTCGGCTCATCGTCTCGCGCCTGCCGCACCGCGTGAAGGCGCAGTATTCCGAAGCGCCGCGCGTGATCGTGGCGGATCAGAGCGCGCTGAGCATGGAAAACGGGGAAATCTCGACGCGGCTCCAAGAAGCGCTAACGCAGCTCCACCCGCAGGTTGAGGAGTTCGTCGTGCTCTCGCCACAGGGCGAGGTACTGGACGCTGCCGCCTTCGGGGACCTCCCCCAATCGTGTTGGCGCATCGCCTGCTCTGACGGGGCAGAAGGGGTGCAGTTCAACGATGCCCCCGGGGGAGTGGTGGCGACGGCCTCTTCCCCCGCGGAGGGGCTGGCGGCCGTGGTGAAGAAGATTGGGGCCGAGCCGAAGGATCTCTTGTTCTTTGCCAATGAGCCGGGGGATGAAACCTTTGCGGAGGGCGGGGATGGCGTCGCCGTGCGCATGGTGGCGCTTGAGACTGCACCCATTGAGGTGATTAAGGCTGCGCAGGCGGTGACGTATTCCACCGAGCGCTACGGAATGGCCGAGGTGCTGGAGGCGATGGCGCGCTTGCAGCAAGAGAAGAAATAAGTCTTGACACCCTGGACTTAAGAAGCGTTCGCAACGCCCGTTAACACCCCCGGAAGGGGGTGTTATTTTATTTTGTCATCCTATGAAACGGCTTAGAAACTCCAGCTTACGGCGGCGGAACTTACGTGTGAGTAGCGTCTCCAGAGAGAATTTGGCGTGATCTATAGCATTGGCCGTGGGAGAAAACTTCTTCTTCATTCGCCTTTCGAGCAGGTGGCCGAGGTGTCGGTGCACAGGGCGCGCGTGGTGGATGAGCACAACATGCTGCGCATACCGTCAACTGGGACAGGCCTTTCTGACGCCGTGCAGCGAGAGAGGAGACTCGGTCAACAATGACCACGACGAGTATTAACAGCTTCAACCCTGAGTATTTTGAAAAGACGTGGAACGACTACTCCACCGAGGACTATGACGTCGTCATCATCGGCGGAGGTTCCGTAGGCGCCGGTGCTGCACTGGATGCGGCCACCCGTGGCCTGAAGACGGCTGTGCTGGAATCCCAAGACTTTGCGGCGGGCACGTCTTCGCGTTCCTCCAAGATGTTCCACGGTGGCCTGCGCTACCTGGCAATGTTCGACTTCCGCCTCGTTGCGGAGTCCCTCAAGGAGCGCGAGCTCAACATGTCGACCCTGGCGCCGCACCTGGTCAAGCCGCTGAAGTTCATCTTCCCGCTGACCCACCGCGGCTGGGAGCGCGTCATGATGTTCGGTGGCTTTACCCTCTATGACCTGATGGGCGGAGCCAAGAGCGTCCCGATGCAAAAGCACCTCACCCGCAAGGGGGTGCTGAAGGTGACCCCGGGCCTCAAGGAGGACGCCGTCGTCGGTGGCGTGCGCTACTATGACACGCTTGTCGACGACGCCCGCCACACCATGACCGTCCTGCGCACCGCCGCCGAATATGGCGCTAGCGTGCGTACCGGCACCGAGGTGATTGGCTTTGAGAAGGACGGCCGCGGCCGCATCACCGCTGCGAAGGTCCGGGACCTGGAAACCGGCCGCGAGACCACCGTGAAGGGCAAGGCCTTCATTAACGCGACTGGTGTGTGGAACGACAAGATCCAGGAGATGGCGGGCGCTGAAGGCAAGTTCACCGTCCACGCTTCCAAGGGTGTTCACATCGTGGTCCCGAAGGATGCCCTCGATGCCGATGCCGCGCTGTGCTTCGTCACCGAAAAGTCCGTGCTCTTCGTTATCCCGTGGGGTGAGTACTGGATCATCGGCACCACCGACACCGATTGGGAGAAGGGCCTGTCCCTGCCGGATCCGGCGCCGACCAAGGCGGATATCGACTACATCCTGGACGAGGTCAACCAGCGCGTGCGCGACAAGATCACCCGCGATGACATCGTCGGCGTGTACTCCGGTCTGCGCCCGTTGCTGTCCGGCAAGTCCGATTCCACCACTAACCTGTCGCGCAACCACGCCGTTGCCCGCGTCGCACCGGGCATGGTGTCCGTCGCCGGTGGCAAGTACACCACGTACCGCGTCATCGGCAAGGACGCGGTGGATCTAGCCGCGAAGGAGCTGGGGACCAAGGTGGCTGAGTCCGTGACCGAGCGCACCCCGATTCTGGGTGCGGACGGCTACCACGCACTGGCTAACCAGGTTCCGGCACTGGCCCGCCGCTACAACCTCAGCGAGGACCGCATCGAGCACCTGCTCGGCCGCTACGGCTCGCTGATCGGTGAGGTGCTGGCTCCGGCTGCTGACGACGCCACGCTGCTCGAACCGGTTCCGGGTGCTGAGAGCTACATCTGGGCAGAGGTGCGCTACGCCGTGACCCACGAGGGCGCCCTGCACATCGACGACATCGTCTCCCGCCGCCTGCGCGTGGCCATCGAGTTCGCCGACCGCGGCGTCGCTGCCGCACAGCCGATCGCTGAGTTCGTTGCCCCGCTGCTGGGCTGGGATCAGACCGATATCGAGCGGGAAGTCTCCCACTTCACCAAGCACACTGAGGCAGAGCTCGCCGCTGAGGCAGCGCTGACCGACCGTGAGGCAAACGACATCCTCGAGCGCGCAGGAAGCGCACGAGCCACCAAGGAAGAAGCCTAAAAGTCACGGGGCCTAGCGAGCGGTGGATATCCCTCGCTGGGCCCTTGGCCTAGGCAGATAAGAAAGGACATCTTATGACCGGAATGGATGCATTCCTGTGGGAGTTCATCGGCACTGCACTGCTGCTCCTGCTCGGCAACGGCGTGTGCGCCGTTGTGAACCTCCGAACTTCTGGCGCGCGCGGTTCGGACTGGATCGTCATCGCTATGGGCTGGGGCCTCGCGGTTTTCATCGGCGCTAGTGTCGCCGACCCCTCCGGCGGTCACCTCAACCCGGCGGTCACCATCATGCTGGCGGTGAACGGTTCCCTTGAATGGGGCCTCGTTCCCTACTACCTGCTGGGGCAAATTCTCGGCGCCATGCTTGGTGCATTCCTTGCCTGGGCTACGTTTAAGCAGCTTTTCGACGCCAACAACCTCGATGAAGCCGGCAACGTCACCGGCGCCAACAAGAACACTGGGGGGATTTTCTTTACCGCCCCGGCGCACCCGAACAACGGCTGGAACGCAGCCACCGAGTTCATCGCTACCTGCGTACTGCTCATGTTCATCGCCTTTGGCCCGGCCGGCGGCGAGTTGGGTCCGCTGAAGTACTTCGCCGTTGCCTTCGTCGTCGTGTCTGTGGGCCTGTCCCTCGGCACCGCTACCGGCTACGCGATCAACCCGGTCCGTGACCTCGGACCCCGCATCATGTACGCCTTCATCCTCCCCATCAAGGACAAGGGCAGCGCCAACTGGGGTTATGCCTGGGTTCCGGTGGTTGCACCGACCTTGGCGGCCGTCGCTGTCGGCCTGCTGTCCATGGCTCTCTAAAAATCAGACCTTCACTACTCAGAAACGGAGAACACAATGTCTACCAAGCGCTACGTTGCAGCGATTGACCAAGGAACTACGTCCACCCGCTGCATCATTTTCAACCACGACGGCGAGCAGGTGTCCGTCGGCCAGCTCGAGCACGAGCAGATTTTCCCGGAGAAGGGCTGGGTCGAGCATGACCCGGAGGAAATCTGGAGCAACACCCGCCGCGCTGTGGGTGAAGCTTTGGCCAACGGCGACATCAATGTCGAAGATATCGCAGCACTTGGCATTACCAATCAGCGTGAGACCACCGTCGTGTGGGACAAGAACACGGGTAAGCCGGTATACAACGCCATCGTGTGGCAGGACACCCGCACCACCGAGATTTGTAAGGAACTCGCTGGTGATGAAGGTGCGGACAAGTGGCGTCGCCGCACCGGCCTCATCATCAACTCCTACCCAGCCGGCCCGAAGGTGAAGTGGATCCTCGATAACGTCGAGGGCGCCCGCGAGCGCGCGGAGAAGGGCGAGCTGCTCTTCGGCACCATCGATACCTGGCTCCTGTGGAACCTCACCGGTGGCGCCGACGGCGACAACGGCCAGGAAGCCCTGCACGCCACCGATGTCACCAACGCTTCCCGTACCCTCCTCATGGACATCGAGAAGCTCGAGTGGGATGAGGAACTGTGCAAGGAGATGGGGATTCCCACCTCCATGCTGCCGGAGATCCGCCCGTCCCTGGGCGACTTCCGCACCGTCCGCGAGCGCGGCTCGCTGTCCGGTGTGCCGATTCGCGCCATCCTGGGCGACCAGCAGGCCGCCATGTTTGGCCAGGGCTGCTTCCGCCCGGGTTCTGCTAAGAACACCTACGGGACCGGTCTGTTCCTCCTGCTCAACACCGGTACCACCCCGAAGTTCTCCGAGAACGGTCTGTTGACTACCGTGTGCTTCCAGCGCGAGGGCGAGCGCGCGGTGTACGCGCTCGAGGGTTCCGTCTCCATGGGTGGTTCCCTGGTGCAGTGGCTGCGCGATAACCTGCAGCTCATCCCGAACTCCGCGTCCATTGAGAA
The DNA here is from genome assembly GCF_001814885.1 of Corynebacterium sp. HMSC068G04. NCBI lineage: Bacteria > Bacillati > Actinomycetota > Actinomycetes > Mycobacteriales > Corynebacteriaceae > Corynebacterium > Corynebacterium sp. HMSC068G04. The sequence continues at coordinate 2,276 of NZ_KV818343.1, read as the reverse complement.
CCTGGCTCGCGAGGTCAAGGACAACGGCGGCGTCTACATCGTGCCGGCTTTCTCCGGACTTTTCGCTCCGTACTGGCGCCCGGATGCCCGCGGTGTCATCGTTGGTCTGACCCGCTACGCCAACCGCAAGCACCTGGCCCGCGCCGTGCTCGAGTCCACCGCGTACCAGACTCGCGACGTCGCCGATGCCATGGTGGCGGACTCCGGCGTGGAGATCACCGAGCTGCGCGTCGACGGCGGCATGACCATGAACGAGCTGCTCATGCAGTTCCAGGCGGACATGCTTGGCGTGGAGGTCCACCGCCCGAAGAACGTGGAGACCACCGCTACCGGTGCGGCCTTCGCTGCGGGTCTCGATTCCGGCTTCTGGGATGACCTCAGCGTGCTGGGCTCCCAGCAGGGAGACTTCAAGGTGTGGAAGCCACAGCGCGAGAAAGAAGAGGTTGAGGCTCTCTACCGCGATTGGAAGCGCGCCATCAAGCGTTCCCTGAACTGGGAAGACGTGGACGATGACGACATTATCGCCTAAGTCCTAAGCTGCAGTCTTTGCAGGCAAGCGCGGCTGTCACGAGCATTCTCGTGGCGGCCGCCTTCGTCGTTGTGTGCGTGGCGGACTGCGGCACGGTGGTAGGGGGTCAACGCTGCAGTGGACGTTGTTGTGGCTGCCAGCGTTGCAGGCGCGCCCTCGTGTGCATCGCTCTGACGTAGACTCAGGTCTATGGCCAGTGACGTATTTTCGGACCGCGCTCCGCGCCTCATCATCAGCGATATCGACGGCACCTTGTTGGATCGGAACCACCGAGTTCCCCGGCGAAACCGCGAGGCAGTGGCCCGAGCAGTTGCCGCGGGCAGCGAGTTTGCGCTGGCAACTGGCCGCCCCTTCCGCTGGATCATGCCCGTGCTGGAGCAGCTGACCGTGCGCCCGGTGTGCGTGACCTCAAACGGTGCGGTGATTTATGACTCGGCGGAAGACCGCGTGCTCTCCGCCCACGAGCTCTCGCCGGAGGCCCTCGCGGAAATCGTGGAGGTGGCCACCAAGGTACTCGAGCCCCATGGCGGCGTTGGCTTCGGTGCGGAACGCACGGGAGGCTCGGTTATGGATCCGGTTGAGGAACTCTTTGTGGTTGAGTCGCACTATTCGGAAAACGCGCTCTTCGAAGGCTTTGGGCTGGTTAGCGTGGGGGAGTTGGTGTCCCGGCCGGCGGTGAAGCTGTTGATTCGCAACACCGCATTCTCCGCGCCGGAGCTCTACAGCCTCATCGCTCCCCACATCGATTCCGAGCTTGCCCACGTCACCTATTCGATGTCCGAGGGCATCCTCGAGGTGGCGGCCCCCAACGTGACGAAGCAGCGCGGAATTAAGTGGTTGGCCGAGCACCACGGTATCGCCCGCGAAGACATCATCGCCTTTGGCGATATGCCCAACGATATCGAGATGCTTGAGTGGGCTGGGTGCGGTGTTGCCATGGAGAACGCACACCCGGATGTAGTGGCAGCCGCAGATACTGTGGCGCTAGCGCACCACCAAGCAGGCGTAGCAAAGCTCCTTGAGCGTTGGTTCTAGCGCTGATGTACCCCGCCGCGCTGTAGCCGTGAAAACCCGCGCTACCTGCCCTGCTTGTAGCGGAGCCTGAGAGTTTTTGCCTCCGGTTGCGGGGTGGGTGGTGGTGTTTTAGTCTTTGTCGCATGGGGGATTTGGAGACTTATTTCTCCTACCGCAGTTCGGGGTTGGAGCTTGTGGGGCTTGCGGTAGGCAGCGTGGATGATTTACGCGCGCGTGGTGCATCAAAGGCTGATGCTGTGGAGTTGGCTGGGTTGCATGGGGTGTATTTCGGGCCGACGCGTTTTACGGGCAAGCAGCGCCAGGCGCGTGCGGCTGCGGTTGCTCAAAGGCATGATGTGGCGACGTTGAGTTTGATTGAGTCGTATACCGCCAGGGTGAAGAAGGAGTTGGATGCGTGGAATCTGCGTGTCCGCTTGGCAGGCACCCCAGCAGACCGTATCCCGAAGGTGGCGAAGGAGAGGTTGAAGCAGTTGCGGCCGCGGCGGGTGCCGGAGGTTGGGGTGCGTCTGACGTACCGGAAGGTGGGGCCGCATTCGTTGACGATTACTGATTCGCCGCTGCGCATTAGTGAGATGCGCGGAACGCTGGAGTCGATTAATCCGGCTGATTTGTTGGATGCGGCAGGCCAGGTGTTTTTCAACCAGGCGCATGGGGGCACTAAGCCTGCGGTGGCGACCAACGTGGTGGTGACCTTGGATGAGTTGGACCGGAT
>NZ_KV818342.1:0-221 GCF_001814885.1 Corynebacterium sp. HMSC068G04 | reverse complement strand
GTGGATGATTTACGCGCGCGTGGTGCATCAAAGGCTGATGCTGTGGAGTTGGCTGGGTTGCATGGGGTGTATTTCGGGCCGACGCGTTTTACGGGCAAGCAGCGCCAGGCGCGTGCGGCTGCGGTTGCTCAAAGGCATGATGTGGCGACGTTGAGTTTGATTGAGTCGTATACCGCCAGGGTGAAGAAGGAGTTGGACGTCGATAAGCTCGTGCTCCGCCA
>NZ_KV818341.1:0-232 GCF_001814885.1 Corynebacterium sp. HMSC068G04 | reverse complement strand
TCACACAACACCCCACACAACTTAAACAACCACACCACAAAAGGTTAAGCAGCCATTGAAACTCGTGTGGGTTACAACCAGGGAACAATGCCCCAGACACCCAACAATGCACCAAGCACTTTTCAAAACAGACACTCAACAAGTGCCGCGTTAGCTGATTAACTATTCTGGTTAAGATGTATCTCCACCCGATTATCATTCGGTGGCAGTAAAACGTTTGCTCACTCAACCA
>NZ_KV818340.1:181907-193885 GCF_001814885.1 Corynebacterium sp. HMSC068G04 | reverse complement strand
GCATAACTTTGCCCTTTTCTGTTCCTTGTAGCTTCGCAAAGGGAACCGGCTCACCGCGCCAGGAGAAGCTACTCGTGGAGCCGCTGCCGCGCTGGTAGGTCAGGCTGCCGTAGGTGTGGTGCGCAGGCGTGTAGAGAACGATGTTGTTGATCTGCGGGTAACACGCGGCGAGATTGGCAGTAAGTTCCGCGCCCTTGGAAGTGCCGACGATAGTCAGTGGGGCGCTGCCGTTGCCGTGTTCTTTGGCGTAAGCGAGGACTTCGTCAAAGAACTCGAGTGGTACGGAACCTCGCCGATGAATTCCTTTTGTCCGGGTTTGCCAAAGACGTACGAGGCGAGCACGTCATACCCAGCATCACGCAGCATCCGTGCCTGTTCCACGTGGGCGCCGCAATCCGAACCGCCGAATACGACGATGGTGCCTGGTCGTGTCGGCGCAGGACGTGCTTGGGAAGATTGTTGTTCCTGTCCGGTGGTCAGTGGAGTGAGGTGGAAGCCCTTCATGTTGCGGCCGTCAACTCTCTCAACTCCTTCCTCTTTGAGGATGCGATCATCGCTACCTGCTGGTGGCATGGGGGAGTAGTGGGGCTGCAGTGTGCTCTTAATAGTCCGGCTTGCTAAGCTATCAGTGCTTTTGAGTATGCTGAGCCGGCACTTTTTGGTGTTGGTGGCTGTATATAAAACATCAAATTAAACATCGTCACGGGTGCTTCTTCGTTCACACTGTGTCCTGCCTTTGAGGCTGTGCATGGGTGTTTCTGGAGGAGGCTGAGATGCCGCGGTGCAGCGGCGAACCGTCGAACCTGATCCGGATAATGCCGGCGAAAGGGAGGAATCATGAACTCTGTATCTCATGGTGGGTCTGTTAATGGTGCATCGGCGAATGGCGCTGCTGCGCCGCGTAGTTTGAACTGGCGCATCGTCGACATCGTGGTGGCCTCCGTGCTGGGTGTGGCGTGCGGAATCGTGTTCCTGGCGTGGAACACGGTGGGCTATGCCTGGTTCCAGGCCATGGATGCGCTCACGCCGGGCCTGGGTGGCATTGCTACCGGCATTTGGCTTCTTGGCGGTGTCGTTGGTGGTTTGATTATCCGTAAGCCGGGTGCCGCACTCTACGTGGAGCTGTTGGCGGCCATCGTGTCGGCGGTCCTGGGCTCCCAGTGGGGTATTAGTACGTTGTACTCCGGCATCGCGCAGGGAATTGGTGTGGAAATTGTCTTGGCCATCTTCCTCTACCGTCGCTTTAGCCTGGGCATTGCGATGCTCGGCGGCATGGCAGCGGGCTGGGGTGCGTTTGTGCTGGAGCTGTTTACCTCCGGAAACCTGGGCAAGACCCTGCAGTTCAACATCATCTACCTGGTCACGCTGAGCATCTCCGGCGCCATTCTGGCAGGAGCCGTGGGCTACTTCGTAGTCAATGCGCTTGCGAAGACTGGTGCACTGGACCGTTTCGCGGTCGGCCGCGAACAGCACAGCGCTTAAGCGCTTGTTAGCTGTTTTGCTGGAGCTGGCGAATGCTGGTGGTAGTTGATGGCTGATGTGGGTTCCGCAGAAGGGATGTCCGCGGGCGCGACGAAGCTTGTTGCGCGCGGCTATGGCTGGACGCATGCGGGCAGGCGTGCGCCGGCGCTGGCGGGGATTGACTTGGATATTTCGCCGGGGGAGAAGGTTCTGCTGTGCGGTGATTCCGGGTCCGGGAAGTCCACGCTGCTGGCGGCCATTGCGGGCGTGTTGGGTGGCGATGACGAGGGCACTCGGGTGGGGGAGATCCTGTTGGAGGATGCTTCCGGTCATGTGGAACCGCCCGGCCGGACGATTCCGGTGGGCTTGGTGCTGCAGGACCCAGACTCCCAGGTGATTGCCGCGCGTGTGGGCGATGACGTTGCCTTTGGCTGCGAGAATTTGGCCTATCCACGCTCTGAGATTTGGCAGCGGGTAACTGCGGCGCTATCGATGGTGGGGCCCGCGGTGGACCTGTCTTTTCCCACGGAGCGTCTATCCGGCGGGCAGAAGCAACGCTTGGCTTTGGCTGGTGTGATTGCCATGGGCGCGGGCATGGTGTTGCTCGATGAGCCGACGGCGAACCTCGACCCGGAGGGCGCGCGCGAGGTTATTGAGGCCGTGTCCACCATGGTGGAGCGCACCGGGGCCACCCTTATCGTGGTGGAACACCAGCACACGGCGTGGAAGGGTGTGCTTGACCGTGCGATTGAGCTGAAGGATGGGCGCATCGTCGCTGACGGACCCGTGGAGGCTGTTGTTGCTTCGCGCTCTATCAGCGGTTTGCCGCGGGCGCGGGAGGCTGGTGGGGCGTCGCCAAGCGGCGCTGGGGTAGTGCCGGATGTGGCTGTACCCGAGTCGGCGGCGCTGTGGAGCACTGACCTGGTCACCCGCTTCGGGCCGCCGCGCAGCTACGCGCTGCCCCGGGGGATGTCCACGGTGATTACCGGGCCGAATGGTGCGGGCAAGACCACGTGGCTGATGACGGTGGCGGGGTTGCTTCCAGCAGTGGCCGGGGAGATTGGTGTGGCAGAGTACGTGCGGCGGGGGCTGAAAGGCTCGCCGGCGACGTGGAAGTCCCGGGAATTGGCGGACCGCATTGGGTTCGTCTTCCAGAACCCGGAGCATCAGTTCGTCGCCCGCACGGTGGCAGAAGAGCTGCGCGTAGCACCCCGGGTTATGCACCGCGAGGTGCCGGAGGCGCGCATTGCGGAGCTCGTGGAGGCACTACGCTTGGGGTATTTGCTCAACGCCAATCCGTTTACTCTCTCCGGAGGGGAGAAGCGCAGGTTGTCGGTGGCGACTGCGTTGGTCACGGCGCCGGAGGTGCTGCTTCTCGACGAACCCACCTTCGGCCAAGACCCCCACACCTTCACAGAGCTGGTGTGGCTGCTGCGGCGCATGGCGGATGAGGGGACGACGATTGCTTCAGTCACCCATGATCCGCTGTTCATTTCCGCGTTGGGTGACCACCGAGTGGAGGTGAGCCGTGGCTAATTCGTCTTCGATGAGCATGAAGGGCTCTGACCGTTTGGGCAGTGCTGGTTTGCTGCGCGGCGTGAACCCGCTGACCCGAATTTTCCTCATGTTCGTGTGGGTGAGCCCGCTGTTGCTCTCCGTGGATTGGGTCTCTGCGGCAGTGTCCTTGGCCATGACTTTAGTTTTTGCGCCCCTGTGCGGGGTGTCGTGGCCGCGCCTGTTTAAAGCTGGCTGGTTCCTTTTTCTTATCGCTCCGTTGTCCGGCATTTCGATGCTGCTTTACGGCGCACCGGGCGGGCGGGAGTACTTCAGCTGGTGGCTGATCACGGTTACGGACAACTCGATGGAGCTGGCCATCGCCATTACGATGCGCGTGCTGGCGGTGGCGCTGCCCATGGTGGTGCTGGCGCGGGATATTGACCCGACGGAGTTGGGCGACGCCCTCTCGCAGATCCTCAAGCTACCTTCCCGCTTCGTCATCGGTGCGGTGGCCGGGGTGCGCATGATGACGTTGTTCAAATCCGATTGGCAGTACCTGGCCATGGCGCGGCGCGCGCGTGGGCTGACCGACGAGGGCCGCATCAAGCACCTCATCACCATGTCCTTCGGGCTCTTGGTGCTAGCCCTGCGGCGCGGGGGCAAGCTGGCCACGGCGATGGAGGCGCGCGGTTTCGGGCGAACCCCACCGGGCGGTGGGCAACGCACATGGGCGCGGCCGTCCCGCCTTGCCAGCAGAGACTGGCTGGTGATGGTGGTGGGAACGGGCCTTGCGGCGCTTCCGGTGGTAGTTTCGGTTCTCAGTGGGTCCTGGAGATTCTTCGGACTCTAGGACGACTGTCACAAAGCTGCACGCTAGACGTACCCAGAAGTGGTGAAGAAATACATGCAGGACGCGGACCGCACGGACCATCGGGAAGGCGGTAAGGACACTGCCCAAACTCACGCCGCGGAGATGGACAGGCTCTTAAACGATGTGGTGGCGCTCGCCGCGTCGCGCAAGCGCCCGATGCGCCCGATCACCGTGCTTATCGACGGCCCCTCCGGCGCCGGCAAGACCTGGACCTCTGTGGCCCTGGCGGAGCGGACTGGGTGGCGAGTAGTCCACCTCGACGAGTTCTACCCCGGCTGGCATGGGCTGCACGAGGGCTCAGAGATGGTCTCAGAGCAAGTGCTGCGGGAGAATAACCCGGGCTATTGGCGCTGGGACTGGGAAGCCAACGCACCGAAGGATTGGGCCAGCTTGGATGAGCGCGATGATCTGATCGTCGAAGGAGTTGGTTCTGTCACCGAGGCCACCGTGGCCGCCGCCAAAGAGCGCGGCTCCGTGGTGACGGTCCGTATCGACGGGCCACGCGAGAAGCGTCGCGAGCGCGCATTGGAGCGCGACCCTGGCTATGAAGAGTGGTTTGAAACCTGGGAGCGGCAGGAAAAAGAGCACTTCGCCGAGCACGCGGTGGAGGCGGACCTGACGTGGGAGTGGAACTAGCTTTTTAATAGCTCCTTGTGTGCACCGTTGCGTGCAGCCAGTGGCGTGGCCAGCCGGGCCGTGCTGTAGGTACGCCGGTCACTAACCATTGGGAAGTACGGGCACGTGAGATTTGGGCAGATCAGTGGGGTGGTGGTAGTCTGTCCAAGGTTTCATCTTTATAGGAGATGAAAAGTCTGATCGGAATCTCAACCATCCGCTGGGAGAGATTCGTTCTGGACATGCGGAAGGGCCCCGGAGAAGAGCCCCCATTTTTGCATGTTTGGACGTGTGAAAGCGGTCAGTTCAAGCCGAAGTCATAGAGAAAGACTAGATTTATGCCAACTATTCAGCAGCTGGTCCGCAAGGGCCGCCACGACAAGAAGGCCAAGGTTGCTACGGCCGCCCTGAAGGGCTCCCCGCAGCGCCGTGGCGTGTGCACCCGCGTGTACACCACCACCCCGAAGAAGCCGAACTCGGCTCTGCGTAAGGTTGCCCGTGTGCGCCTGACCTCCGGTATCGAGGTTTCCGCCTACATTCCGGGCGAGGGTCACAACCTGCAGGAGCACTCCATGGTGCTCGTCCGCGGTGGTCGTGTGAAGGACCTCCCGGGTGTTCGCTACAAGATTATCCGCGGCGCACTGGATACCCAGGGCGTGAAGGACCGTAAGCAGGCTCGTTCCCGCTACGGCGCAAAGAAGGGACAGTAATCAACAATGCGTAAGAATGCTGCACCGAAGCGTCCTGTAGTTAAGGACCCGGTTTACAACTCCGAGCAGGTCACCATGCTCGTGAACAAGATCCTGCGTGACGGCAAGAAGTCCACCGCTGAGCGCATTGTCTACGGCGCTCTCGAGGTCTGCCGTGAGAAGACCGGTACCGACCCGGTCGGCACCCTGGAGAAGGCCCTGGGCAACATCCGCCCGGACCTCGAGGTTCGCTCCCGTCGTGTGGGTGGCGCTACCTACCAGGTTCCGGTTGAGGTTAAGCCGGCACGTGCCAACACCCTGGCTCTGCGTTGGCTGGTTACCTTTACCCGTCAGCGTCGTGAGAACTCCATGATCGAGCGTCTCGCAAACGAGATCCTCGATGCATCCAACGGCCTGGGTGCTTCCGTGAAGCGCCGTGAGGATACTCACAAGATGGCTGAGGCTAACCGCGCCTTCGCTCACTACCGCTGGTAATCCCTCCGGTATAACCCGCCACATGGCATCATGGCTCGAACAGCGATATTATCGTTTACCTGCGCTGACACTGCGTGTTCTCGCTCCCCTTGGCGGAGCGCTCCACGCTAAACAGTGCGGAACCTAAACTTGAATAGCGTTGTTCGGGCCATTTTTATGGCGTGGGCTCCACGTCTCACGCTGACGTAGAAGCCCAGACGTGGCAAAATAGACCAAGACCTATCCATGAAGACGTCACCTATGTTTCGTCAGTGCATAACTGGCGTCGGCGTCGACGACAATTAAGTTGGGGTATTAACTGTGGCACAAGAAGTGCTTAAGGATCTGAACAAGGTCCGCAACATCGGCATCATGGCGCACATCGATGCGGGTAAGACCACTACCACCGAGCGCATCCTCTTCTACACCGGTATTAACCGCAAGGTCGGTGAGACCCACGATGGTGGCGCCACCACTGACTGGATGGAGCAGGAGAAGGAGCGCGGCATCACCATTACGTCCGCTGCTGTGACCTGTTTCTGGAACAACAACCAGATCAACATCATTGACACCCCGGGCCACGTGGACTTCACCGTTGAGGTTGAGCGCTCCCTGCGTGTTCTCGACGGCGCTGTTGCTGTCTTCGACGGCAAGGAAGGTGTGGAGCCGCAGTCCGAGCAGGTGTGGCGCCAGGCTGCTAAGTACGACGTCCCTCGTATCTGCTTCGTCAACAAGATGGACAAGATGGGCGCGGACTTCTACTTCACCGTCCAGACCATCATTGATCGCCTCGGCGCTAAGCCGTTGGTCATGCAGCTGCCGATCGGTGCTGAAGATGACTTCGATGGCGTCGTCGACCTGATCAACATGAAGGCGCTGACCTGGCGCGGCAAGGTAGAAACCGGAACCGAAGCCACTATCGAGGAGATCCCTGCCGAGTTGCAGGAGAAGGCTGAAGAGTACCGCGAGAAGCTGCTCGAGACCGTCGCTGAGTCCGACGAAGAGCTCATGGAGAAGTACTTCGGCGGCGAAGAGCTGACCATTGAGGAAATCAAGGGCGCTATCCGCAAGCTGACCGTGAGCTCCGAGATCTACCCGGTCCTCTGCGGTACCGCTTACCGCAACAAGGGTGTCCAGCCGCTGCTCGACGCTATTGTTGACTACCTCCCGAACCCGCTGGACATCGGCGAGGTCAACGGCACCTCCCTCGACGGTGAGGAGACCCTGACTCGTAAGCCTTCCGTCCAGGAGCCGTTCTCCGCACTGGCCTTCAAGATTGCCGTGCACCCGTTCTTCGGCAAGCTCACCTACGTGCGTGTCTACTCCGGCCAGGCTATCCCGGGCGAGCAGATGCTCAACTCCACCAAGAACAAGAAGGAGCGCGTGGGCAAGCTCTTCCAGATGCACGCGAACAAGGAGAACCCGGTCGAGCACGCCGACGCCGGTAACATCTACGCGTTCATCGGCCTGAAGGAAACCACCACCGGTGACACCCTGTGTAACCCGGACAACCCGATCATCCTTGAGTCCATGGACTTCCCGGATCCGGTTATCCAGGTTGCTATTGAGCCGAAGACCAAGGCTGACCAGGAGAAGCTGGGTACCGCTATCCAGAAGCTCGCTGAAGAGGACCCGACCTTCACCGTTCACCTCGACGAGGAGTCCGGCCAGACCGTTATCGGCGGTATGGGCGAGTTGCACCTCGACGTTCTGGTTGACCGCATGAAGCGCGAGTTCAAGGTTGAGGCCAACATCGGTAACCCGCAGGTTGCTTACCGCGAGACCATCCGCAAGAAGGTCGAGTCCCTGGAATACACCCACAAGAAGCAGACCGGTGGTTCTGGCCAGTTCGCAAAGGTCATCGTTACCATCGAGCCGTACAACCCGGAGCCGGAAGAGCTGGAAGAGGGCGAGTCCGCAACCTACAAGTTCGAGAACTCCGTCACCGGTGGCCGCGTTCCGAAGGAGTACATCCCGTCCGTCGACGCTGGTATCCAGGACGCCATGCAGTACGGCTTCGTCGCTGGCTTCCCGCTGGTGAACATCAAGGCCACCCTCGAGGATGGCGCTTACCACGACGTTGACTCCTCTGAGATGGCCTTCAAGCTCGCCGGCTCCCAGGTCCTTAAGGAGGCCGTCGCTAAGGCTAAGCCGGTTCTGCTGGAGCCGATCATGGCCGTTGAGGTTGTGACCCCGGAGGAGTACATGGGTACCGTCAACGGTGACATCTCCTCCCGTCGTGGCCAGGTCTTCGCTATGGAAGACCGCTCCGGCGCCAAGGTCGTCAAGGCTAAGGTTCCGCTGTCCGAGATGTTCGGCTACATCGGTGACCTGCGTTCTTCCACCGCTGGCCGTGCAAACTTCACCATGGTCTTCGACTCCTACGCTGAGGTTCCGTCCTCCGTGGCACAGGAGATCATCGAGGAGCGCACCGGCGCCAAGGCCTAACTTTTAGGCCCCTGCCGCAAAGGCGTACATGCGGGGCTGGTAGTCTTCGCCAGTGGAAGACCAGTTCCGCGCCTTGGGGTAGCGGTCGGCTGAGCGCACACGCTTGATGTGGGTTGAGCCGGCCGTTACCCTCCCAGGATCCGTTAATTTGATTCTTGTCGAGGGTCAACGTCCGCACGTGTTGGGCGGGGTTACCTCCTATTTAGGCAGTTTGAAAAAACTGCGGCATAAATCTAGGATCGTGTAACTGGCACGTAAGAAAGCGTCATTAGCGCTTATGAGCTTCGGCTCGAAGTGCCAATGGCAATACAAACCACGTGGCTGCGAAATACGTAGCCGCCATAGAGTCCAGGAGGACAAACAGTGGCAAAGGAGAAGTTCGAGCGTACGAAGCCGCATGTGAACATCGGCACCATCGGACACGTCGACCACGGCAAGACCACCACCACCGCAGCGATCACCAAGGTTCTGGCTGACGCTTACCCGGAGGAGAACACCGCTTTCGCCTTCGACATGATCGATAAGGCTCCTGAGGAGAAGGAGCGCGGTATTACCATCAACATCTCCCACGTTGAGTACTCCACCCCGAAGCGCCACTACGCACACGTGGACGCCCCGGGCCACGCCGACTACATCAAGAACATGATTACCGGTGCTGCTCAGATGGACGGCGCTATCCTGGTTGTTGCTGCAACCGATGGCCCGATGCCGCAGACCCGCGAGCACGTTCTGCTGGCTCGCCAGGTTGGCGTTCCGTACATCCTCGTTGCACTGAACAAGTGTGACATGGTTGACGATGAGGAAATCATCGAGCTCGTCGAGATGGAGATCCGTGAGCTGCTCGCTGAGCAGGACTACGATGAGGAAGCTCCGATCGTTCACATTTCCGCTCTGAAGGCTCTTGAGGGCGACGAGAAGTGGGTACAGTCTGTTATCGACCTGATGCAGGCTTGCGATGACTCCATCCCGGATCCGGTCCGCGAGCTGGACAAGCCGTTCCTGATGCCGATCGAGGACATCTTCACCATTACCGGCCGCGGTACCGTTGTTACCGGCCGTGTTGAGCGTGGCTCCCTGAACGTCAACGAGGACATCGAGATCATCGGCATCAAGGAGAAGTCGATGTCCACCACCGTTACCGGTATCGAGATGTTCCGCAAGATGATGGACTACACCGAGGCTGGCGACAACTGTGGTCTGCTTCTGCGTGGTACCAAGCGTGAAGAGGTTGAGCGTGGCCAGGTTTGCATCAAGCCGGGCGCTTACACCCCGCACACCAAGTTCGAGGGTTCCGTCTACGTCCTGAAGAAGGAAGAGGGCGGCCGCCACACCCCATTCATGGACAACTACCGTCCGCAGTTCTACTTCCGCACCACCGACGTTACCGGCGTCGTCAAGCTGCCTGAGGGCACCGAGATGGTTATGCCGGGCGACAACGTTGAGATGTCCGTAGAGCTCATCCAGCCGGTCGCTATGGACGAGGGCCTGCGCTTCGCTATCCGCGAGGGCTCCCGTACCGTCGGCGCTGGCCGCGTTACCAAGATCCTAGGCTAATTCTTGCTAGGGCCTAAGGCCCTTCCTGATTTAGCAGGTCTGTGAGCCGCTCAATCCCTGATGGGGTTGGGCGGCTTTGGTGATCGTGGGCCTACTAGGCTTGAGAGTTATGTTCGACCCAACCCGCATTGACCGCACCCTCGCCGCACTGCGCGCCGCGTGGGAAGGCCAACCGGACCTTCCCCTGGGAACCCTGTTTGGCATGTTGGCGGCGGAGGGCTACGGCTGGGGCGTGCCTGACGACGAACTCAGCGCGCGGCTGGAGGCGATGGCGGCTGTGCATCCCCCGCTTGTGCCTCTCGACGCCAATCTCGTCACCGAGGGCCTCTGGCTCGTCGTTACGCCCACACACCGCGTGACACTAGCCCCTACGACTGCGGCCCCTCGCAATGTGGAGCAGAGCCGACATGCGGAGTCTGTGGCGGTGGTGAGACCGATATCCAAGGACGGGCAGCGTGGCCAGCCGGTGGCGTGGACGGTGTCAGCCCTCCGGCCCGTTGGACCAGGACGACCGCTCGTGATTGCCGATGCCGAAGGCTTCGAGCATCGGTTTGGTGTCGTTGAGTCCGTCACGCGCTTGCGGGAGGACCATCGCAACCTGACGGGTCTTAAGCGGCGCAGCGTGGGGGACCGAGTGTGGTTCATCCGTACCGATTCCGAAACCATCATCCTTGACCATGGCCTCAACATCGTGGAGCGCAAGAACCGGGAGCTTGTCCGTACCGACTTCTCGTGGCACACCATCGAGGCCGGGGAAATCGGGGAACCGTTTCGCGTCCACCTTTCCCGGGGCACGCTGCACACCTTTGGGCGTATCCAGGAGGTCATTCTCGCTGAATCCGCGCCTTGGAACGAGTCCGCCTCGCCTTACTAGCGTGGCCCTGTTCAGCGCGCCGAAATCCTCGCGACGCTCGTAACCCGCTAGGTCTTCTGCACTTCTCGAGCAGATAGCCGCTAGCACGCTGTTCCGCGTTTTAGATCGCCGATGTGCCCACTGAACTGTGAGGTTAACGCTTGAATCGTTGCGTGGGTTCGCCAAGTTCCCTGTCACCCTGGCTGTGGTTGCCAGGTCTCGTTCTTTAAGGGCTTAAGGATCCTGCCGTGGCTGCCCCTGTTGTATCCGGCGTCGAGTGAAGCGCAACTTGGGATCGCCGATATGCCCGTCAGCATGGCCTTGTCTGACGGGTTCTTCTATCGGGAGCGCCTTTGTTGCAGGTTACCGGCGCTTTTACTCTTTTGCGTTTGGTGTTGGGGTGTTAGCTGCTGTCGGGTGGTCGGTCCGGTGGCTGGGCTGGCGCTGTGGTTGCTTTTTCGGCGTTGAGTCTGGCTAGTGCTTCTTGGTATTCCGGCATCGCGGTTATCGGGGTACCCCAGGGTGGGATGAAGGCCACGCCGGTGTTGAGCCGGTACATGTAGCCGCGCCTGGTAGGCCTTTGTGGGTCATCGTCGTTAATACCGTTGTGGTAGGCGCACAAAAACGTCAGGTTCTTAATGTTGGTGTAGCCACCAGCCTGCCAAGGGATGAGGTGATGGATTTGGCAGTAGTCGGCTGGTTTATTGCAGCCAGGGCGTGAGCAGGTGTGGAATTCCGCGTGCAGGGTGAGGCGTTGGTTGAAGTTTGCTCCGCGTTCTAGCCGCCAGGTGTTGATGGGTCCTTCGATGGGGTGCACGATGGTGGCGTAACCGATTTCGGCAAACTTGTGGGTGAGGAATTCTGCCCCTGTCATGCGCGCGCCGTTGGTGAGGTTGAGCTCTATTTCGTCCCCGTCACCGTTAATGATCTGGTCCAACTCATTCAGGGTGACGATGACTTGGGTGCGTACCGCCGGTTTGGAACCAGTGCCCTCTTTGAAGAAGACGTCGTTGGCGGCTTTGAGTAGGTCGGTGTTGTTGGTGGATTCTAGGACTGCGCGCATGTTGGCAATCGTGGTGGCATCGTCAGTAATGGAGAGCGTGTTAGGGCCTTGCTCTCGGTAGGTGATGCGCACACCTGGTTTGGCGGTTCTTTTACGTTTGAGTTCTTTAAGCCGTGCGGTGGCAACGGTGGGGATGTGGTGTGCTGGTGTGGCGGCGAGTTTTGCTCGGAGGTTCCACGCATCCAAGGTCTTCTTTACTTTTGAAACATAGGTTTCAATCAGTGTGAGGGTGCCCAAGCTGTGGCGTTGGGCAAGGGCGGCTGCACGTGCTTTCTTTTGCTTGCCGGTGTAGCGGGTGGGGCCGAAGTACACCTGGTTAAGGCCGGCAAGCTCTGTGGCGTCGGCTGGGTCAGCGCCGAGCGCGCGAAGCTCATCTGGTGAGCCAGGTATATGCTCCACCAGCGCAATCCCCGAGTTGCGAAGGCGGAGGTAGGTTTCGATATCCCCCATGGG
>NZ_KV818340.1:46901-181807 GCF_001814885.1 Corynebacterium sp. HMSC068G04 | reverse complement strand
TCCCCCATGGGCACGAAGATTAAACCAGCACCCGCAACCCCGCAACCGGAAGAAGAAAAACCCTGCTCACGAGTAGTTTTGTGAGCAGGGTAGGTGGTATCTAGAGGACCGCGTTGCGCACCTTCGTGAAGTGGACCTTGTATCGCGTATCCACATCCACGTCAGGGAACGCGGCACGGAAGTCCCGGTCGTTGACCTCGATGGCGTCCTTAATTCGCAGGATCGGGGTATCGGGATCCGCCAGGACCTCGTACTGCAGAGTCGGCCGCGAGCGGTCGTAGGCGACGAGCCGCGAGACCTTCTCCACGCCCTCAACCTCAGCGAGGGTATCCGCCACCGCGCCTGCAATAGCGGACATCTCAGTTTTAATCGCGCCCTCCTCATTCGATTGTTCCGAAGAGACCGAGCTAAACCGATGGTGCCGCAGGTTGCTGATCACAAGCCACAGACCGGCTAGGGCGCAGACAATCGTCGCCAAGCCCAGCGCATAGGGCCACCAGCCCTGCTCCGGTAAGCCCGCCCATGTGTCGTGGTCAACCCACGTTGCCAGGTAGGTGGCAAAGGACACGTTGAAGTGAATGAGAATCGGCCACGCGCCCAGAGCAATGAGAAGGACTCCCACAATGGCAAGGATCGTACGGTCCACGCCGGCGAGCGCCTTAGACATTAGCGATCTCCTCCTGTTCATCCTCAAGCACCACGGTGATGTCCGGAGTCGGGGTAATAGCCGCGAGTGCTGCGGTCACCGCCTCAGTCACGCGCTCTTTAAGCTGCGCGTCGTCGGCATCGCCCGTCGCAGTCACCGTAATGCGCGCTTGGTCCTTAGAGATCCGCGCCCTACTGCGCGCTGCCGTGGTTCCTGGCACCCGACGCGCCGTTGCCGACGCCACCCGCGCAATGTCCACCGCGCGCAACCACATCGACGCATCCTCGGAGCCAATCCGCACGTGCGTCGTCTTCCGCGGCGCACACGCCGCCCACAACAAAATCAGTCCGATGAGGATGGCCGCACCGCCGGCCACCAGCATCCACCCGTGGATCTCCGGGGAGGACATCACATCGATGAACGGCTGCAACCACGACGCAGCGCCCTCATCGGCACCCACGACCCAGGCCTCACGCCCCACGACCACGGCGGCGACGAGCAGGACGACGCCCAGGATGATGGTCCAGCCGCGCGCCGGCGGGGAGGCCTTCGGGCGTTGACCAAAGCCAACGGGCAGGGAGCTCTCACTCATAATGACCTCCTTGGTTGATAGTGATGGCGCGCAGCGGAGTCGGGCGCGGAACGTCTACCCGGCGTGTGAACTCGGCCGAGGGCCGAATCTCAATCGGGCGCAGCTGGAGCGGCTCGGCGTGCGGGGCGCGCAGCGCTGGTGCCTGTGGAACGTCCACGTGCCGCGGCTGGACCGGGCGGGGAGTAGTGATGCGGCGCAACGCGAATTCCTGGGGCGACGCCACCGAACGAACGTTGACGGGCGCGGGGTCAGCAATAACGCGCAGCGGCCGCGGCGCTGCCGTAACGATTGGCCGCAGCTCGTCGTAGCGTTGCTCTGAAGGACCGAAACCTTCCGTGCGAACCGCAACCTCGGATGGCGTGGCAACACCCCGCACCCGCGGTCCCTCCGGTGCCGCCACGGCACGTACCGGAGCCTCGCGTGGGGCCGCGATGTGGCGCACGGGTGCGCCGTGCGCGGTGGTGATGGGCTTGAGGACACGCTCCGGAACAATCGCCGGGATCTGCGCCGGCAGCGGCGCCCGTGTCTCGACCGCCAAGGCAGTCGTGCGTTCGCCTGCCACGGCGCCACCCACGGTGACGTTGACGCGGGTGGTCCGGAAACCGGTGAAATCACGCACGGCCTCTCGTATCGCCGTGCGAACGGCCGCTGCAACGTCGGTGACGGGGGAGGGCCAGTAGACGGCGATATCGACGTCGACAGCGACCATCTGCGTATCCGGATCCATCTGCGCCATCACGCGCGGAAAGGCGCGGCCGGCCAGGCCGGCTAGTTTGGCGTCGACAGCCGCGGTTCCCGGCACACTCGCGATGGCGGAGCTAATCACCTTCTCCATCGCGCGCAGAGAAAAGCGGGTGCGGCCGTGTTTGGCGGTGCTCACTAGCCTCGGCCTCTATCCTGGCCGACCACGCCCTTCCATACCGCAGTGAGGTCGATGCGGCCGTCGAAATGCGCGCCAATCACGCCACCGACTGCGGCGAGCAGCACCGCGAGCGCGACGTACCACACGCCGAGGTAGATGAAAAAGGCCAGAACCAAGCCGGCGATCACGCCGAGGGAGGTGTAATTCTTCATGGTTTTCCTTTAGTTCTGTGTGTCGGTTCCTTTTAGACCGCGTCGTCGAAGACAACGTCCACGCGGCGCACCGCGGGCCAGGTGACGCGGACGGTGGTGCGGGTGGCGTCGCCAAGCTCGGCGAGGGGAACGCCAGCGCTGACATCAACGACGATGTGCAGCTCCAGGTGCGTGTCATCCTGTGGGCTGGGGCGGCGGATGCCGTGCACGCGCTCACCGGGGAAGAGCAGCGCGACCTCCCCGAACCGGCCGGGCGAAAGCTTGGCGACGCCCCTCAGATCCGTCACCGCCTCCGCTATGGACGTGGCAATGGGGAGGGTGAGCTCGGCAGAGGTCACGTTATGCCTGGCCCTGGGTAACTGCCGGGGCCGTTTCGGCGGACTCGTCTTCTTCGCGCGGCAGCTTGACGTCGTGGACGACGACGTCGACGCGATCGACGGACAGGCCGGTCATGCGCTCGACCGCATTCATGATGTTGCGGCGAATAGCCTCGGCAAGCTCGTGGATGGCCACGCCGTACTCGGCGATGATGGCGATATCAATGGAGGCGGTGCCGTTGTTCACCTCGACGGAAACACCCTGGCGGACGTCCTCGGAAGCACCGAAGGATTCGCGGATGGAACCCATCATGCGGGCGCCACCGCCGCCGAGGGCGGCGACGCCGGAAACCTCGCGGGCAGCGATGCCGGCGATCTTGGACACAACGACATCATCGATGCGGGTGGTGCCGAAATCGGTCTCCAGGTTCTTGTTGCGCTCCGGGGCAGGGGCCGGGGTGGCGTCGTTAGCCGGGGCAGTCTGCTCGGCGACGTCCTTGGGGGTGGTGTTCTCAGCCATGATGGATCCCTCTCACTGTGTAGTTGATTAAGGTCTGTATCTACGTCACGAGCTTAACCGCGAACGCGGAACGCGGGGCGGCGGAAAGCCAATCCTTGGCCAAAACGTGATGTTACCCACTGTTTCTGCAGGAGTTTGGAAAACGCGAGGTTACGTGCTTAAATACAGGGGTTGCTTTAACACAGCAACGTAGCCGCAGGCTGATGCTTGTAGGGCGTTGTTGCTGGTAAGGCGAACATGACACCTTTGTTGTGGAGTTCTTCTAGGACTACACGCGAAGGTCATCCGATCGGGCCAGGTCCGCGCTTGAGCAGAGACAATCCCGAGAAGATGGACCGGAGAAGGGGCATGGCAAATAAACAGCGGCAGTATATGAATAAGACTTTGGTTGCGGATCTTTAAGATCTTACGCCCCGGTCTTCTTCCTATTTACTTTGACTACGGGTCTTGTACCCCGTCACGAGCACTGCACTCTGGGCTTTTGCCTTAAGTCACTCTCGTGGTCGTCATGACAGTCAGACAACTGGCGTTGAGCCATGGCTTCCAGCCCGGACAACGTTATAGAGAAATCGAGAAGCAATTTCCCACCGCTTCACGCCCCGGATAGGCCGGGAATGTGAAAGTGGGGAAGCGAGGAAGAGGATAAGCGTGGCGGGACAAAAAATCCGCATTCGGCTGAAGGCCTACGACCACGAGGCCATCGACGCTTCTGCTAAGAAGATCGTCGAGACCGTTACCCGTACGGGTGCTCGTGTTGTCGGCCCGGTGCCGCTCCCAACCGAGAAGAACGTATACGCCGTTATTCGTTCTCCGCACAAGTACAAGGACTCTCGCGAGCACTTCGAGATGCGCACTCACAAGCGCCTCATCGACATTCTCGACCCGACCCCGAAGACCGTTGACGCCCTTATGCGCATCGACCTTCCGGCAAGCGTCGACGTGAATATCCAGTAAGCGATCGACACAACGTATTTGGTGGAGAACAAACAATGAGTGAAAACGAGATCAAGGGAATTCTGGGCACCAAGCTCGGCATGACCCAGGTCTTCGACGAGGAGAACCGCGTTGTGCCGGTGACCGTCGTCGAGGCTGGCCCGTGCGTGGTTACCCAGATCCGTACTGTAGAAACCGATGGCTACAACGCCATCCAGATTGCCTTCGGCGAGAAGGACCCGCGCAAGGTCAACAAGCCTGCAACCGGTCACTTCAAGAAGGCTGGCGTGACCCCGCGCCGTTACGTCGCTGAGATCCGCATGGACGATACCTCTGCATACGAGGTCGGCCAGGAGGTCAAGGTGGACATCTTCGAGGGCGTGACCTTCGTCGACGTCACCGGCACCACCAAGGGTCACGGCTACGCTGGCGCCATGAAGCGCCACGGCTTCGCAGGCCAGGGCGCTGCCCACGGTAACCAGGCTGCTCACCGCCGCGTTGGTGGCATTGGTGGCGCTTCGTTCCCGGGCCGCGTCTTCAAGGGTAAGCGCATGGCTGGCCGCATGGGCCAGGACCGCGTGACCACCCAGAACCTGAAGATTCAGAAGATTGATGCCGAGTCCAACCTGCTGCTCATCAAGGGTGCTATCCCGGGTGCGCGCGGTGGCCTCGTCACCGTTAAGACCGCAGTGAAGGGCGGTGCACACGCATGAGCAACCTCAAGCTAGACGTCCAGACCGCTGACGGTAAGACCAACGGCACCGTTGAGTTGCCGGCCGAGCTCTTTGACACCGAGGCATCCATTGCTCTGATGCACCAGGTTGTCAACGCACAGCTCGCTGCCGCTCGTCAGGGTACCCACAAGACCAAGACTCGCGGCGAGGTCCGCGGTGGTGGTCGCAAGCCGTTCCGCCAGAAGGGCACCGGCCGCGCCCGCCAGGGCTCCATCCGTGCGCCGCACTACACCGGCGGTGGCACCGTGCATGGCCCGGTTCCGCGCGACTACTCCCAGCGCACCCCGAAGCGCATGATCAAGGCTGCTCTCTACGGCGCACTGTCTGACCGTGCACGCAACGAGCGCATCCACGTCATCGAGGAGCTCGTCCCGGGCCAGACCCCGTCCACCAAGCAGGCCAAGGCTTTCATCGAGCGCCTCACCGACCGCAAGAATGTTCTTCTGGTCATCGGCCGCGAGGACATCAATGCTCGCCGCAGCGCCAACAACCTGCCGAACGTCCAGATCCTGGATGCCGGCCAGCTGAACACCTACGACGTCCTCTACTCGGACGACGTTGTGTTCTCCGTTGAGGCTCTGCACACCTTCGTCGAGCGCGCTACCGGCGCCGCCGAGGAAGCTAAGGAGGAGAAGTAATGGCTAAGCTCGCTAACCCGCGCGACGTCATCATCGCACCGGTTGTGTCCGAGAAGTCCTACGGCCTGATGGAGCAGAACGTCTACACGTTCTACGTCTCCACGGACTCCAACAAGACCCAGATTAAAGATGCCGTCGAGCAGATCTTCGGCGTGAAGGTTGCTTCCGTGAACACCGTGAACCGTGCAGGCAAGCGTAAGCGCACCCGCACCGGCTTCGGTCAGCGTAAGTCCACCAAGCGCGCCTACGTGACGCTCCGTGAAGGCAGCGACTCCATCGACGTCTTCGGCGCAGGCGCTTAAGCCCCACCGAAGAGCCGAAAGGAAAAGGAAGAATTATGGCTATTCGTAAGTACAAGCCGACAACTCCGGGTCGCCGCGCATCCTCCGTGTCTGAGTTCGAGGAAATCACTCGCTCGACCCCGGAGAAGTCCCTGCTGCGCCCGCTGAGCAAGACTGGTGGTCGTAACAACTACGGCCGCATCACCACCCGCCACATCGGCGGTGGCCACAAGCGCCGTTACCGTCTCATCGACTTCCGCCGTACCGACAAGGACGGCATCCCTGCAAAGGTCGCTCACATCGAGTACGACCCGAACCGTACCGCTAACATCGCCCTCCTGCACTACGCAGACGGCGAGAAGCGCTACATCATCGCCCCGAAGGGCCTGAAGCAGGGCACCATCGTTGAGGCTGGTCCGAACGCAGATATCAAGGTTGGCAACAACCTGCCGCTGCGCAACATCCCGACCGGTACCACCATCCACGCTGTGGAGCTCAAGCCGGGCGCTGGCGCTAAGCTGGCTCGCTCCGCTGGTGCCTCCATCCAGCTGCTGGGTAAGGAAGGCAAGTACGCCATCCTGCGTATGCCGTCCTCCGAGATTCGTCGCGTCGACATCCGTTGCCGCGCCACCGTCGGTGAGGTTGGCAACGCTGACCAGATGAACATCCGTTGGGGCAAGGCCGGCCGTATGCGTTGGAAGGGCGTCCGCCCGACCGTCCGCGGTGTCGTTATGAACCCGGTCGACCACCCGCACGGTGGTGGTGAGGGTAAGACCTCGGGTGGTCGCCACCCGGTGTCGCCGTGGGGCCACAAGGAGGGCCGCACCCGCAACCCGAACCGTTACTCGAACAACATGATCGTGCGCCGTCGTCGCCCGAACAAGAAGCGCTAAGAGGAGGTAAACAATGCCACGCAGCCTTAAGAAGGGCCCGTTCGTCGATGAGCACCTCCTCAACAAGGTTGATGCTCAGAACGAGGCCGGCACCAAGCAGGTCATCAAGACCTGGTCTCGCCGCTCCACCATCCTGCCCGACTTCATCGGTCACACCTTCGCCGTCCACGACGGTCGTAAGCATGTCCCGGTGTTCGTCGAGGACTCCATGGTTGGTCACAAGCTCGGTGAGTTCGCACCCACCAAGACCTTTAAGGGTCACGTTAAGGACGACAAGAAGGGACGTCGATAAGCGATGAGTGACACCATCACCTCCGCATCCGCAACGGCTCGCTACGTCCGCGTTACCCCGATGAAGGCACGCCGCGTCATCGACCTGGTCCGCGGTAAGTCCGTAGCCGAGGCACTTGCAATCCTGAAGTACGCTCCGCAGGGCGCCGCTGAGCCGGTTGCCAAGGTTGTTGCATCCGCAGCTGCCAACGCTGAGAACAACTTCGGTCTGGATCCGCGCACCCTGGTCATCTCCGAGGCATACGCCAACGAGGGTCCGACCATGCGTCGTTTCCAGCCGCGCGCACAGGGCCGCGCATTCATGATTCGTAAGCGCACCAGCCACATCACCGTGGTTGTCGAGAGCCAGAAGGAAGGGGCCAAGTAATGGGCCAGAAGATCCATCCTCACGGCCTACGTTTGGGCATCACTTCCGACTGGAAGACCCACTGGTACGCCGATAAGGACTACGCAAATTACGTAGCCGAAGACATCAAGATCCGCGAGTACCTGGAGAAGGGCCTCGACCGCGCCGGCATCGCCGACGTCGTCATCGAGCGCACCCGCGACCGCGTCCGCGTGGACATTCACACCGCCCGCCCGGGCATCGTGATTGGCCGCCGCGGTGCTGAGGCTGACCGCATCCGCCGCGAGCTGGAGAAGCTCACCGGCAAGATGGTCGCCCTCAACATCCTCGAGGTCAAGCAGGTCGACGCCAACGCAAACCTGGTTGCACAGTCCATCGCTGAGCAGCTGGTTAACCGCGTGGCCTTCCGCCGCGCAATGCGCAAGGCCATCCAGTCCGCTATGCGCCAGCCGCAGGTTAAGGGTATTAAGATCCTCCTGGCTGGTCGTCTGGGCGGCGCTGAGATGTCCCGCACCGAGCGCTACCACGAGGGTCGCGTTCCGCTGCACACCCTTCGCGCCGAGATCGACTACGGCACCGCAGAGGCCCACACCACCTTCGGCCGCATTGGCATCAAGGTGTGGATCTACAAGGGTGACGTTGTCGGTGGCGTCCGCGAGTCCGAACTGAACGCTCCGGCGCAGGGCCGTGGCCGCGGTGACCGCAACGGTCGTCCGCGTCGTGGTGGCCAGCGTCGCCAGCGCGCACAGCAGAAGCAGGAGGGCTAATCCATGCTGATTCCTAAGCGCGTCAAGTACCGTCGTCAGCACCGCCCGACCCGCTCGGGTGTGTCCAAGGGCGGTAACCGCATCAACTTCGGTGACTACGCCATCCAGGCTCTCGAGCCGGCGTACATCACCAACCGCCAGATTGAGGCCGCACGTATTGCCATCAACCGCCACGTCAAGCGTGGTGGCAAGGTGTGGATCAACATCTTCCCGGACCGTCCGCTGACCCAGAAGCCGCTCGGCGTGCGTATGGGTTCCGGTAAGGGTCCCGTCGAGAAGTGGGTTGCCAACGTTAAGCCGGGCCGCATCCTCTTCGAGATGACCTACCCGAACGAGGCTACCGCCATCGAGGCCCTGCGCCGCGCTGGTCAGAAGCTTCCGTGCAAGGTCCGCATCATCAAGAAGGAGGACCAGTTCTAATGGCTAACGGTACCCCCGCCCACGAGTTCCGCGAGCTCGACAATGCTGAGCTGGAGAACCGCCTGAAGGACGCGAAGGAAGAGCTCTTCAACCTTCGTTTCCAGAAGGCCACCGGCCAGCTGACCAACAACCGCCGCATCGGCACGGTTAAGCGCGACATTGCCCGCATCTACACCGTTCTGCGCGAGCGCGAGCTGGGCCTGTCCGTTGCTCCGGGAGCTGAGGCTTAATCATGAGTGAGGCAAACGTGAACACTAAGAAGGAAAAGGGCGCTCGCAAGACCCGCACCGGCATCGTTGTCTCCGACAAGATGAATAAGACCATCGTTGTCGAGCTCGAGGACCGCAAGCAGCACGCCCTCTACGGCAAGATCATGCGCACTAACAAGAAGGTTAAGGCGCACGACGAGAACGAGACCGCCGGCATCGGCGACCGCGTTCTCATCGCCGAGACTCGCCCGCTGTCCAAGGACAAGCACTTCCGTCTCGTCGAGATCGTGGAGAAGGCTAAGTAATATCTAGCCCTCTTCTACGTGAATAGCCCCCACGATAACCGTGGGGGCTATTTTTGATCCTGCACGGCGCTCTTCTACGAGACCAGCTCCTCTAGCGCGTGCCGCGGTATGTGAGCGCAATGGCAAGGCAAAACGCATTGAGCACCGTGCCGACCGCGAGAAGGAACGTGCCGATGCGGTAGGGCGTAGTGCTGGTCACGTCGATGGTGTTAAAGATCTGAACCCAGACCAACCAGCCTGCGATGAGCGTGCCCGCCCCGAGGGCGGTGAGCGCGCGGAGGCCACGGGTGGGGCGTTGGGCGGGGGAGAAGGCGTGGTAGGAGGCGTCGATAAGCGCTAGCACGGCAAGGATGATCGATGTCCAGGCCGCGACGGGCACCGGGAGCAGGGCCGAGGTGCCGAAGAATACCGGCAGGAGGAAACATATCGCGACGAGAACGAGGAGGACCGCGTTTAAGACGGCTGTGCGCAGGGGATAGTTCATAGCCGTGCCTCTACTTCGGTGCGTGTGGGCGGCTGGGCGCCGGTGCGTGAGACTGTGATGGCCGCGGCAGCCGCCGCAAACTGCAGGATCTCGCGCCAGTCTTCGGCGCTGAGCTCGGCTGCATTCCCGTCTCGTTCCGCCAGAAGAGTCAGGAGTGCAGCCATAACCGTGTCGCCCGCGCCGATGGTGTCCGCCACCTCGACGTTCACCGGCGGGACCTCCAACGACACCGACGCCGTGCGCACGCTCAGCCCGTCCGCCCCGCGCGTGGTGACCACCACCGGTACCTGCTCCAGTGCCCCAGCCCCAAGGAAATCAACCTCTTCTTCACTGAGCTTCAGCAGCGTGACGTGGGGAAGCAGACTCAGCAGGAACTCGCGGTGCTCCGCAGTGGCGAAGAAGGGCCGGATGTTCGGGTCCAGCGCCACCTTCGTCCCGCGCGCAGCCAAGTCCTGGAGAAGCGCGGCATAACGCGAGGCGCCCGGCTCCAGCGCTAGGGAGACGGTGCCGAAGCAGGCCCAGGGGACGTCGGCAAGCGCGGGCTCTACCAGGCGGTCGGCAGTACCCTCCGTGTAAAAGGAATAGGTTGCCGAGCCGTCGTCGGCGATGTTGCACACCGCCAGCGTGGTGGGTTCCTCGCCGCGCTGCACAAGGGAGGTGTCCACGCCCTCCTCGGTGAGACGCTCCACCAGCGCACAGCCGAATGCATCCTTCGATAGACGGGACTGAAAGCCCACGTCAGCGCCCAATCGCCCGGCTGCCACCGCCACGTTGAAGGGGCCGCCACCCAGCGCCGGTTGGAGGTCAGCCAGCTGCCCGCGGCCACGCGGAACAAGATCAACGAGGCCTTCGCCACACACCATAATGTCCATAGAGCCCATACTATCGAGGGCATGAACTACCGTCCGCTTTTTCATCTCTCCCCGCCCTCCGGCCGCTTGAATGACCCGAACGGAATCTTTGTTGATGGCGATACTCTGCACGTCTACTACCAGCACGACCCGTGCTTCCCACACGCTAAGAAACAAACGGGGTGGGGGCACGCAGTAGCATCGCTGAGCGCCGCGCAACCGTGGCGGCACTACCCGGACGCGCTGTTTCCCATCCGTGAGCATGACGCCCACGGCTGCTACTCGGGCGGCGCAGTGGTCGACGGCGAGGACGTCTGGCTGTTCTATACCGGCAACCTCAAGCGCGATGGCGTACGGATTCCCTCGCAGAACCGCGTGCGCGTGGTGGACCCCTCCGGCCCGGCAGGTGGTTTCTACGAACATGACCCGGCGAACCCGCTCATCAATGGGGCCGCGGAGGGGTTCACGGGGCACTACCGGGATCCCCAGATCACCCGTGATGATGCGGGCTGGCGCATGGTGCTCGGCGCGCAAGCGGAGGATGAAACGGGGCACGTGGTGCTCTACCGCTCCACGGACTTGGCGCACTGGTCCTTCCAGGGGGCTATCACCTTCGACACCTCTGGCGCTGAGTCTGGTCTCAGCCCTGACCTCGTGCCGGGCGGCTACATGTGGGAATGCCCCAACCTTGTGACGCTGCGTGACCGCGCTACGGGCGAGGACAAGGACGTCCTGGTCATCTGCCCGCAAGGTCTCGAGCCGGTGCTTGCCGACGGCTCCACCCACTACGCCTCCTCCGACCAGTGCGGCTACCTCGTGGGCCGACTCGATGGCACGGTCTTCCACGTGGAGCGTGGTTTCAGTGAGCTGGACTATGGCCACCAGTTCTACGCGCCACAGCTGGTGGAGAAGGACGGCGAAGCCATCATGCTGGGGTGGATGGGGTTGCCGGCGCAGGATGACACCCCGACCGTGGAAGAAGGGTGGGCCCACACGCTCACTCTGCCGCGGCGCGTGTGGTTGGAGGATGGCTGGCTGCGCCAGGCTCCGGTCTGGGAGCTGCCGGAAAGCGACTCGGTTGCAACGCTTCAGGCAGGCGAGGGCACGTACGCGCTTGTCGACGACTCCGGGGCCGAAGCCTTCCGCGTCACCTACGGCGGGGGAGAACTCTGCTTGGCTTGCGGCGGTGATGAGCGCGTCGTGCCGTGTCCGGCTGGTTCCCTGGAACTCATCGCGGATGGCTGCGCGGTGGAGGTCTTTGCGGGCGATGGGCGGATTGCGGGGGCGTCGGCGGTTTTTGGTGCCAGCGGCGCTCGCTGGAAGGGCTGGGAAGCCCGATAGGGTGTGAAACTTCCTATATTTGTGCCCGAATGCTTGGCTTTCTGTGGGGTGGCGTGTCTAATGGAAGGTGACACTACATAATTCATCTCACTCTAGGAGGCACGGCGGCATGGATCACTCACAAGTCGCGGAGCGAATCCTGAAAGCCATCGGCGGCGAAGACAACATCGTGGCGCTCGCGCACTGCGCCACCCGCCTGCGCATGGTGCTCAAAGACAGCAAGAAGGTCGACAAGGCTGCGCTGGAAAACGATCCGGACCTCAAGGGCATCTTTGAGGCCGGCGGTATGTTCCAGGTCATCGTTGGCCCGGGCGATGTCAACATCGTCTTCGACCAGCTCAACAAGATAACCACCAAGGACATCGCGGTCTCCACGGACAAGCTCAAGGACATCGCCGCCGATTCCGGCAACTGGTTCTCCCGCGCGGTGAAGGTCCTCGCGGATATCTTCGTGCCGCTCATCCCGATTCTGGTCGGTGGCGGTCTGCTCATGGCGCTCAATAACGTGCTTACCGTCAACGGCCTTTTTGGCGAGCAGTCAGTCATTGAGATGTTCCCGGCTATGGCCGATGTTGCCGGGCTTATTAACCTCTTGGCCTCCGCGCCGTTTGCGTTCTTGCCTGTTTTGGTGGGCTTTACCGCCACCAAGCGTTTTGGCGGCAACGAGTTCCTCGGCGCCGGCATGGCTATGGCGATGGTGATGCCGGACTTGGTCAACGGTTACCAGGTAGCCGCGACCATCGAAGCGGGGGAGATGACCTACTGGAACATCTTCGGCCTCGACGTGGCCCAAGCCGGCTACCAAGGCTCCATCCTGCCCATCCTCGTCATCGCCTGGATTCTTGCCACGATTGAGAAGTTCCTGCACAAGCACCTCAAGGGCACGGTGGACTTCCTGCTTACCCCGCTGCTGACGTTGCTGGTGACGGGCTTTATCACCTTTATTGCGGTGGGTCCGGTGCTGCGCACCGCTGGCGACATGCTGGGTGCTGGCCTGAATGACCTCTACACGTTCGCCGGCCCGGTGGGCGGCTTCATCTTTGGTCTCTTCTATTCGCCGATCGTCATCACGGGTCTGCACCAATCCTTCCCGCCGATTGAGACGATGCTGTGGAACGAGGGCGGCTCCTTCATCTTTGCGGTGGCTTCCGTGGCCAACATTGCCCAGGGTGGTGTGGCCCTGGCGGTCTACTTCCTGGCCCGCTCTGAGAAGCTCAAGGGCCTGTCTGGTGCTTCGGGTGTGTCGGCGCTCTTCGGCATCACCGAGCCCGCCATCTTCGGTGTGAACCTGCGACTGCGCTGGCCGTTCTACATCGGTATGGGCGCGTCCGCGATTGCTGCGACGCTCATTGCGCTTTTCGACGTCAAAGCCACCGCCCTCGGCGCCGCCGGCTTCATCGGCTTCGTGTCCATGCGCCCCGAGGACTACACGCAGTTCTTCATTTGCGCCTTTACCTCTTTGTTCCTTTCCTTCGGCGTGGCCTTTGCTTATGGCCGTTACCTGATTGCCAAGAACGGTTCCATCGACCCGGATGAGACCGGTGCTGCCACTGGTGCCGGCGGCGCTGTGCCTGCTGCCACCGCGGACCCGAACGCCTATCGCGTGGCTTCCCCGCTGGCTGGTACTGCTATCGCTTTGGAGTCGGTCTCGGATCCGATGTTCGCGGCGGGCAAGCTAGGCGCCGGCGCGGCCGTCGAACCCTCCGAGGGGCGTCTGGTCTCCCCGATCGACGGTAAGGTCACCGTCACCTTCCCCTCCAAACACGCGTATGCCGTGCGCGGCAAGGACGCCGACGGCAACAACGTGGACATCCTCATGCACATCGGGTTCGATACCGTGAACCTGAAGGGCGAACACTTCACCTCGCACGTCTCCAAAGGCGATGAGGTGAAGGCTGGCGACCTGCTGTGCGAGTTCGATATCGAGGCAATCAAGGCCGCCGACTACCCGGTAACCACGCCGGTCGTCGTCTCCAACTCGAAGAAGACGGGTCCGGTCCTCCCGGCCTATGCCGCGGGCGAGGAGATCTCCTTCGGCGATGAGCTTCTGACGGTGGACCCGAAACCAGAGCCTGCAGCTGAAACTGCCGCCGCCTCAGCGGAGAAGGCCTAGGAGCTCCGGCCACGGCGAAGGCCTAAAGCCCTCGCCCGCCGCTCCTAAAAGTGCAGACCTGGAAGTGCAGATGTGCAGGAGGGCGTCGTCAAGCGCCAAGCAGTGCTTAGCGACGACCAGCAGGTCTGCACTTCCAGGTCTGTACATTTGCGTCTTAGGGGGGCGCATGCGCGAGGGGGACATGCCGATGGGGGCCTCGTCGGGCAGCCGGGGTGTGCCATGGAGCAGGGAAGTGGTGCAGCGCGCGATTTGGGGAAACGGCGGCGAGCATGCTTGAATGTATGGGTTGCATATGGCCGGTCGGTGCAGCGCGATGCGTTTCCGAATCGCCGCACCGAGACCCTTCGACCGCTGTGAACAGCGAGTTCGTCGCACAGCCTGTGCCACGTAAGCAAGTAGACCAGGTGTGTCAAGGACGGAAATCTTGACGCACGTTAATCCAGGTCAGGAGACCCATAGTGATTCAGCAAGAATCGCGTCTGCGCGTCGCCGACAACTCCGGTGCACGAGAGATCCTCGTCATCCGCGTTCTCGGCGGCTCCGTTCGACGTTTCGCTGGCATTGGTGACATCGTCGTCGCCACTGTCAAGGAAGCCATCCCGGGTGGCAACGTAAAGGAAGGCGACATCGTCAAGGCCGTCATCGTCCGTGCCAAGAAGGAGACCCGTCGTCCGGACGGCTCCTACATCGCATTCGATGAAAACGCCGCAGTTATTCTCAAGGGTGACAACGAGCCGCGCGGTACCCGCATCTTCGGCCCGGTTGCTCGCGAACTTCGTGACAAGCGCTTCATGAAGATCGTTTCTCTCGCACCGGAGGTGATCTAGTCTTATGAAGATTCATAAGGGCGATATGGTGATCGTTATTTCGGGCCCGGACAAGGGCGCGAAGGGCAAGGTCATCGAGGCATACCCGAAGCGCGACAAGGTCCTCGTTGAGGGCGTCAACCGCGTCAAGAAGCACGTTGCTAACTCTGCTACCGAGCGTGGTGCCGAGTCCGGCGGAATCGTTACCCAGGAAGCTCCGATCCACGTGTCCAACGTTGCGATCGTTGACTCCGAGGGCAACCCGACCCGCGTGGGCTACCGTTTCGACGAAAACGGCAAGAAGGTCCGCATCGCACGTAGCAACGGGAAGGACATCTAACATGAGCGAGAACTACACTCCGCGTCTGAAGACCCGCTACCGCGAGGAAATCAAGAAGGCTCTGAACGAAGAGTTCAAGTACGACAATGTGATGCAGATTCCGGGCGTCACCAAGGTCGTTGTCAACATGGGTGTGGGCGACGCTGCCCGCGACTCCAAGATGATCAACGGTGCTCTCGAGGACCTTACCGCTATCACCGGCCAGAAGCCGCAGGTACGCCGCGCTAAGAAGTCCATCGCTAACTTCAAGCTCCGTGAGGGCATGCCCATCGGTGCACGCGTTACCCTGCGCGGCGACCGTATGTGGGAGTTCCTGGACCGCCTGCTGACCATCGCGCTGCCGCGTATTCGCGACTTCCGCGGTCTCTCCGACCAGCAGTTCGACGGCCACGGCAACTACACCTTCGGCCTCACCGAGCAGACCATGTTCTACGAGATCGACATCGACAAGGTGGACCGCCCGCGTGGTATGGACATCACCGTCGTGACCTCCGCTACCAACGACGAGGAGGGCCGCAAGCTCCTGCGCGAGCTCGGCTTCCCGTTCAAGTAACGTAGCGAATTCTTCCGCCTAATACATAGGTGAAGAGCATCCCCGGTACTCCGTAAGGAGGCCGGGGATTTTTGCGCTTGCATGCCTTTTGGGTCAGGACGGAGATATTGCGTTCTAGGGGCAAGGCAGAGTCATCGCTTCCTATGAGGTTCGAACAAGCGGGGAGTAAACTACTGGCGTCTGCGAACTAACGATTCCCCTGAGGTGAATGATGTCCCTGAATGATGCTTCGGCAGCCGCGGTAAAGAAAAAGGTTGCGTTGCTCGACGAGTCCTTTGGCCGGTTCGCTGTGCGCTCCACCCTGGCGGGTGTGTACCTCGCCATCGGTACGGCGTTTGCTGCGGTGATGGGGATGGGCGTCGAGAAGCATGTGGAAGGCCTGGGCTCGCTGGTCTTTGCCTGCCTGTTCGGCTTGGGCCTTTTTGCCATCGTCCTTCTTGGCGCGGAGCTGGCTACCGGCAACATGATGTACATGGTCTATGGTGCCGTGACTAAGCAGGTGGGTTGGGGCAAGGGCCTGTGGCTGCTCGTGGTGACGACGCTGTTCAACCTGGTTGGTGCCGCCTTGTTCGCTGCGGCCATGGGAATGTCCGCCAAGCTGGGCGGAATCGATCCGAACCATCTCATTGCCAACCTCGCGATGGGCAAGCTCATCAAGGGCCCCGGCGGACTGCTGGTGGAGGCCATGCTGGCCAACTTCGTGGTCAACATGGCTATCGTCGGCGCGGTCTTTGCCAAGGATGTGGTGTCCAAGTTCTTCGTCATCGTGCCGATCATCGCCTGCTTTGTGGGCCTAGGCCTGGAGCACGTTATCGCCAACTTCTGCCTGATGACCTTGACCTTCTTCTGTGCGAGCCCGCTGCCTGAGGGGTTTACTCTCGGTGCGGTCCTGGCCAACTGGTCCATCGTGTGGGTGGGAAACCTCATCGGCGGCGGCTTCCTTATTGGCGGCGTGTACGCCTGGCTTAACTCTGGCCCGGAAGCGTACCGCGATTAAGTTCGCCCGAGTAGAGGTTGAAGCGGTCGCCGCGCGCGAAGCCAACCAGCGCCATGCCGGTCTCCCGGGCGGTTTCCACGGCTAGGGAGGAAGCGGCGGAGACCGCAACGAGCATGCCGAAGCCGGCCATGGCAGCTTTGTTGACCAGCTCGAAGCTCGCACGCGAGCTCATCACCAGGATGAGGTCGGAGGCGGGGAGCATGCCTTCCATGAGCAGGTGGCCAATGACCTTGTCGGCCGCGTTGTGGCGGCCCACGTCCTCGCGGACGACGACGGGCTCGCCGTCGAGAGTAAAGGCCCCAGCGGCGTGAATGCCGCCGGTCTTGCGGAACTGTTTCTGCTCCCGCTTGAGGGCCTCGGGCAGCGTGGCGACGACCCCCGGATCCACCGGCACCCGCGGAATCTCGTAGCGGCTCTGCTTCATCAGCGCCTCGATGGAGGAGGTGCCGCACACCCCGCAGGCGGATGTGGTGGTGGTCAGGCGCAGATCAGCCAGCGTGATGGCGTGCGGGTTAGCCAGCTCCACATCGAGCAGATTATAGGGGTTGCGCCCGTCCACCGAGGCGCCAGCGCAATAGCGGGCCTCCCGGACATCGCTGACCTTCTCGATGTGTCCTTCGGAATGAAGAAAACCATGCGCTAGCTCGACGTCGTGTCCCGGCGTGCGCATCGTCGTCGTCAGCGTCTGCCCGCCCACGCGGATCTCCAGCGGCTCTTCGCCGGCGACGGTATCGCCGCGGGTATCTACCTGGGTGACCTGCCCGTTCTCATCGAGGCGCACCTTGGTTACGGCAAAGGTGGCGTTGATGCGCCCGCTCATCGGTTAAGGGCCTCCTTCAATGTGGCGATGTGGGCGCGGGCCTCAGCGGTGTCCTTGGACGCGAGCCCCACCAGGTAAGCCGTTAGGGGAGCGGCAGGGCGGGACTGGGTGTGGGCAACATCCTTGGTCAAATCCAGCAACTCAGTGACGAGGGCGGTGGCGTCGGTCGGGGAGACGTCGAGAAGCTCGGCGGCCTCCTGGAGCCATTGGTGGGCGGTGCGGATGGGGTCGGGTGTTTCACTCATGACTTCTCATGCTAACGCGTTTTGGAAAACAGCATGTCAACGGGTAGAGTAAGCCGACGGACTTGCATTTTTCCACTCCTGCGCCACGAAAACAGCGCAGGAGGTGCGGAAACGTGCCAAGCCGGAAGAATTGAACACATCTACTTTGTTGTAGGCCCCTCGCCGTAGATAGCGGACCGTTGTCTGTATCAAAGGGTGGCGAGCGCCTCGCGGTATTGACCGCGGGGAGCGTGAGTAGCCCGAAATCACACGGAAAACGCTTTGGTGAGCATTACGGGAACCGCAACGAGAAAGGTTACAGGTCACTCATATGACTATGACTGATCCTATTGCCGACATGCTGTCGCGCGTGCGCAACGCATCTAATGCGCACCACGACGTCGTGTCGATGCCGACCTCCAAGATCAAGGCGAACATCGCTGAGATCTTGAAGCAGGAAGGCTACATCGCTGACTACTCCGTCGAGGGCCACGAGCTGACCCTCGAGCTTAAGTACAACAACCGTGAGCGTTCCCTCTCGGGTCTGCGTCGCGTGTCTAAGCCGGGTCTGCGTGTGTACGCAAAGTCCACCGAACTGCCGCAGGTTCTGGGCGGCCTGGGCGTGGCCATTATTTCCACG
Organism: Corynebacterium sp. HMSC068G04; assembly: GCF_001814885.1. Classification (NCBI taxonomy): domain Bacteria; kingdom Bacillati; phylum Actinomycetota; class Actinomycetes; order Mycobacteriales; family Corynebacteriaceae; genus Corynebacterium; species Corynebacterium sp. HMSC068G04. Next base: position 163,672 of record NZ_KV818340.1, on the reverse strand, counting down.
TCTCAGGGTCTGCTTACCGACCGTCAGGCTCAGGAGAAGGGTGTAGGCGGAGAAGTTCTCGCCTACGTCTGGTAAGGGAGGATTGACACATGTCTCGTATCGGTCTAGCACCTATCGCCGTCCCGAAGGGCGTCGAGATCACCATCAACGGCCAGGTTGTCAACGTTAAGGGTTCCAAGGGCACCCTCGAGGTTGAGCTGCCGGAGCCGATCACCGCAGCCGTCGAGGACGATGAGATCAAGGTCTCCCGTCCGGATGACGACCGCAAGAACCGCGCCCTGCACGGTCTATCCCGCTCCCTGGTCAACAACGCCGTTGTTGGCGTGACCGAGGGCTACACCAAGAAGATGGAAATCTTCGGTGTCGGTTACCGTGTCCAGCAGAAGGGCAAGGACCTGGAGTTTTCTCTGGGCTACTCCCACCCGATCCTCATCGAGGCTCCGGAGGGCATCACCTTCGCTGTGGATGGCGCAACCAAGCTCTCCGTATCTGGTATTGACAAGCAACTGGTTGGACAGGTCGCCGCGTACATCCGCCGCCTGCGTAAGGACGATCCTTACAAGGGCAAGGGTATTCGCTACGACGGCGAGCAGGTCCGCCGCAAGGTCGGAAAGACGGGTAAGTAAGCAATGGCTAACACTGAAAACGCAAAGCGCACCCCGGTTGGCAAGGACATTTCCTCGCGTCGTCGTGAAGCACGCGCGCGCCGCCACTTCCGCATCCGTAAGACCCTCCGCGGCACCCCTGAGGCACCGCGTCTGGTCGTTCACCGCTCCTCCCGCCACATGCACGTTCAGGTCATCGACGACCTGGCCGGCCACACCCTGGCTGCCGCTTCCTCCATGGAAGCCGACGTGCGTGCACTCGAGGGCGATAAGAAGGCCAAGGCTGCCAAGGTAGGCCAGCTCATCGCTGAGCGCGCCAAGGCTGCTGGCATCGAGCAGGTCGTCTTCGACCGTGCAGGCTACAAGTACCACGGCCGCGTTGCTGCGCTGGCCGACGCCGCTCGCGAAGGTGGTCTGCAGTTCTAATGATTAAGGCATACGGAAACATCAACGGAAGGAACGCCTAATGTCGGACCGTGAACAGCGTGACGGCGGACGCTCCGCCGAGAACAACAACGACCGCAAGGGTCGCAACAACGGCCGTCGTAACGACCGCCGCAACCAGCAGGACAACGAGCGCGATAAGTACATCGAGCGCGTTGTGACCATCAACCGCGTCGCTAAGACCGTTAAGGGTGGCCGCAACATGTCCTTCACCGCTCTCGTCGTCGTTGGCGACGGCCAGGGCATGGTGGGCGTCGGCTACGGCAAGGCCAAGGAAGTCCCGGCCGCAATCCAGAAGGGTGCAGAAGAGGCTCGCAAGAACTTCTTCCGCGTCCCGATGATTGCTGGCACCATTACCCACCCGGTTGAGGGTCGCGACGCAGCTGGCATCGTCATGATGAAGCCGGCCGCTCCGGGTACCGGTGTCATCGCCGGCGGTGCTGCTCGTCCGGTGCTTGAGTGCGCTGGCGTGCAGGACATTCTGTCGAAGTCCCTGGGCTCCGACAACGCTCTCAACGTCGTCCGCGCTACCGTGGACGGCCTCAAGCAGCTGGTTCGTCCGGAGGAAGTTGCCGCACGTCGTGGCAAATCCCTCGAGGACGTCGCACCGGCCCAGATGCTGCGCAAGCGCGCAGGTCAGGAGGCATAAGCAATGGCTCTGAAGATTACTCAGGTAAAGGGCCTTGTGGGCACCAAGCCGAACCACCGCGCAAACATGGAGTCGCTTGGTCTCAAGCGCATCGGTCACTCTGTAGTTAAGCAGGACACCCCGATCATCCGCGGTATGGTTCACAAGGTGCGTCACCTGGTCACCGTCGAAGAAGTGGCAGGGGAGTAAACCATGGCTGATATCATCAAGCTCCACGACCTGCGCCCGGCCGCAGGCTCCAACAAGCCCAAGACCCGCGTCGGCCGCGGTGAGGCATCCAAGGGTAAGACCGCTGGTCGCGGTACCAAGGGCACCGGTGCTCGTAAGCAGGTTTCCGCTGCTTTCGAGGGTGGCCAGATGCCGATCCACATGCGTCTGCCGAAGCTCAAGGGCTTCAAGAACCCGAACCACGTTGAGTACCAGGTAGTCAACGTTGCTGACCTCGCAGAGGCTTTCGCTAACGGTGGCGACGTCACCGTTGCGGACATCGTCGCTGCTGGCCTGGTTCGCAAGAACCAGCCGGTCAAGGTTCTGGGCAACGGCGACATCAACGTTAAGTTGAACGTCACCGCTGACAAGTTCTCCAAGTCTGCTGTCGAGAAGATCGAGGCTGCTGGCGGCACCGCCACCGCAACCAAGTAATTCTCTTACAGGCTCTGCGAGAGCCACCGCCCTCCCGCGGCGCCACCTTTCGGTGGCCTTCGGGAGGGCTTTGGTGTTTTCGGGCCACGCCAGCAGGCCGCAGAAGGCATTAGTATCTTTTGAGGGGCGCCTTATGGCTTGAGGGTTATGTGTTGACCTGGGGGTTTGCATCAGGAGGGGCGCAAAAGGCATTAGTACCTTTTGAGGGGCACCTTATGGCTTGAGCGTTATGTGTTGACCTGGGGATTTACCCCGCGGGCCCCGCAAAAGGCATCTCTCAAAAGGTATTAATGCCTTTTGAGAGGAACCTTATGGTGAGAAATTTATGCGGGGGCGTTAGGCGTCGTTGACCGTCTTCTCGTAGAGGCCCGGGAAGCGATCATCAGGGTCGGTCACGGCCTTGATGCGCTCCGGCAGGTCGCCGCCGTAGAGCTCGGCAAATTCTTCGGGGGAGTAGAAGGCCTCTGAGTACAGGGATTTATGTCCGCCGAGTTCGCTGACCTTGGCCTCGATGAGGCGGTTAAAGGCGCCATTGCCTGGGGCGGAGGGGTTGACGTGATTGCCCTCGACACCGGACCAAAAACCGACGTTGATCCAGGTCTGTCCTGGGCGCAGGGGGTAGAGCGGCCACGGGGCCGGGGAATCGGCGGCAAGCGAGCCGGTGCCGATGAGGTCCTCCACGCCCTCGCGCAGCCGAATCGGACAGAGCCACACCGGTTGGATATCGGAGGCTTGGAAGAACCAATCCAAGAATTTCGGCAGATTGTCCGGTGTGACCTCGATGTCCTGGACCACGCGCTCGCCGCGGGGCAGACCCTTCGGCTTCTTGATGAAGTTGTACTCCAGCTCGTACTTGCGGTCTAGGCGCACGAGCTTCCAGTAGAAGGAACTACGACGCAGCTGTCGCGGCCACACCTTGCGGACGCGCGGGTTTTGCGCGCCGAACGCGCGCGAGCACCAGAACCAATCCGTGTCCCAGCGCCAGATGTAGTCGCGCACCGTGAGGCGGTCGCGCCGGATCCCGCGCGTGTGCTGGAGGCTGCGATAAAAGATTTTCTCCCGCGTGTAGTCCGAGGTTGGCCCTTCCACATCCGTAAAACGGGCCATGACGAGGTATGACTCCTCCGGTGAGAAGACCACGCCATCGAGGCCGTGGACCTCGACGTCGTCGTAGGTGCGGGTGCGGGAGACGTCGTCAAGCGCGTGCGTGAGTGAGTTGAGGTCGTTGAAGCGCACCTGACGCAGCTCCACGTAAGGCTTGACCGCGCGCAGCTCAATCTTGAGGCGCACCGCATAGCCCAGCGAACCGTAGGAGTTGGGGAAGAGGCGGAAGAGATCGACGTTCTCCTCGCGTGAGCACGTGATAATCTCGCCCGTGCCGGTCAGGATGTCCATCTCTAGGACGGATTCATGCGGGAGTCCATCGCGGAAGCTCGTGGACTCCACTCCCATGCCCGTCACGGCGCCGCCCAGCGTAATCGTCTTGAGCTGTGGCACAACAAAGGGCATGAGGCCGTGCGGCAGGGTGGCGTCGACGAGGTCCTCGTAGGTGCACATGCCCTGGACCTCGGCGGTCTGTGCGATGGGATCGACCTCAATCACACCACCCAGGCCGGACACATCGAGGCCCGCCTGCTGCTCGCTGCGCCCGCGGAAGAGGTTCGAGGTCTTCTTCGCCAAACGTACGCGCTTATCCTTCGGCACCGCGTGGAAGCTACGCAGGAGCTTGTCGACGCCCTCCTCATGCGCCTTCCAGCCCACCGGCGGAATCTCTACTGCGTCGACGCTGCGGTGATTGCGGATGAGATCTGTCAACATAAAACTCCTTTAAGTCTTTAGAAGCGCGAATCTTCCCACCAGCGGCGCTCGGGCACGCCGGCGCGGGAGCCAGCATCACCCAGTTTGACGCCCAAGAAGTGGTACAGGTTGATGATGTTGTGCTCAAAGCCCCACTCGGAGCCGGCCATGTAGATGGCCCACAGGCGGGCAGTGGGAAGGCCCACTAGCGAGCAGGCCTCCTCCCAGTTCTCCTTGAGGTTTTCGCACCAATCATGCAGCGTGCGCATGTAGTCGAAGCGGAGGGATTCCGTGTGGACGACCTCGAAGCCGGCATCCTGCATGGACTTGGTAATGGTGCCGGATCCGGAAAGCTCGCCATCGGGGAAGATGTAGCGGTCGATGAACCCGCCTTTCGGCGTCTTGTGGTTATCCGGGTAGGTGATGCAGTGGTTGAGCATCACACCACCCGGCTTGAGCTTGCCGTGGAGGAAGCTGAAGAAGTCCAGGTAGTTCTTGACTCCGATATGCTCCAGCAGTCCAATGGCGGAGATGGCGTCGAAGCCTTCCTCGGTGACGTCGCGGTAGTCCAGGAAGCGGATTTCCGCCAGGTCTTCGAGACCCTCCTCCTTAATCTTGGCTTGGCCCCATTCAGCCTGTTCCTTGGACAAGGTCACACCGAGTGACTTCACGCCGCGCTTGGCGGCGTAGCGCACCATCCCGCCCCAGCCACAGCCGACGTCCAGGTGGCGGTCGCCCTCCTTGAGGCGCAGCTTGTCGAAGATGAGTCGGTACTTGTTTTCTTGGGCCTCGTCCAGCGTGGCGTCAGGGGAGGGGTAGTAGGCGCAGGTGTACGTCATCGAGTCGCCGAGGAAGAGCTCGTAGAAGTCGTTGCCCACGTCATAGTGATCGGAGATGACTTCTGCGTCGCGCTCCTTGGAGTGTTTGGACAGCCCCTCATGGAGCTTGCGGCGCAGCCACGAGGCACGCTCGACATCCGGGACCGGCTGGATTTGAAAAGCGCCCATCGAAGCCAAGGAACGCGCGACGCGGGCAAGGGTTTTCGCGTCCGGGCGGGAGAACTTGTCATACATTGCGTGCAAGGCGTCGAAGATGCCGTAGGGGTGTGCCGGGTGTTCCCCCTCGACGGTGATTCCGTCGGTGACGTAGGCGCGGGCGAAGCCTACATCGCCCGGGTGTGTGGCGATGTAGGCCAGACCCTGCAGGTTATTAATTTTGACGGTGAACTGCGCGTCGGCTGGGCCGGTTGCGGAACCGTCGAAAGCTTCCCAGCGGAAGGGGTTGGGGCTGGGAACGAAGGTATCGATGATCTCAGCCACGGTCATTGGGGAGAATCGCTTACTCATAAAACTACATACTACTTTCGGATTAAGGTTAGGCAGATAGAAGACGGCCATACTCTGTGGCGCCCCGGGGCGCCGCTTGAGAGGTCGAAAAGACGTAGAAATGTTGTAAGGACATTGCCTTAGGGCAACGCGGTCCATGGTAGGCCTCATGCGTCGATGGCGCTAAGGGGGAAACTAATCCGAGAAGGATAAGCCTGGTTTTCGCGGGGCCAATGTGGCGAAAGGGGGCGGGGCTGGTAGGGTAATGGGGTCAAAACTGTCCAAGCGTTCCTATGAAGGACCTTAAGAAGGTTCTTAACTTTTGGGAACAGATGAGATCCACCCCCGTGCGCGGCGAATTCGAACCGCACAGCAAGCGCGGTAGGCCAGGAGGATTGAGTAGTGTCCGCCATTTTGCAGGCTTTCAAAGATGCCGACCTGCGGAAGAAAATCATCTTCACGCTCGTGATGATTATTCTCTACCGCGTTGGCGCGCAGATCCCGTCGCCGGGCGTTGATTACGCCACCATCGCCGGTCGCCTTCGTGACCTTACGGAGGAGTCCGGAAACCTGTACTCGGTGATCAACCTGTTCTCCGGTGGTGCGCTGCTGCAGCTGTCGATCTTCGCCATCGGCATCATGCCGTACATTACGGCGTCCATTATCGTGCAGCTGCTCACCGTGGTTATTCCGCACTTCGAGCAGTTGAAGAAGGAGGGTCAGTCCGGTCAGGCGAAGATGACGCAATACACGCGTTACCTCACCCTTGCGCTGGCCCTGCTGCAGTCCGCGGGCATTGTGGCCTTGGCGGACCGCGAGCAGCTCCTGGGTCAGGGCGTGCGCGTCTTGGCGGAGGACCGTAACTTCTTCACCCTCGTCGTGCTCGTTATCACCATGACCTCTGGTGCGATCCTGGTGATGTGGATGGGTGAGCTGATTACGGAGAAGGGAATCGGCAACGGCATGTCGCTGCTGATTTTCGCCGGTATTGCTACCCGCCTTCCTACCGACGGCGTCAACATCTTCCAGAACAATGGTGGTCTGGTCTTCGCCATGGTTCTCACGGGCCTCATCGTTCTCGTCGCGGGCATTACCTTCATCGAGCAGGGCCAGCGCCGTATCCCGGTGCAGTACGCCAAGCGCATGGTGGGCCGCCGCCAGTACGGTGGTTCTTCAACCTACCTGCCGCTGAAGGTCAACCAGGCCGGCGTTATCCCGGTCATCTTCGCCTCCTCGCTGATCTACATGCCGGTGCTCATCACCCAGATCGTCAACTCCGGCTCCCCGGGTGTCTCCGATAACTGGTGGCAGCGCAACGTCATTGCTCACCTGCAAGCACCGAGCTCCTGGCAGTACATCGTCCTCTACTTTGTGCTCACCATCTTCTTCTCCTACTTCTACGTATCGGTTCAGTACGACCCTGCGGAACAAGCCGACAACATGAAGAAGTATGGTGGATTCATCCCGGGTATCCGCCCGGGCCGACCGACCGCCGAGTACCTAGGCTTCGTGATGAACCGCCTGCTGTTCGTCGGTTCGATCTACCTGGCGCTCATCGCTGTTCTGCCGAATATCCTCTTGGACCTCGGCGTGGGCACTGCAGGTGCCAGCGGCACCTCCGCCTTCGGTGGTACCGCCATCCTCATTATGGTCTCGGTTGCCTTGACTACGGTCAAGCAAATCGAGTCCCAGCTTCTACAATCCAACTACGAAGGACTGCTTAAGTAATGCGTTACGTACTCCTTGGCCCTCCCGGTGCCGGCAAGGGCACCCAAGCCGCCCTCCTCAGCGAGAAGCTCGGCGTTCCGCACATCTCCACCGGTGACCTCTTCCGCGCCAACATTGGTGAGGGCACCCCGCTTGGTGTAGAAGCCAAGTCCTACATCGATGCCGGCAAGCTGGTGCCGACTGACGTCACCGCCCGCATGGTAGAGGACCGCCTTAACCAGGATGACGCCAAGGAAGGTTTCCTCCTTGACGGCTTCCCGCGCACCGTGGAGCAGGCCGACATCCTGGCGAAGCTCCTTGACGACAAGGGCCTCAAGCTGGATGGCGTGTTGAACTTTGAGGTGTCCGAGGACGTCGTCGTCGAGCGCATGCTCGCCCGCGGTCGTGCAGACGACACCGAGGAGACCATCCGCACCCGCCTGGGCGTGTACCGCGAGGAGACCTTCCCGCTTATTGAGCACTACGGCGATGCCATCATCTCCGTGAAGGCTGAGGGTTCCGTTGAGGAGATCAACGAGCGCACCCTGAAGGCCATGGGCAAGTAATCTGCCTTTTAAGCCATGGCTTTTCGACGACGCACTAAAACCATCCCCGCCCGCACCCCAGGCGAGCTCGATGCCATGCAGGCGGCCGGCGAGATCGTCGGCCGCGCCCTGCAGGCGGTACGCGCTGCCGCAGCGGTGGGTGTGAGCACGCTGGAACTCGATGAGGTGGCCGAGCAGACCATCCGCGATGCCGGTGCCGTGCCCACCTTCAAGGGCTACGGCGGGTTCCCGGGTTCCATCTGCGCTTCCGTCAACGACGTCATCGTCCACGGCATCCCCAGCAAGGAAATGCTGCTGGCTGAGGGGGACCTGGTTTCCATTGACTGCGGTGCCACCCTCGACGGCTGGGTGGGGGATAGTGCGTGGACGTTTGGCGTCGGCAAGCTCAGCGCCGAAGCGCAGGCGCTGAGCGACGCCACCGAATGGGTCCTCCACGAGGGCCTCAAGGCGATGGTTCCGGGCAACCGGCTGACCGACGTCTCCGCTGCCCTCGAGCAGGCGACTTACCGCGCCGAGGATAAGTTCGGCGTCGCTCTCTTTATCGTCGATGGCTACGGCGGCCACGGCATCGGCCGAGAGATGCACGAGGAGCCCTACCTGGCCAACGAAGGTAAGGCAGGGCGCGGTCCCCTCATCCAGGAAGGTTCCGTGTTGGCCATTGAGCCGATGCTGACCCTGGGTACTGAGGACAGCGAGGTCTTAGAGGATGACTGGACCGTGGTAACCCTCGATGGATCGTGGTCGGCGCACTGGGAGCACACCGTCGCGGCGACGGAGAATGGTCCCCGAATCCTGACCCCGCGCTACTAAAACACGTCTTTCGGGTAGGAAATCATGGTCGGAAGGTTTATACTTCTTGCCATGTCTAAAATTCGCTCCCGCGCTGGTGCTCGCTCCCTACGCCGAGCCACCGCAATCGGCCTTCTGACCGCTACTCTCTCGGTCGCCCCGGCCGCACACGCACAGACGGTCCCCTCTATTGATTCCCTATCCTCCAACGTCCAGTCCCAGCTTGATGAGTTCGCTGGCCAGACCCGTGAGAACGCGTGGGCTAGCCGCAACCAAATGCTGGAAGCGCTGCAGAATGTTAACCCGCAGGCAGCCGATGCTCTTCGCCCAGTAATCGATGGCGCTATTGAGCTCGTCTTCCCGGGGCTGATTGATCAGAAGAACGCCGAGATTCGCGCTGCTCGTGAAGCTGAGGAGCGCGCCCACGCTGAGCAGATTGCTCGCGAGAAGGCCGCCGCTGAGGAAGCCGCGCGCAAGGCTGAGGCTGAGCGTCAGGCGCAGCGCTTCGATGTTGGCCCGTGCCCGGCAGATGCGCGTATCTGCGTGGACCGCGATGGCCGCCGTACCTGGCTGCAGGACGGCAACGGCAACGTCACCTACGTTGCGCAGGGCATGTCCACCGGTAAGCCGGGTGAGGAAACCCCGGCCGGCACGTACTACATCAACCGTAAGGTGAAGGACGAGATCTCGTGGGAATTCGGTAACGCACCGATGCCTTACGCAATGTACTTCACGAACAACGGCCACGCCTTCCACGAGGGCTCCCCGGCCTACCAGTCCAATGGCTGCGTGCGCCTGACCCACCAGGATGCCGTGCGCTACTGGAATGATGTGCCGATGGGCTCCAAGGTCTTCATCTACTAGGACGTAGCGGTGGGCAAGCCACCGCTAGACACCATTTGCCTCCCGCGCTTTAGTGCGACGGGAGGTTTCTGTATTTGGAAAACCCGTTCTCGCAGCGTATGCTTTAGTGCTGGTGTCTGTACGCAGCCGGATTGGCTGCTGAGGACACCAGGCAGTAGACACCAAACATGCAGGTGGAGGCGTCGCCAAGCGTGGCGAAAAGAACTCCATCAGAAAAGTAGAGGTTATGGCTAAGGAAGGCGCAATCGAGGTTGAGGGTCGCATCGTCGAACCCCTGCCCAACGCAATGTTCCGCGTCGAACTCGACAACGGGCACAAGGTTCTTGCCCACATCTCGGGCAAGATGCGTCAGCACTACATCCGCATCCTCCCAGAGGATCGCGTTGTTGTGGAGCTGTCTCCTTATGACCTGACCCGCGGACGCATCGTCTACCGCTACAAGTAAAGACTGTAAGCCTCCTCACCCACGGGACGCGCCCTTCGTGCGTCCTTTTTTACCTCAGGCTGCGATGGCCTGAGCCCACGCTGCTAAGCATGCCCACAGTTTCCCCGGCACGGCCCGGGTCGAAGCGTATGCGTGGCGGGGGACGGATGAGGAGAAAACCATCGTAACAACCCGAAAGGACTAGCCATATGGCACGTCTAGCTGGTGTTGACCTCCCGCGCAACAAGCGCATGGAGGTTGCTCTCACCTACATCTACGGCATCGGGCCTTCCCGTGCCAAGGAACTGCTGGAAAAGACCGGCATTTCTCCCGACCTGCGCACCGACAACCTCGACGACGATCAGCTGTCGGCGCTGCGTGACGTCATTGAAGCTACCTGGAAGGTCGAGGGTGACCTCCGCCGCCAGGTTCAGGCTGACATTCGTCGCAAGATTGAAATCGGTTGCTACCAGGGCATCCGCCACCGCCGTGGTCTGCCCGTTCGTGGTCAGCGCACCAAGACCAACGCTCGTACGCGCAAGGGTCCGAAGAAGACGATCGCAGGAAAGAAGAAGTAAAACATGCCACCCAAGACTCGTTCCGGCGCGCGCCGTGGTGGTCGTCGCGTCGTAAAGAAGAACGTGGCCGCTGGCCACGCATACATCAAGTCCACCTTCAACAACACCATCGTGTCCATCACGGACCCGCACGGTGCTGTCATCTCCTGGGCATCCTCCGGCCACGTCGGCTTCAAGGGTTCCCGTAAGTCCACCCCGTTCGCAGCGCAGATGGCTGCTGAGAACGCGGCCCGCAAGGCCATGGACCACGGTATGAAGAAGGTTGACGTTTTCGTCAAGGGTCCGGGCTCCGGCCGCGAGACCGCCATCCGTTCCCTGCAGGCTGCAGGCCTCGAGGTTTCCTCGATCACGGATGCCACCCCACAGCCGCACAACGGCTGCCGTCCGACCAAGCGCCGCAAGGTTTAAGGGAAAGGAAGAGGTAAGAAAATGGCTCGTTATACTGGCCCCGCTACCCGCGTATCCCGCCGTCTGCGCGTCGACCTGGTCGGCGGCGACATGGCATTTGAGCGTCGCCCGTACCCTCCGGGACAGGCTGGCCGCAACCGCATCAAGGAATCTGAGTACCTGCTGCAGCTCCAGGAGAAGCAGAAGGCCAAGTACACCTACGGTGTGCTGGAGCGTCAGTTCCGCCGCTACTACGCCGAGGCTAACCGCCTTCCGGGCAAGACCGGTGACAACCTCGTCGTTTTGCTCGAGTCCCGTCTCGACAACGTGATCTACCGCGCAGGTCTGGCCAACACCCGCCGCCAGGCTCGCCAGCTTGTCTCCCACGGTCACTTCACCGTGAACGGCAAGAAGATCAACGTTCCTTCCTTCCGCGTTACGCAGTACGACATCATCGATGTTCGTGAGCGTTCCCAGAAGATGGAATGGTTCGAAGAGGCTCAGGACCGCCTGGTTGACGCCAACGTTCCGGCGTGGCTGCAGGTCGTTCCGGACACCCTGCGCATCCTCGTGCACCAGCTGCCCGAGCGCGCTCAGATCGACGTTCCGCTGCAAGAGCAGCTCATCGTCGAGCTTTACTCGAAGTAATCCTTCGACACTTTCATCTTTACCCCTTCTACCGGCGTCAAATAGCGGGCGCCGACAAGGAGAAACTCCATGCTTATTTCCCAGCGTCCTCAGCTCACCGAGGAATTCATCGACTCGTCTCGCTCTAAGTTCGTTATCGAGCCGCTCGAGCCGGGCTTCGGTTACACCCTCGGTAACTCGCTTCGTCGCACGCTGCTTTCGTCCATCCCGGGCGCGGCAGTAACCTCCATCAAGATTGACGGTGTGCTCCACGAGTTCACCACCATCAATGGTGTGAAGGAAGACGTTTCCGAAATCATCCTTAACGTCAAGGGTCTGGTTCTGTCTTCCGACTCCGACGAGCCGGTGGTCATGTACCTGAGCAAGGAAGGCCCGGGTGAGGTCACTGCAGGCGATATCCAGCCGCCGGCCGGCGTGGAGATCCACAACTCGGATCTGCACATCGCATCGCTGAATGAGTCCGCCAAGCTGGAGATGGAACTCGTCGTCGAGCGCGGCCGTGGCTACGTCCCGGCTGCCGCCACCTCGGGAGAAATCGGCCGCATTCCGGTCGACCAGATTTACTCCCCGGTGCTGAAGGTCTCTTACAAGGTCGAAGCTACTCGTGTTGAGCAGCGCACTGACTTTGACAAGCTGATCATCGACGTCGAGACTAAGAACTCGATTTCCGCACGCGACGCCCTGGCTTCCGCCGGCGGCACCCTGGTCGAGCTCTTCGGCCTGGCTCGCGAGCTGAACACCGCTGCTGAGGGCATTGAGATTGGCCCGTCCCCGCAGGAGACGGAGTACATCGCCGCCTACAGCATGCCGATCGAGGATCTGAACTTCTCCGTCCGCTCCTACAACTGCCTGAAGCGTCAGGAGATCCACACCGTCGGTGAGCTCGCTGAGTGCACCGAATCGGACCTGCTGGATATCCGCAACTTCGGTCAGAAGTCGATCAACGAGGTAAAGATCAAGCTGGCTAACCTGGGCCTGGCCCTCAAGGACACCCCTGAGGACTTCGACCCGACCCAGCTCGAAGGCTACGACGCAGAGACCGGCGACTTCAAGGACCCGGCTTCCGACGATTCCGAGTAAAGAATTCCACTGAATCGTGACGGCGCGGCTTTTTGCGCCCCGTCGCGCGCTCAATTAATCCGCACACGAGGAGTACATAATGCCTACCCCCAAGAAGGGTCCGCGTCTCGGCGGCTCCGCCAGCCAGCAGAAGCACCTGCTGAGCAACATGGCAGCGAGCCTGTTCGAGCACGGCGCAATCAAGACCACCGACGCTAAGGCGAAGCTGCTTCGTCCTTACGCTGAGAAGATCATCACCAAGGCGAAGGCCGGCACCGTTGCTGACCGTCGCGCAGTGCTCAAGCTCATCCCGCACAAGGATGTTGTTGCCTACCTCTTCGACGAGCTGGCACCGAAGTTTGAGAACCGTGAGGGTGGCTACACCCGCATCATCAAGCTGGACAACCGCTCCGGCGACAACGCTCCGATGTCCCAGATCTCCCTCGTTCTCGAGGAGACCGTGACCTCCGAGGCAAACCGCGCTACTCGCGCTGCTGCTTCCAAGCAGGCTGAGGAAGCTAAGGCTGAAGAGGCTGAGGCTGAATCCGCTGAGGCTACCGAGGCTGAGGCTGAGGCTGAGGAGACCACCGAGGAGAAGTAATTCTTCTGAGGTCTAGGCAAGGCCCGCGCTCACCACTGCGGTGGGGCGCGGGCCTTTGTCGTTTTCTCCGCGCCACGGCGCAGAGAGGGGAGCCGTGCTCTGGATGAAGTACCGTTTTAACAAATAAGGGTCCAAGAATTGCACTTTTCAGGCCACTATTTGTTAAAACGGACCATCGACGTAGTCCCCACGGCAGATCGAGCGCACGGTATCATCAACCCCCATGAGTGAAAGCGTTCGCCTGCGACTGGACTTGGCCTATGACGGCACCGACTTCCACGGGTGGGCCCGTCAAAAGGACGGCCTTCGCACGGTACAGCAGACCATCGAGGAGAAGCTGGCCATGGTTTTGCGCCACCCGGTGGAGCTCACGGTGGCTGGGCGCACCGACGCGGGCGTGCATGCCAGCGGTCAGGTGGCGCACTTCGACACCACTCGCGCCGCACTAAGTCAGCGCAGCATCGATGGCGATCCCGCCAAACTGGTCCGGCGCTTGGCCAAGCTGCTGCCGGTCGACGTCCGCGTGCACGCCTGCACCGAGGTGTCGCACGATTTCGACGCACGTTTTTCCGCCCTGCGCCGCCATTACGTCTACCGCATCACCACTCATCCGCGCGGCGCGCTGCCGACCCGCGCTCGGGACACCGCAACGTGGCTCAAGCCGGTGGACCTGGACCTAATGCAGGCCGCCGCCGATCAGTTGGTGGGTCTCAACGATTTCGTGGCCTTCTGCAAGGCCAAGCCACACGCCACGACCATCCGCGAGTTGCTCGCCTTCGAGTGGAAGGACGTCTCAACGCCCGCAGAACCGAAGCTTTATGAGGCACACGTTAGCGCCGATGCCTTCTGTTGGTCCATGGTGCGCTGCCTCGTGGGATGCTGCCTGCGAGTGGGCGAAGGTTCCCGCGATGTGGAGTTCGCGGCCCAGATGCTTCAGGAAACCAGCAGGTCCTCCCAGATTCCCCTCGCCCCGGCCGCAGGGCTGAGCCTGGTTGGCGTGGACTATCCCGACGCAGACCAATTGGCTGCACGCGCGAAGATGACTCGCAGCCGTCGCGCTGCGGAGGACACGGAGTTGGGTTAATCTAGACCCCACTGCACCAGGGAGGGTGGTGCACTGATTCGGGGAGGATTTTCATGGCACGCGCGTTGCCTACTACCAAGGCCCAGGTATCCGGGCACAAGTTTCTACTGCGTCGGCTCGAGCACGGCTTGGTGTTCGGGGATATCAGGATGATCCATGATCCGCTGAAGCGGCGACGGCGCGCACTGCTCGGTGGAGTAGCTGCAGTCGCATTCCTTAGCCTCGGTTCGGGGCTCATTGCGTGGATGCAACCGGATCCGCAACCCGGGGATGCGCCCGTGGTCCGCTCTGCGGAGGGACAGCTTTTAGCTCTGGTCGATGGCACCTACCACCCGGTGGCTAACCTGGCGTCGGCCCGGCTCATTGCCAACGAAGCGGTGGAGCCACATGCGGCCGGGGATAGCTTTCTAGACCAGATAAGCTTAGGCACCCCGCTGGGGATTGCGGATGCCCCGAACCTCCTTGCCGCTGCGACAGGGGAGGAGCCAAGCTGGTCAGCCTGCTTGGAGGAATCCACCGAAGGGGAGAACTGGCAGTCCAGCAGTCGCGTCGGCACCGTGACCGTGGTGGCGCACCACGCCGTTCCCGGGTTCGACGAAGAGCATGCCGCCGTGGCGGAATCCGAGGGCACGCAGTGGTTGCTCACCGGCCAAGGGCGCGTCGTGTTGCCCGAGGCCACGAGCACGCAAGGCAGGGTACTGCGCCGCGCCTTGGGGATGACCGCGGAGACGGCGGTGTGGAGCGTGCCCGCGGAGTTACTCAATGCCTTCGCCGAACTGGAGCCGCTGAGTTTCCCAGCCGCGCCACCAGAGATTCTGGATACCGGCGAACAGCTGTGGGCGCGAACGGAGCAGGGCGTTTTCGCCATCACTCCCACCCAGGCGGAGATGCTCGTCGGCATGGGCGCGCAGCGTTTGCCGGCACAGTCGCAGGAGGTAGCCGCGCTTGGCGACGTCCCACCGACCTTCAACCTCCCGGCTACCCGCATGGACTTCCTGTCTCCTGAGCAGGGCTGGTTGTGCGCGACGCACCAGCATGGAGCCGGTATGACGCGCCCGGTGTCAGCCACCGTGGACTTGCCGGGTGATTCGGCGGCGCAGCGTTTCGCCGGTCTGCGGGCGGGCGTGGGCGTAGACAGCGGGCATGGTTATCACGTGGTCTCTGCCACCGGCAGGCGCCACGAGCTGGCTAGCGCCGGGGAGCTAAACGCGCTGGGCCTGGGGGAACCGGAGCAGGTGCCGTGGGAGATTCTGCGTCTGCTGCCGGAAGGTTCTGCCTTGAGCCGCGCGGAGGCCTTAAAGAATGAGCACTGATAACAGCCACGAGGACGAGGAACCCCAGGGCCCCGAGGAGTAGGCGCACCATAGGCCAGCCTTGGGCGGCCGGTGCTGTCAGTGGTGTCACCGCAAAGGAACGCTCCTCGCGGGTTTCGGCCGCAGGACGAAAGGTCACCGCGGTGAGGGGATCGACCACCCCGTGGCCGGGCTCGGCGGAATCGATGACGCGTTGGCGCAGCTGCGCCGGGGACTCGTCGGGGTAGCGCTGCACCAGCAGAGCGAGCGTTCCGCTGACCAGGGGCGCGGCGAAAGACGTGCCTTGAAAGAGGGTATCCCCCTTGGCACTGGCCCAGCCGCCGCCGGGTTCCAAGGCGAGTGGTACGTTGCCCTCTGCGCTGAGAGGTGCAGCGATGGAGTAATCCGCAAGGTCGTACGGGGTGGCTAGGGCGCCAACCGCGAGGACAGTATCCGCCACGGCGGGGAAGACCACATCACCTTGTTCACAGCCACCGGATGTCGCGTTTCCCGACGCCGCCACCACCACCGCCCCAGCGTCCTCCGCGCGCTGCAGCGCTGCGTCCAAGCCCGATCGATCCACCCGTGAGGCGGCATCCGGCGGGACGCAGGACACGACGGAGACGTTGATGACCTGAGCTCCCGCGTTCACGGCATCCTCGATGGCAGCAGCCAGGCTGGCCAGCGTTCCGGAACCGTGGTCTTCCTCCGCTGAACCATCGGCCCCTGCCGAGTTATCCGGCGCCGGTTGCCTGAAATGCGAACTGGTTTGCCGGATGGCGTAGATTTCCGCATCCGGGGCCACGCCGAGCTCTCTTCCTGCGATGACCCCGGCCACCACCGTGCCGTGCAGGTCACAGTCTCGCAGCGGGTCGGGCTCGTCTGGGGTTACGAAGTCCGCTCCCGGTGTCACGCGCAGCTGGGGGTGCGCGGCCACTCCGGTGTCGATGACCGCGACCTTCACCCCGGCACCCGTGGCAAAAGAATGCAGCCGCGCGCGATAGTCCGAGTATTGTGCGGAAGGCTGTGGCCCTTCCGCGGCGAGGGTAGCCTCCGCGCACGCGGTGTCTGGCTCGCGGGCAGCAGCTACCGGCCCGGACAACACGCAGGACCCCCACGCCAGACCAGCGCCAAGAGCAGCGCTGGCGGCGCCGATTCTAATTAGAGCTGTCATGAGCCCAACCCCCTAATGAACTCGAAAAGCCCAGCCAGGTGTGCGGCGAGCGGCAAACACGCAGCCAGTGCGAGGGCTTCGGCGCGCTCGAACCACACGATGGTGGTCGGCTCAATCTGCCGTAGCTTGCCTGCCCACACCGGTACTGACAGCATGGCTACAACGATGAGCCCCGCGACGACGCTGAGCACCCATGTTTCCGTGGTTGGCGCAGAAAGCCGCTGCCACTCGTGTAGTGGCACAGCCACCGAGGCACTAGCAGCGGCGAGGCCATAGATTCCCAGTGCCCACGCAGCAATGGGCCGGGCATGGCGTGCTGCATGCACGATGACCCCGCCAGCGATACTTACACACAGCGCTTGGGAGGCCCCCTGGGTTGCCGCCGCGTTGGCGTTCAATGTGACGAGGAGCAGGGCAGGGGCACCCGCCACCGCGCAGCCCACCGCGATGCCCTCGTAGGCCTGCCCGGCGCGCCGGGCAGCGAGCGCGTTATCGGTGGGTACCTCGTCCGAGATGCTTAAGTCTTGCCCGGCGGTGGGAAGCTGCGGCACGCGCAAACCCGCCAGCCGCGTGGTCAGCAGGGGAGCGCCCGCCAACAGGCCCACGGTGGCTGCGAGGAGCGGGGCGGGGCCGAGGAGACCGACGAGCACGAGCAGGCACCACGTCGCGGCAGTAGCCCGGTCCCGCAGCCCGCCGATGCGTACCAGGTGGGAGAGCACCGCCGTCGCACCGACGGCGGTCGCGGCCCCCACGACGGGTGCCGCCGGCACCGCGGTACCTGCAGGTCCAGCGACAAATGCTGCGCCAGTGGCTAACCCGCCCGCCAGCCCCGCGGCGACGTGCGCGGTGGCGAGCAGAGATCCTCGCCGCGTCCATACCGCAAGAACGAGGGCGAGGAGTGCAGTGGCGGCGCAGCCGACCGTGGGGGACAGTGTTGCGGCAAGGAGCCCACCGCCGGCGATAAGGCCCGCCACACCCCACAGCCCAGCCAGGCCAGAAAGCTGCGTGGCGGAGACATCGGCGGCTAATGCTTCCGCGGCGTCGCGCACGATGGGTGCTGGCGCCGGTGCATCAGGGCTGAGCACCAGCACGGAGCCTTCTTCCACGCTGGTGCGATCCAGCGGCGTGGTCATCGATATGGTCTTGCCCGCCGCGGTAGTGGCGCGCCACAGGATGGGTGCTGGGGGAACGTCGACAAGCACGAGCAGCTCCCCCAGCACCTCCCCGAGGCTGGACGAAAGCGGCAGTGAGATATCCGCTTCTTTGCGGGTCTGGCCTGCGTGGATACGGACGGTGACACGGACAGAATGCGCGAGTGCGCGAGTCATGGAAAATACCTCCCCCGAGAAAAATTTCTGGGCAACCCCTTGCCCATTGCCTCACATTGTGGCTTACTGGTGGCACGCTGTCCACCGCTTAAGGAGGCGGTGGAGTACTTCGGGGGGAAGGACTTTGACATGCGCGTACCTACACGCGTCGTTGACACCGGGCTGTCGTCATATCGGGAACCAGCGCCACCACTGCCGCAAGGCAGCATTGATGCCGAGGCCGTGCCGGAGGCGGCCCGTGCCCAGCCCGTTCCGTTGGTTCGCCTGCTTATGCCGCTGGTCATGATCGCGGCCATGGTGGGCATGGTGGCGCTCATGGTTCTCGGCGCGGGTGATGCGCGCCGGGTAAGCCCCATGAGCCTCATGTTCCCGCTCATGATGCTGGCCAGCATGGCCATGATGTTCAACCCGCAGGGAGGCGGGCAGGATCCGGACGAAACTCGCCGGACGTACCTGCGTCACCTCAAGGCGCTGCGGGAGGAAGCGCTAGAGCGCGGGGCGGCGCAACGTGCGCACGAGGAACACCGCAACCCTGACCCCGAACAGCTTGGCGCGCTGATTCCCACCCCGCGGCTGTGGGAGCGGACGGCAGATGCCCCGGATGCCCTGGAAGTGCGGGTGGGGACGGGGCCGATGGCACTGTGCACGCCGATCAATGTTCCAGATTCGGGTGCCGCAGAAGACCTCGACCCAGTGTGTGCGGTGAGCCTGCGCCAGACCGTGCGCGCGGTGGGAACGCTGGCGGATATGCCGGTGGTCATCCAGCTCCAAGCCTTCCCTATCGTGGGGCTGGCCGGTGCGGATGCGCACGGTATGGCCCGCGCGCTGCTGTTGCACCTGGCGGTACTGCATGGCCCGGAAACCGTGGGCATTGAGTACCACGGGGAGAGCTGGGAGTGGCTGAAGTGGCTGCCGCACTCGAGGGATCCGGAGAGCGCTCAGTTTCGTATCCGCGTCGTGGAGGAGGACCACCGGCATAGTGGTGTACTCGACAAAGAGGGAGCGTCGGAAGACGCCCCGACGACCACCATCGCCGTGGGTGTCACACCTCATTCGCCGCTGGGCCGCCGTGCGGAGGACGAAGGCATTTACCTGCGGGCGGAAGGCGCGCTGTCCGTGGTCACCGCCGCGGGGGAGGAGAAGCTGGGTAGCTGCGCGCTTGTCGACGTTTCCACGGCCCTCCTCCACGCCCGCACGCTTGCGCCCTATCACCGCCCCTTCGGCGGCGATGCTACGGCAACGCCACGGCACGGTCGCGATGCGGACCTCCCTGTGCTGCTGGGCTACCGGGACGTGGATGCGCTGCAGGCCTCCGGCATGTGGCAAGGCCGCAGCCCGGTCGAACGCCTGCGCGTGCCCATCGGTGTGGACGAGTCCGGGCAGGCGGTGGTGCTCGACCTGAAGGAGTCGGCGCAGGGCGGCATGGGCCCGCATGGGCTGTGCATCGGTGCTACGGGCAGCGGAAAATCGGAGCTGCTCAGGACACTCGTCGTGGCCTTAGCCGCCACGCATAGCCCGGAGGAGCTCAACCTCGTGCTCGTGGACTTCAAAGGTGGGGCGACCTTTCTCGGCTGCGAGGAGCTGCCGCACACCTCCGCCGTGATTACCAACCTGGAGGAGGAATCTACCCTGGTGGAGCGCATGTACGATGCCATCTCCGGGGAGATGAACCGCCGCCAGGAGCTGCTGCGCAAGGCGGGCAATTTTGCCAATGTGGGCGAGTTCAATGCTTCCGCTGCCGCGGTGGCGGAGCACGGGCCGCTGCCGGCGCTGGTCATCGTGGTGGACGAGTTCTCGGAACTGTTGGGCCAGCACCCGGACTTCGCGGAGCTCTTCGTCGCAGTAGGAAGGCTCGGCCGCTCACTGCACGTGCACCTGCTGCTGGCCTCCCAGCGCCTGGAAGAAGGGCGCCTACGGGGATTGGATTCGCACCTGTCCTACCGCATTGGCCTGAAGACATTCTCCGCCGGGGAGTCCCGCCAGGTCCTCGGTGTGCCCGACGCCTACCACCTCCCCGCCCAGCCGGGATCCGGCTACCTCAAGACGGATGCCGATGCCCCCACACGTTTCCAGGCCTCCTATGTGTCCGGCCCGGTGACGCGCCGGGTAGCGCTAGAAGATGATGCTTCCGCACAGCACACGGCGCGCCTAGAGCTTTTCACCGGGCACCGCGTGGTGGAGGAGGACCTAGACTTCGCAGTACTCGTGGACTCCTCGAGCACCCTCCTTGACACCGTGGTGGGGGCTGCCCGGGACGAAGCCGCCGGGCGCGGTCAATCAGCGCGGCGAATCTGGCTGCCGCCCTTGCCCGCCGTGGTGGAGCTGTCCAGTGTCGCCGCTGTGCAGGTAGAATCGCCCGGCGCGGGCGGCGGGCTGTGCGCCGAGGTGGGGCTTATCGACCGCCCCTA
This sequence comes from Corynebacterium sp. HMSC068G04, assembly GCF_001814885.1. Classification (NCBI taxonomy): domain Bacteria; kingdom Bacillati; phylum Actinomycetota; class Actinomycetes; order Mycobacteriales; family Corynebacteriaceae; genus Corynebacterium; species Corynebacterium sp. HMSC068G04. The sequence continues at coordinate 143,301 of NZ_KV818340.1, read as the reverse complement.
CCACCAGCGCCAAGACCTACTCACCGTGGACTTCACGACGGGTGGCGGGCACCTGGCCCTGTGCGGTGGGCCGCAGTCGGGCAAGTCAATGGCGCTGCGCAGTATCGCCTCCGGAATGGCACTGCGGCACTCGCCGGACCAGGTGCGCTTTTATGTCATCGACTTGGGTGGCGGACAACTGCAGGTTCTGGAGCGGCTGCCCCACGTGGCCGGGGTGGCCGGCCGCGAGGAACCGGAGAAGGTACGGCGCATCGTCGACGAAGTCGCTGGCCTCGTGCGTCGCCCGGAATCCCGCCACACCTTCCTGATTGTGGATGGCTGGCACCACATTGGCACCTCTGGGGCGGATTTTGAAGATCTCGCCGAGCCGATTACCCAGCTGGTCGCAGATGGTGCGTCTTCCCACGTTCACGTCCTGATCGCGGCGGCGCGGTGGACCAGCCTGCGGCCGTCAATCCGGGACCTTATCGCGGCGCGCCTCGAGCTGCGTCTGGGTGAAGCCATGGATTCCCTCATTGACCGCAAAGCACAACAAAAACTCCCGGCAGCGCCCGGTCGGGGCATCACGCTGGCGGGGGAGAACCTGCTCTTCGCTGCGACGTCCCCGCAGGATATCGCTCATATCTGCGGAGTGCATGCGGACGCCCAGCCGGTCCCGCCGTTGAAGATGCTGCCCGCCCTGCTCACCGAGCTTCCACAACCGGCCGGCAGCCCACCGGCCGGGGTGGCTTGGGGAATTGGCGGGCCGGACCTGGACCTTCTGACGTGGGATCCGACCACGCAGCCCCACCTCGTGTGCATTGGTTCTCAAGGTTCCGGTAAGTCGCAGTTCCTCAGCGTGATTCTCGCCGGTATCAGCCAACTGAACCGGGAGGAAGCCCGCCTCGTGGTTATCGATGAGCGCCGGGCACATTTGGGGACGCTGGATGAGGAGATGGTGGCGGTCTACGGGGCGTCGGCAAGCGCAGCCACCCAGGCCATCCTCGATACCGTCCGCACCTTAGAGCAGCGCCTCCCCGGCCCCGAGGTCACTCCCGCGCAGTTGGCCGCGCGGAGCTGGTGGGAGGGGCCGGATATTTACCTTGTCATCGATGATCTCGACTTGGTCAGTGACATTGCCCTGGCACCACTTGTGGAGATTCTCCCGCACGCCCGCGATGTGGGCCTGCACCTAGTGCTCGCGCGCAAATCAGGAGGAATCGGGCGCGCGCTGTTTGGGCAGTTCCTCTCGGCAGTGCGCGACCTGCAGCCAGCACTGCTGCTTCTCGACGCCGACCGCGACGAAGGCGCCATCTTCGGCATCAAACCAGTAGCGCTGCCGCCCGGCCGCGGCCAATGGGTCGTGCGTGGGGCACCCCAAGGCCTGGCACAGGTGTATGTGCCGGACACCGACACACCAGAAGAACCACCACACACCACATCCAGCAAGGGAGATAACCAATGACCGCGACTCATGCACTGCGCACACCGTCGACTACGCCAGAGACCACACTCGTTATCACGGTGCTCGACGCCGCCACGATCTATGAGGGGCCGGAGACGATCTACCGCTACGACTTACCCGGCACTGGTATCGCCGAAGGCTGGGCGCTCGACGCCGTCCTTGACCAGGCAGAAAAGGTCTGCGGGGCGGAGTGGCCGGAGGTAAGCGCCGAGGTGGTAGCGGATCCATCCGGTACGGACATCACTGACGAGGCAGTGAGCATCCTGCGCCGCCAACTGACCGGCGCGGGCGCGACGGTAGTGGAAACAGAACCATCGCCGCCCGTGGTGGAACAAACACCGACTCTTACAAGGGCGGTTGTGGACGGGCACGACGAGGGCCATGCAGACACCGTGACAGCTGAGCGGCCGCGAGCCACGCGCGCGCGACGCTCCCATCGCGCGACACCACACCGCCTTTCTGCGCTCGTGGGAGGCATCGACCCCTTCTATATCGCCATTGCGGTCATGGTGCTCGTCGTGGCCGGGGTGTCCTGGTGGGCCGTGGGACGCAAAGACGCAGCCTTAGCAGCCGCGACACCACACCAGACGGCGGTAAGTACTTCCAGTGCTGCCCATTCGCCGGGTACGGCCCCGACCCAGAGCTCGGACGCGCCGACTGAGGAGGGCGGGACGCAAGGCTCGCCCGGGGATACCGGCAGTGCGCAGCTGCGTCCGGGCCAACAAGCCATCGACGTGGAAGGGATGTCCTTGGTCTTGCCACAGGGTTTTCGTACCAGCGTGGAAGATGGGCTCGTTACCGCGGCCGGTGAGGATCCCAACCTGCGGATCCTTGTCGCTGCAGATCCGCTTTTCAACGTGCCCGTTGACGTCCTTTTTGCGGAGATCAAGGAGCAGATCGAATCCGATCCCGCCCTCCGTGATCCGGTAGAGGAGTCCGGGCGGCTGACCTATACCGAAGACCCCGGCGATGGCTCGCGGGTGACCTGGATGATGTGGGAGGACAAAGGCCACCAGATGTCCGTGGGCTGCCACACCAAGTTCGAGCCCAACGTGGTGCAGAAGGCAGCGTGCCGAATGGCGGCGGAATCGCTGGTTAAGAAGGACTAAGCAGCGGCAAGCCAGAAAAATTAAAAACTTTGAAACCGGTGGGAACCGATGCGCCACTAACTCAGTCCAATAAGGGTGAGAAGGACACAGGGTGCTTCTCGGGGGGAAAGAAACACACATCAGGCCCCGTAGTAAAAGGGCATGCCCCAGGTAGGGAACAAAGAAAGGGAGAGAACAATGACTCAAACGTTCCGCACAGAAGCCGACGTAATGGTGGCCACCGCCGGCCGCGTCGACTCCACCAATGACGAGGTACAGGGTGAGCTCACCCGTCTGCAGGGAGTTGTGGACTCCGTCCGCGCCAGCTGGGCAGGCCGCGCGCAGGTTTCCTTTGACAACCTGATGCAGCGCTACAACTCCTCCGCACAGCAGCTGCGTGAGGCACTGACCGCCATCAGCGACAACATCAGGGACAATGCCCGAAACTTTGATTCGGTTGAGGCAGATAACGCCCAGTCCTTCGACAACGTCGGCGGCGCGGGCCTGGCCCTTTAAACAGAGCCGCAGCCTCCTATAGCCGTACGCACTGAACCACACACGAGCACACAGAAGATAAGGAACACGCAATGTCTGGAATTAAGTATCAGTTTGGCGCCATCGCTGGTGCCGCCGCCGACATCAACTCCACCTCCGGCCGCATCAACGGGCTCCTCGGTGACCTTAAGGCCACCCTGCAGCCGATGGTATCGACATGGGAGGGAGAAAGCGCCGCCGCATATAACGCGGCGCAGGCCAAGTGGGATAAAGCTGCCGCCGAGCTCAATACGGTGCTAGCGACCATCTCCACCACGGTGTCCCAGGGCAATGACAATATGAGTGACGTCAACCGCCGCGCCGCCGCTAGCTGGGGCTAAACCGTCTCGACTGCGGGTCTTTCGCTAGGAGTATGGGCGCAGTCTTCCATCACCATTCACAACCATGAGCGGTGGGTGGCGTGGAGGAAGGCGTGAAGGGCTAGGAGAGGGGTGTAGTGAATGGAAGGGCTGGACGCACCGCCTCACAGTCAGCACTTTCCGCCCACCTAGTGAAAGGCGCCGGTATCGCTTCTCATCAACGTTTCTGTCTCTACCCCCACCCCGAAGTATCTGGGGATGGAGGCGTTGGTGAGGGGCGATATCGGCGTTTTGGGTTTTCAAACAGCCTCATACTAAAGTGAAACACCTATGTGTCCGCACCCGCGTCTACGTGGGTGCGCGCGTGCTGCAGGTCTCCACCGGCCGCTGTATGTACCGCGTAGGGGCTTACATAGCGTTGGCCGGCAGTTCCGAGACAGACTTTCAAGGAGTCATTTTGTCTACTTTCCACCCGAAGAGCGGTGACATCACCCGCAAGTGGTACGTCATCGACGCTACCGACGTGGTTCTGGGCAAGCTTGCTTCCACCGTGGCTGACATGCTGCGCGGCAAGCACAAGCCCCAGTACGCACCGAACGTTGATTGCGGCGACCACATCATCATCCTGAATGCGGACAAGATCCACATTTCCTCCAACAAGCGCGAGCGCGAGATGCGCTACCGCCACTCCGGTTACCCGGGCGGCCTGAAGTCCATGACCCTTGGTCAGTCCCTGGACGCCAACCCGGTCCGCGTTATCGAGGAAGCTGTGAAGGGCATGATGCCGCACAACAAGCTTTCCAACGCCTCCATCAAGAAGCTGCACGTTTTCGTGGGCGAGGAGCACCCGTACGCCGGCCAGAAGCCGGAAACCTTTGAGTTTAAGCAGGTGGCACAGTAATGACCGAGCAGAACATCGACAACAATGTAGCCGACGCTGCCGACATCGCTGCAGCAACCGCCGCTACCGAGGAGTTCACCAACACCATCGGTGATTCCCTGGCAACCGACACCGAGGCTGAGGTTGAGACCGCTGCCCCGGCTATCCACGAGGGCCCGATTCAGACCGTTGGCCGCCGTAAGCGCGCCATCGCTCGTGTCCGCCTCGTCGCTGGTTCCGGCAACATCTCTGTCAACGGCCGTGCCTTTGACGAGTACTTCCCGAACAAGCTGCACCAGCAGGACATCCTGCAGCCGCTGACCATCCTCGAGCGCGAGGGCCAGTTTGACCTCAAGGTCACCGTCACCGGTGGTGGCCCGACCGGCCAGGCCGGCGCCCTGCGTCTGGCTATCGCCCGCGCACTGAACATCTACAACCCGGCTGACCGCCAGGCCCTGAAGAAGGCTGGCCTGCTCACCCGTGATGCTCGTGCCGTGGAGCGTAAGAAGGCTGGTCTGCACAAGGCACGTCGTGCCCCGCAGTACTCCAAGCGTTAATCTTCGCGCATACTGCATTTTCGAAAGCCGCTGCTTCCCTTTCGTGGGAGGTGGCGGCTTTCCCCGTTCGGCCAGCGCACTGGTGTGATTCTCCTTATACTAAGCGGCGTGAAAGTCATTCTTGAGAGCGCGCGGGACGCACTATCGGTCCCCTTGGACGCAGCAAAGTTGCTGTGGCGGTACCTGCCGCAGCTGATCACGGTGATTTGCCTGTCGCTGGCAGTGCGCGCGGCGGTGCTGTGGTTGGCGGTGGTCATTTCTGAGTATTCGCCGTTGGCCGCCACGCTCATCTTCCCCTTTGCGCCGCTTTCTGTGATGACCGGCGTCATCGTGTGCTTTTGGATCATGCAGCCGTCCATGGAGTTCTTTGGCGGCGAGACCCGCTTTAGCAAACTGGATAAGACCACGCTGCTGACCGTCGGTGGCCTCCTCATCCCGTTCCTCACCGTGTATTCCTCCCACGGCCTGTTGCGGGATGACGCGCGGACCTTTGTCTACGACTCCGTGACCATCGAGGTGGCCACTAGCTTTCTCGATTATGATTTCGGGCGCTCATTCATAAGCTCCGGATGGCTGTTTGCCGGGTTCCTCATCTCTATCGTGGTGCTGCGCAAACTCATTGGTGCGCTGCAGTTGGGGGAGCGCGCCTTTGGCGTGGCCACTGCGGCGGCGTACCTGGAGGTGCTGTGGATGGCCACGGCGTCGCTAAGTATCACCAGCAATTTTGAGAAGGTCCGTGTGTGGATTCTTAGCCGGCAAGGCATTGGCCCCGTGTGGGACTCTATTGTCACGGCGAAGGATTGGATCGTCGCCCACACCTGGGTCATTGGTGCGGTGATTGGGTGGCTGTGGAATAACGCGGCGCAAATCGGCAACTTTATCGTCGTGCCCTTCGCATGGCTGACCCTCGGCGCGGTGGTCTACAACACGAGCCTGACCAGAGAGAAGGACAGTTCTGAGCCGGACACGTCAGGCGAGGAGGACGCGGTACCGCCCCTGCAGACGGTAGCCGATGCCCCCATCGAAGGTCCCGCCGAACGAGGAAAGCTCTCCCCGCATGCCGAGCAGAAGATGTGGGCCGATTATGGGCGTCGCTATTCGGAAGCAGCCTTCCGAACGACGCGAGACATGCTGGACAACGCCGCGCAGCCACTCGTCGGCCCCTTCCGTAATGCGTGGCGCAATTTCAAGACGCTGGCAGTCGCCGGTGCGGTCCCCATGCTGACCTTCTGCCTCGTCTTCGTCTTGGCTTCGGGCGCTGAGCTGGGCGTAATCTATGCCCTGCGTGCCATCATCAAACCGCTGGCGCTGGGGACCATCACCATTGGGCTTGAGCCTTATGTGCTGGTCCTTGCCCGAGCCGTGTACTTCCTCGTTGCGCTCCCGCTGGTGGTAGCCGCGCTGGACCGCTTCCTCAACGCTGAGTACGCCGAGGCGGAGGACGCAGATGAGAGCACCGACGAAAACCAAGGCGAAGAGCCGGACGCTGAATCTGCCGTCCCAGCGAGCCAGGCGGGAGAGAAGTAGGTGGAATCGGTGACACAGACTACTGAGCACACTCAAGCCGGTGACGTGGATCGCGCAGAAGCCACGACCGATCCTGATACCCACATCAGCGCGCGCAAGCTGAACATTCTCACCCTGGTTGTCGCGGTGGTGTTGATTGCTGGCGGGATTACGGTTGAGCAGATCAACAGGCGCGGGTCCAGCGAGGAGCTGGCGCGTCCGGACCTGCGGGAGGACCACATCGTGAACCTGCGCCCTGAGACCGCGGACGTCTTGCCGGAGGCCTTCATTGAGAAGATCGCCCTGTGTACCGAAGCACCGCTGCAATCCGAGAATGCTCTGCTAGAAGGAGCCCACGGCTATTCCTGCAAGCCGTGGCTTACCAAGGAGCAGGACGCTGAGGGGCTCATGACATTCCATAGTCCGCGGGACATTGTCATTGGGGAGGAGGCCGAAGAGATGTACAGAGCCTTGCCCGATTATCACGATGATGCCTTCCAGACGTCGACCCGTACTGTTCGCGAGGCGAATGGTTCCGCCCCGGAAGTCCTCGTCAACGAATGGGGCAAGGATGGATTCGGCGGTGGCGACATTTTCGTCTACTACCCAGAAGAGAAGGTAATGGTGTCGTGGCCGTGGAACAAGACCGATCCGGGCGCGGAGGACGTTGAGGCGGTTGTCCGCGCAGAAGGCTTCTAAGCGCCTGTGCGCAGGCGCACCTCATAAGGGGCGCCCCAGGTGACGAATAATTCGGAAGGCTCGAAATCGGCGTTGGTGACGAAGTAGTACGTCATCTCCCATTCAGCCGGCCGCGCGCTGGGCTCGGGGAGGATATTGGCATCTAGTTCGAAAGGATTGATGGCCATCGGCCCCGCAGCCCCTTCGGGTTCACAGAGGTTGGGGAAGGCGGCGGGCATATCGGTCGGCACGTCCTGCGGGGACAACACGAGGCGGACAGGTTGCTCGATCCCTTGGCCGTCACGGAGCCCGACCTCGCATCCTTCAAGTGGGCTTTCCGGATCCGCATGCCAGTCCACGGTGGCCTTGTAGAGTGCGGTGTCCCCGGGGAGCGCAGGGGGATCCATGAGGTTCTTGTCGGCATAAAGGGAGCCGAATTCGGAGGGGTCTGCCTTGTCGATGGCGGCCAGGGTGACCGTCGCCGAGCGCTGGGCGGTGTCCTGGTCTAGCTGATAATCAAAGCTGAACTCGGCGGGCTCTTGCTTGGTGGCCTCGACGGTCGAATGGACCGACAGCGGTCGGTATCCGTGCACCATGACGGAGGAGGAGGCCGCCACCATGATCGCGAGCGCCGGAAGAGTTGCTGCCCACCACCACGCCTTCGAGGCCTTCTTCGATGCTGTGTCTTGGGACGTCATGCTTTAACCTCCACGGCTGTGTGAATTTCCTTGCCCATGGGGACCGGTTGTTGGTGGAAGTCGCCGAGGAGATTCTCCACCTCTAGCGCCAGCGTGGCGGGGCCCAGCGAATGCTCTGGGAGTACAAAGAGACTGGTACAGGTCATGGGGAGGGAGACGACCTCGGCGTCGCATTGCGGTGTGGTCGTTCGGAAAACACGGCCCTCGGAGTCTTCTAATTTCAGGCTCAGGGGGTAGGAGTGAGTGCGCTCCAGCGTGAAATCGACGGCTACTTCATACAGCTCACTGAGCTCCTCGCCCTCGGGCAGAGTACCGGTGAATTCCGCGTAGTCTCCAGACGCCAGCGGGCGAGTGTGGACGTCTACCTGGCTAATGCGGGTGTGCCCGGGTATTTCGTCGGTGTACTCAAAGTGGGAGAATTCCACCTCGCGCGGATCGGGCATCTGGTCACTAATGAAGATGCCCAGGGAGGTGATCGCTGCGGCCACGGCGATCATGGGGACCTTCTTGCGGTTGAGCAGGGGCAGGGAGGAAGATTTGCGGTGGGTCATGCCAACTCCATCTCTGCTACGGGGGTGGGGTCAAACCAGCGGTAGGACATGTCCAGGCTGGATTTGCGCACCGTCAGATCGTTGAGAACAAGCGCTGTTCCGGGGGCATCGTCGACGGTGATGTCGACGGCGAAGGGAACCCCGGGGTTGGGCCTGGTCACCGCCCCGTTCTCCAGTGAAGGCGCGATGGAGAACTGCTCAAAGGGGATAGGCTCACCATTGCGGGTAAGGCTAAACATCTGTTGGTAGTCCGTGAAGGCGGTGTCTTGGGTGTTGAGGAACGTGGCGGTGACGTGGACTTGGCCGGCCTCGACGCGGGGCTTATCGACGACCACCTGGGCCTGCTGCAACTCCACCGTTTCGCCCGGAGCGATGACTGCAGGTTCTTCCGTTTCCGCGGGCTCGGTATTTCCGAGCACCAGAAATAGCGCTGCGACAACGAGTACCGCCATGTTGAACTTGGTGAGCACACCATCGGTGAGGGCTTTGAAGAGTTTCACTCCCTTCGACTCCCTCACGCGAGTCAAGCCTTTCGCATAGGACATGGTGATTATTCAAGCAGAGGACGGCCCAGCGCGCGCGTTAACTGGGGAAACTCCCCACCGGCCCTGCTCACAGGGCAGAAGGTGGGAAGAAGTCTACACAACAAGAACGAGCCGACCTGCGCCAGGCAAGGGGGAGCGGGCATAATAAACAACTATGACTCGACTTTTTGGAACCGATGGAGTTCGCGGCCTCGCGAACAAGAAGCTCACTCCCATTCTGGCTTTGCGCCTAGGGCAGGCAGCGGCGGAGGTGCTGACCTCGGACCGGGAGTCCTACGAGCGCCGCCCGCTGGCGATTATTGGGCGCGACCCGCGTGTGTCGGGCGAGATGTTGGATGCGGCGATTGCCTCGGGCTTGGCCTCACGCGGCGTCGACGTCGTGCGCATCGGCGTGCTGCCGACCCCGGCCATCGCATTCCTCACCGATGATTTTGGGGCGGACCTCGGCGTGATGATTTCCGCCTCCCACAACCCGATGCCGGACAATGGCATCAAGTTCTTTTCCGCGGGCGGCAAGAAGCTGCCGGATGAGGTGGAAGACCGCATCCAGGCTGCCATGGACAACCTCACCGACGGTGGGCCCACGGGGACCAAGATTGGTCGCATTATTTCGGAGGCCCCCGACGGCCGGGAGCGCTACCTCAAGCACCTAGCAGAGGTCGTCACCACGGATCTGAGCGGTATCAAGGTTGTCGTCGACACCGCAAACGGTGCTGCCTCCAAGGTTGCTCCGCAGGCCTATGAGGCAGCGGGCGCTGAGGTCATTGCTATCCACAACAAGCCCAATGCCTTCAACATCAACGAGGACTGCGGTTCGACCCACATTGAGAAGACTCAGGAGGCCGTCGTCGAGCACGGCGCTGATCTGGGCCTGGCCCACGACGGTGACGCTGACCGTTGCCTAGCCGTCGATGCTGAGGGCAACGTCGTTGACGGTGACCAGATCATGGCGATCCTCGCGGTGGGCATGAAGGAAGAGAACGACCTCCGCTTCAACACCCTGGTGGCCACCGTGATGTCGAACCTGGGGCTGAAGCTGGCGATGCAGGAGCAGGGCATTGAGGTCAAGGAAACCGCCGTGGGGGATCGCTACGTGCTGGAGGAGCTCAACCGCGGTGATTTCTCCCTGGGCGGCGAGCAGTCCGGTCACGTCGTGCTGCCGGATGATTGCACCACTGGCGATGGCACACTGACGGGACTGTCCATCATGGCGCGCATGGCTAAGTCCGGCAAGACCCTTAAGGAGCTGGCCTCCGTGATGACGGTATTGCCGCAGGTGCTCATCAACGTGCCGGTGTCCGATAAGGCGGTCATCCTCAATGCCCCCGAAGTCAAGGAAGCTATTGCCGCCGCCGAGGCAGAGCTTGGTGATACGGGCCGCGTCCTGCTGCGCCCCTCAGGCACAGAGGAGCTCTTCCGCGTCATGGTGGAAGCAGCTGAAAAGGAGCAGGCACGCAAGGTAGCGGGCAAGCTTGCTGCCGTCGTTGCCGCTGTCTAGTTCTACCCGCATAATCGCAACCCTGGGCCTTTGGCCTGGGGTTTCTTCTTTTTCTGCGCGGTGGGGGAACCGGCGGGTGGCTTTCTCAGTCCAATAAGAGCAGGAATCACTGTTTGTTGTGGACAAGAAGGAGGGCGCACATGCCCGACGTATTTTTTGATGAGGAGGAAGCCACGCGGCTTCTCGACGACGTCATGGACCAAGCCCGCGCCCAAAGTGACGCACACCGCGGGGACAGACCGAGCTTTGCCCCGTCTTCTGCGGGGCGGGATTTTAGCGGGCATGGGGCGCAGATTCAGGCGTTGTTGAGTCGGCTACACGAGCGTGGTGCGTGGCGCTTGGAGAACATATCGGCCACCGCGGGCGCCGCGCGTGAGCAGGTGCGGGCGTTTGGCGACGTCGACCGTGGCCTCGCTGGCCAATTCGGCAGCCAGGAAACGGGGGCGAACTGATGTCCACGATGATCAAGTCGCTCTTGGGCGATTATTCACAGGTAGTCTCCCAGTTTCAGGCTGCGAGCCTTGGCGGCTACTCCGGTCCCAGCACACCGATTGATTTGTTGGGGGACATGGTGGGTTCCGTCGACGGGATCAACCCAGGAGAGCTCGTGACGCATACCGCGTCGGCGATGGGCGCGCGACGTCCACTGCGCGGCGGCAATGGTCTGCGGGATTTCCTCCTTGGCACGGTGCTGTCGCTGGCTGGGGGAGCGATCATGGATCACCTGCGCGGCGTGCAGGATGACTTTGAGAAGGAAAGGGACGAAGCCGATGATCTGGTGGAGTCCGCGCAGCAGTGCTCCGAGGCCATCGAAGACGTGGTCAGTGTTTCCGAATCTGCCGTAGCGGAGTTGATTTCTGCAGTAATTCCGCTGCTGAATATCTTGACCATGTTGCTGCAGCGGCACCCGTTGGGCAAGGCCATCGTCCCAGTTATTTCGCGCATTGGCGGTGACCTAATCGACCAGACGAATGACACCATTTCGCAAACCTGTCGGGACCGCGACACTGCCATTGAAAATTGCTACGGCGAGTTTGAAAAGCGCTGCACCGAGGTATGCGAGCGGGAGCTGCCGGAAACCCCGCCTGAGCCTGAATGCGGTTGCGAGGAGAAGCCGAAGGAGTGCCCACAACCGGATCCTGAGCCCTGTGAACCGACGAAACCTGTGAGCCCCGCAGAACCAACGGCACCGGCGCAAGCCCAGCCAACGCCACCGGCGCCGACAGCGCAGCCCGCTCCACCGCAGCAACCAGTCGAGCCGGAACCAGACAAACCGGTGGCACCGCCAGAAAAACCTGCGCCAACCCAGCCCGCAGGGGTTTCGGAAGAAGAATGCCCGCCGGCTGAGGATAAGCCTCGGCCAGCGAAACCGAACACGCCGCATACCGTGCCGACTGAGCCCGCAGCGCAAGCGCAGCCCACACCCGATTCCACCGCAACAGAAGAAGAGCACAAGCCGTGCGGGTGCCACGCGGAGAAGGAGTCGCAGCAGTCTTGTACCTGCACTGAGCAGCCGCGCGACGTGGGAACCACCACGCCGGCCGACGCCGGGATTGAGGTGCCCAGCGAGGTTGACGTGCCGACCGCACCCGTGCAGGCGGAGGTGACTGAATGCCCGGAGGAGGCGGTGCAGGTAGTCGAAGAGGTCGAGGAGCCTGACGAGCCTGTAGAAGCTGAAGACTGTGAGGAAGAAAGCGGCGAGAGTCCTAACGCGGAATCCTGTGAGTGTAAGCTGGAGGAATCCTGCTGCGGAAGTCTGGGCATCCTAGGCGTAGGAGTTGCCATTCTGGGGCTTGGGCTGCTGGCTGAAGCCGCCGTGGATTTCATTGAGAACCTACCGGAGCCTGAGCTGGAACCTGCGCCTGAGCCCGAACCAGAACCAGAGCCGCAGCCGGAACCGGAGCCAGGTCCACCGCCGGCACCAGAACCAGCCCCGGACAACGGAGTCACGCCACCACCGCCAGAGCTAAATAACGTTCCGGAGCCAGAAGCTCCACCGGAGAAGCTGGCGCATATGCAGGCAGCGGAAGCGCCGGCACCGGCACCAGTGCCGGAACCTGCACCGGTGCCAGCCCCTGAACCGCCCCCTGAGCCAGCTCCTGGGCCGGCTCCCGGCGCGGGAGCCGCACCAGAAATGAAGCCGGAAACGGCACCGGAAGAAAGCTCAGATTCCCCATCCGTACAGGCGCGAAAGGCAGGGCAGTGGTAATGCCGCACAATGATTTCGATGAGTTCGCACGCGGATTCCGTGAGCGCACAGCCGCACGGCTGTTGGAGTTTGAGAAAGCGATGGCCAAGGCACAGGACGAGCTCGAGAAGTCCGCTCAGCGCGCGGCCCAAGCCCAAGCGCACACACATGCGCCGCACACACATACGCCGGGGCGAAACCCAGAGTCCAGGGGCGTGCCGCATAGTCAAGCGCAGGGGCAGGGCCGGGGCCGTCCGCGCGGTCAGGTGCAGTCGGTGCTCAGGCGCAGCTGAAGCAGCAGCGAGAAACAAGTCTGGTTCCTCGCAGCCACAGGTGATACCGTGAGGTGACTGCCTACTGCACGTATCAACCAGGGTGAGGAGAATGCCGCATGACAACAGTGCCTTGGCTTCATGACGTCCTGTGGGGCGTTCTTCCCATGCTGTACCTCTTGGTGGCTTTTGTTGTGCTTGGCATTGAGATTAAATTCGACAGAGAAATGTCCCACATAAAGCTGTGGACGGCCGCTCAGTTGCTTCTGCCGGGCATTGCACTTATTGCCTGGTATTTTTTTGAAGTCCCTAAGCTAAAACAACTACAGCAGGACGACAACTGATCGTCCTGCTGTAGTTAGGAAAAGCCGCGCTGTGAAGCGCTATTTCGTTGGAGCTTTATTTGCTGTACTCAAAGCCGGCGCGTTGAGCCAGGTCCTCGCCGGTGAAGCTCTCAACGCCCTTCGCGGAGGCGTCGGCATCCGCAAAGCCGTCATACTTGGATTCGCCAGCCAGGGTGGAAAGGAAGAAGCCGGTCACAAGGCCGCGGGCGGTCTCGACTGCGGAGCCCTGGAAGAAGCCGGAACCGAGCGCCAACTTGAAGAACTTATCCTCGCTGAAACCGGACTGCGTGCCCTTGGCAATCTCCCGGTAGGCCACCGGTCCGCCCCACGCGTTGGCCAGCTTTGCGGGGTTGCCGGCGCGGAAGATGTCATCCTGGCCCGCGCCGATAACGAGGCCGCGTGCCTTGACGGAGCGGGCAGCTTGAACGGCGGATGGTGAGGTATCAGCAGGGTAGAGGGCTGCGACGGCGCGGACCTTCGGGTTATCCACGGCAGCCAAGGTGGCTACGCCGCCTCCCATGCCGTGGCCGAAAACGCCCAGCTTGGAAGCGGACACCGAAATCTTGCCAGCGCCCAGCCTAACGCCGGCGGCAATCTGCAAAGCCGATTCGAGGTCGGCAGCCAGGTTACGGTGCTTGGCAAACACACCAGTCTCCGTATCGGGAGCAACCACCACGATGCCCCAGCTGGCTAGGTGGCGCAGAGTGGCGTGGTAGTCCTTGACGTTCTTCGTCCAGTCGTGAGCAAACGCCACGGCGGGCAGGCCCTTGCCTTCAGCAGGGGTGTAGACCTTGCCTTCTAGCCCTGCATAAGACAGGTCCCCAACGAGGACGCGGTGCGGGCCGCGCTTGGACAACGTACCGAGATGCTTCTTCAAATTCGCAGACACGCTTTACAGAATAGAGGAAAGCGTAGACAAAGAGGTGGACATGTACCAGATAGGTGGGGGAAGGTTTTAAGCACGATCCTTGCGATTCGGCACGATAAATCATGCTGTAAAATTCCGTTCCATGTGTGGAATCGTTGGATACATTGGCCATAACACCGATGGTCGTGAGTACTTTGCCCTCGACGTTGTGCTGGAGGGCCTGCGCCGATTGGAGTATCGCGGCTATGACTCAGCAGGCGTCGCAATGTACGCCGATGGGGAGATCTCCTGGCGCAAAAAGGCTGGAAAGGTCGCTGCGCTGGAAGCTGAAATCGCGGCGCGCCCACTCAAGGATTCCGTCCTGGGCATCGGGCACACCCGCTGGGCAACCCACGGCGGTCCAACCGATCTGAACGCCCACCCGCACGTCGTGGACGGCGGCAAGCTCGCCGTCGTACACAACGGCATCATCGAGAACTTCGCCGAGCTCAAGAGCGAGCTGGAGGGCAAGGGCCACAACTTTGTGTCCGAGACCGATACTGAGGTTGCCGCCACCCTTCTAGCAGATGTTTTCCACAACGAGGCCCACGGCGACCTCACCAAGGCCATGCAGTTGACCGGCAAGCGCCTGGAAGGTGCGTTCACCCTCTTGGCTATTCATGCCGAGCAGGCAGACCGCATCGTGGCTGCGCGCCGCGATTCGCCGCTGGTCATCGGTTTGGGCGAGGGTGAGAACTTCCTCGGCTCGGATGTCTCCGGCTTCATCGACTACACCAAGTCCGCCGTGGAGATGGACAACGACCAGGTCGTGACCATCACCGCGGATGACATCGAGATCACCGACTACGACGGCAACCCCGCCCAGGGCAAGCCCTTCGAGATCAAATGGGACGCCGCTGCTGCCGAAAAGGGCGGCTTCAACTCCTTCATGGAGAAGGAAATCCACGACCAGCCAGCAGCAGTGCGCGATACGCTGCTCGGCCGCCTCGACGAGACCGGCAACCTGGTCCTCGATGAGATCCGCATTGAGGAGTCGGTGCTCAAGTCCATCGACAAGATCATCGTCATCGCCTGCGGCACCGCCGCTTATGCCGGCCACGTCGCGCGCTACGCCATCGAGCACTGGTGCCGCATCCCGTGTGAGGTGGAGCTGGCCCACGAGTTCCGCTACCGCGATCCCATTGTCAACGAGAAGACCCTGGTCGTGGCCCTGTCACAGTCGGGCGAGACCATGGATACCCTCATGGCAGTGCGCCACGCCCGCCAGCAGGGCGCCAAGGTGATTGCTATTTGCAACACCCAGGGTTCCTCCATTCCGCGCGAGTCCGACGCCGCCCTCTACACCCACGCCGGCCCGGAGATCGCCGTGGCCTCCACCAAGGCCTTCCTGGCACAGATCACCGCGACCTACCTGCTGGGCCTCTACCTAGCACGCCTGCGCGGCAACATGTTCTCCGATGAGGTCAATTCCGTCCTGGATGACCTGCGTGCGATGCCGGATAAGGTCCAGGCAGTCATCGACAACGAAAAGCAGGTCTACGATCTGGCCACTGCCATGGAGAACGCTAAGTCGGTGCTCTTCTTGGGCCGCCACGTCGGTTTCCCGGTCGCACTGGAGGGCGCGCTCAAGCTCAAGGAGATTGCCTACCTGCACGCGGAGGGCTTCGCCGCCGGCGAGCTCAAGCACGGCCCGATCGCGCTCATCGAGGAGGGCCAGCCGGTCTTCGTCATCGTGCCTTCCCCGCGCGGCCGCGATTCCCTGCACGCCAAGGTTGTCTCCAACATCCAGGAGATCCGCGCCCGCGGCGCTATCACCATCGTCATCGCGGAAGAGGGCGACGAGGCGGTCGAGGCCTACGCCAACCACATCATCCGCATCCCGCAGGCGCCGACGCTGATGCAGCCGCTGCTGGCTACCGTTCCGCTGCAGATTTTCGCCTGCGGTGTGGCCACCGCCAAGGGCTATGACGTGGACCAGCCGCGTAACCTTGCGAAGTCGGTGACCGTCGAATAGCGCTGAGCCCTCAAGTGGCACAATGGTGGGTATGTTAAAAACCACCGTTGACCTCAACGCTATTGCCCACAATGTTGCTCGCGTGAAGGAGGCGGTGGCCCCGGCCCGCCTCATGTGCGTGGTCAAGGCGGACGCGTACGGGCACGGTGCGCAGCGCTGCGCACCGGTCATGGCGAAGGCGGGGGCAGACGCCTTCGGGGTGGCCACGCTCGTCGAGGCCGTGGAGTTGCGAGGCGTCATCGAGGACCTTCCCATCGCCGCGTGGCTGTGGGAGCCAACGGAGGACCTCGCCCCAGCCCTTGCCGCTGGTATTCAGATCGGCATCCCATCTTTGATGCACGCACGAGCCCTCATCGAGGCTGCCGAAGCGCCCACCGAAGCCTTCGTGATGGTGGAAACGGGGATGCACCGGTCGGGCGTCGACAAGCATGCGTGGCAGGAGACCTTCCGCCTGCTTGCCGACGCCCCCCACATCACCGTCCTAGGCCTCATGTCCCACTTTGCCTGTGCGGACGAGCCGGAGCACCCGCACAATGATCATCAGGAGGCGGAATTCCGCCAGGCCCTAGCGCTTGCACGCGAGGTGGGGCTGGAGTGCCCGCTGAACCACCTGGCCAATTCGCCGGCGGCATTGACTCGCCCCTCAGCACGTTTTGAACAAGTGCGCGCCGGTGTGGCCCTGTACGGGCTTGAACCGGTGGCCGGGCTCGACCATGGGCTGGAACCAGCCATGACGTGGGAGGCTTCCGTTGTTGCTGTGAAGCCGATTTCGGCGGGGGAGTCCACATGCTATGGCCTGACCTGGACCGCGGATAGTGACCGCGAGCTCGCCACCGTCAGCGTGGGTTATGCCGACGGGCTGCCGCGCGCCTTTCAGGGGGCGCTGCAGGTAGGCATTGGTGGCGAGTTGTACCAGCAGGTGGGGCGGGTCTGCATGGACCAGATCGTCGTCGACCTCGGCGCGAACCCTCATGGCGTGCGCGCCGGGGACACTGCCGTTATCTTTGGGCGCGGCGGTATGAGCGCTACAGAATTGGCCGCGGCCGCTGGCACCATCAACTATGAAGTGGTGTGCCGCCCCACCGGGCGCACCACGCGCACCTATTGTGAAGGAGCTAACGATGCGCAGTGATTTTCCGCACGAAGGGCGCCGTGTGGCTGCCACCCCGGAGGATGCCCAGGCCTTCGGCGAAGAGCTGGGCGCGACGCTGGAAGCAGGGGACTTGGTGATCCTCGACGGCCCCTTAGGTGCCGGGAAAACCACCTTTACGCAGGGCATTGCCCGCGGGATGCAGGTGAAGGGGCGGGTGACGTCGCCGACCTTCGTCATCGCGCGCGAGCACCCTTCCCGCGTGGGCGGGCCGACGTTGGTGCACGTGGATGCCTACCGCTTGCTCGATCATTCGGATGATCCGTT
The DNA here is from genome assembly GCF_001814885.1 of Corynebacterium sp. HMSC068G04. Taxonomy (NCBI): domain Bacteria; kingdom Bacillati; phylum Actinomycetota; class Actinomycetes; order Mycobacteriales; family Corynebacteriaceae; genus Corynebacterium; species Corynebacterium sp. HMSC068G04. The sequence continues at coordinate 125,899 of NZ_KV818340.1, read as the reverse complement.
GGGGGAGCTGGACAGTCTAGACTTGGACACCGAAATCGAGGACGCCGTGGTCGTTGCCGAGTGGGGTGGGGGCTTCATGGAGCGCCTGTCCGATGCGTACCTCGCCATCACAATCAACCGCGACTCGGACGATGACGTCCGCGTCTTTACATGGAAATGGGTGAACTAACGTGCTGGCTTTTCTTGCCGAACAGCCCCTGCTGACGCTCTTTCTGATCATGGCGGTGGGACTGGCCGTGGGCAAGATCAATGTCTTCGGCATTTCGCTCGGCGCCGCCGCGGCGATGTTCGTGGCCTTGGGCTTGTCCGCGGCGAACCCGGACATCGTGGTCCCCGCCTTTGTTTATCAGTTTGGCCTGGCCATCTTCGTCTACGTTATCGGCCTGAATTTTGGCCGCAGCTTCTTCGAAGATTTCCGCCGGCGCGGTTGGAAGATGTCCATGGTGGTCATCGTCTTCTTCTTCCTGCTCGCGGGGCTGGCAACCCTAGCGATGCGCCTCTTTGATCTGGACCCCGCGATCAGCGTGGGCACGCTGGCAGGTTCGCTGAGCTCGACGCCCGGTATGGCCGCGGTCGTCGAGGCCCTGGGCGGCGATAGCACCCCGGTGGTGGGCTATTCCTTGGCCTACCCTGGCTGCATTATCGGAACCATCCTGGTGGCCGCCATCGGCGCGAAGGCGCTGCGCGTGAATCACGTTGAGGACGCCCGCGCCGAGGGCATGATTGCGGAGCCGCTGGAGTGGCGGGCGGTGCGCCTGACCCGCGACTTTGACGCAACGGTAGGGGAGCTGCAGGAGGTGACTGGCGAGCGCGTCATCGCTACCCGCCACGTCAACAATCCCCACAACCACAACCTGGCCTACCCGGAGCTGCCACTGCGCGCCGGCATGGAGCTCTTGCTCAACGGCACGGCACCAGCGCTCGATAGTGCGATTTCCCAGCTGGGTGAGGAGATCCACCTCAACCTCCACGAGGAAGATGGCCTGGTCTACCGCCGCCTGACCGTGTCCAGCCCACGTGTTGCGGGCTATCAGCTCAAGGACTTGGACACTGTCAAGGAAGGCTTCCTCATCGCGCGCGTGCGCCGCGGTGACTCCGACGTCGTGCCGAACGAGGAAACCGTCCTGCACTACTCGGACCGTGTGCGCGTCATCACCGCGCCGGGCAGGCTTGACGACGTCCGCCGTTTCCTCGGCGACTCCGAAGCCAAACTCGGCAACGTCGATCTCTTCCCCTTTGCCCTCGGCCTCTTCATTGGTCTGCTCTTCGGTGCTATCCCGATTCCGCTGCCAGGCGGCACGACGCTGTCCTTCGGCTTCGGTGGCGGCCCCATCGTCGTCGGCCTCATCCTGGGCGCGCTGGGCCGCTCGGGCCCGATTAACTGGCAGCTTCCTTTCCACGCCAAGCAGACTATCTCCACGCTGGGCTTGACCTTGTTCCTGGCGGGCGTGGGAACGTCGGCTGGCGGCCAGTTCCGCGACGCCTTGTCGGATCCGACCTCCCTGAAGTATATGGGCGTGGGTATTGTGCTGTCGCTGGTCTCCGCCATCGGCATCGTCGCGGTATCCATGCTGGTGCTGCGCCTGAAGTTTGATGAGTCGATGGGCATCGCCGCAGGCATGACCACGAACCCGGCGATCATGGCCTACCTCAACCCCCAGACCGGCACCCAGCTGGCAGAGCGCGGCTATGCCACCGTGTACCCCACGGCGATGATCGGCAAGATCCTCATGTGTCAGGTCCTTGCCCTGTTGATCGTCTGATCCTTTTCTCGGCACCGGAAGGGCCGGTCAGGGTCGCTGCAGGGCGGTCACGTAGGATATCCCCGTACTGAACTCCCTAATATTAGGAGCACATCCCCATGAATAAAATCGGCCAATTCATCACGACCGTCGTCATCGGCGGCTTTGCCATCGTCCTTGGCTTGCTCATCGCGCTGTCCATGACCCGCTCGCCGGAGGAGCCTTCCTCGACGTTGGGTGAAACCTTGGACACGTACCCGAAGAACCTGAGCTTCTCCGCGCTCTTGGTCCCCGACGTTTACGGCCAGGATTGGATTGCTGGTCTCGTCGTCTGCCCGGGTGCTACGGAGCAGCAGCTTGGGGAAGGCGGCGTGGATGTCGCCGGTATCGACTTTGTCGACGGCAAGGTGGCGGAGGATGAGAACTACTTTGTCACCGTGAGCGTCAATCAGGAGTACCAGGTGGAGAAGCTGAACCGCTCCCAGGTGGACCTCTGCTCCGGCGTCCTCGAGCAGGTGGAGATGGCCAAGGCCCAGGGCCAGGACGCTCCGCCGCTGCGCGGCATCCAGCCGGGCGAGCCGCTGCAGTTCCTGCGCGGTGATGACCAGATGTTGCAGCAGGGTGCTGACAATGAGGACGCTCCTGCCTGGCAGTTCGTGGGCTAATGAAGGTCCTCGCACTCGATACCGCCACCACGGATCTGGTCACGGGCATCGTTGACACCGACACCGGGGAGAGCATTGACCGCGTCATCAGCGGTACGCGCGCCCACAACGAGCAGCTCATCCCTACCATCGAGGAGCTGCTTGCCGACGCCTCCCTGACCTACCCAGATCTCTCCGCCATCGTCGTGGGCACGGGGCCCGGACCGTTTACCGGCCTGCGCGTGGGCATGGCCACCGCCTCCGCGTTGGGCGTGGCCCTCCACGTGCCGGTACACGGCGTGTGCACCTTGGATGCCATCGCGCATGGGCGCGCGGGGGAGTGGCTGGTGGCCATCGACGCCCGCCGCAAAGAGGTCTACTGGGCCACCTATGACGAAGGGGAGCGCCGTAGCGGCCCGAACGTATCGAAGCCGGAAACCCTCGATCTGAGCGCCGCCGGACTTTCGAGTCCGGAGACCGCGCGCCTAGTGTTCCCAGAGTCCATCGCCCCGCGTTTGCCGGAAGGTATCGCTGACCTTCCCCGCGAGTGGGCCACACCGCGCGCCGCGGGTTTGGTGGCCTGCGCTGATCTGTCCGCTGAACCCGCGCCGCTCGTCCCGCTCTACCTGCGCCGTCCCGATGCCGTGGAGCCACAGACCAAGCCGCGCTCGGCCGCGCTCGTCGGCGGCATCGAGGACACTCCCGCATCATGAGGCTGCGCCCACTGACCCCCGCGGACGCGCCGCGCTGTGCTGAGCTCGAGAAGGTCCTCTTCCCCGGCGAACACCCATGGCCGGCGCATGCCTTCGAGCAGGAAATCGCGGAGGGCCACACCACCTACTGGGCGGTTGACGCAAGCGTCAACCGCGAAGACCACAACGACAACCGCGCGGAAGTTCTCGGTTACGCCGGCGTGGGACGGATGGGGCCTGCCGCCTGGCCGGAGTACGAAATCCACACCATCGGCGTCGACCCCGCCGCCCAGCGGCGCGGCATCGCGCGGCTGATGATGGACGCCATCGTCGAGCTTGCAGATTCCCACGACGCGCCCATCTTCCTCGAAGTGCGCGTGGGCAACGATCCGGCCATCCGCCTCTACGAGGCCTATGATTTTGTCATCAACGGCCTGCGCCGCAACTACTATCAGCCCTCCGGCGCGGACGCCCACACCATGTACCGACCACGAAAGAGTGAGAGATGTTAATCCTCGGCATCGAGTCCTCCTGCGACGAAACCGGCGTGGGCATCATCGAGCTGTCTGAGAATGGACACATGGAGATCCGAGCCGACGTCGTCGCCTCCTCCATGGAGCAGCACGCCCGCTTCGGCGGTGTGGTTCCGGAGATCGCCTCCCGCGCCCACCTCGAAGCCATGCCGCAGGTGATGAAGGCGGCGTTGGAGGAGGCGGGCATCGAGAAGCCCGATGCGGTGGCCGCCACCGTGGGGCCCGGCCTCGCCGGTGCACTCCTCGTCGGGGCGTCGGCAGCCAAGGCCTTCGCCTCCGCGTGGGGCGTGCCTTTCTACGGCGTCAACCACCTCGGCGGGCACGTCGCGGTGGCCAACCTGGAGGGCGAGGAGCTGCCGCACTCGGTGGCCCTGCTCGTTTCCGGCGGTCACACCCAGCTGCTTGAGGTCGAGGCCGTGGGCAAACCCATGAAGGAGCTGGGAACCACGCTTGACGACGCCGCCGGCGAAGCCTACGACAAAGTCTCCCGCCTCCTAGGGTTGGGGTATCCGGGAGGGCCGGTCATCGATAAGCTGGCCGCCCAAGGAAAGCCCACCATCGACCTGCCGCGAGGTTTGTCCAAGGCCGAAGACCTGCGCGGGCCCAACCGCCACAACTTCTCTTTCTCAGGGCTCAAGACGGCGGTGGCACGCCACGTGGAAAAGGCCGAGCGCGAGGGCACCACGGTCCAGGTTGAGGACCTGTGTGCTTCCTTCCAGGAGGCGGTGGCCGATGTGCTCACCGCCAAGGCCGTGCGCGCCTGCCAGGACACCGGCGCCAAGGTACTGCTGCTCGGCGGCGGCGTGGCGGCGAATTCGCGTCTGCGCGCCTTGGCGGCGAAGCGCTGCGAATCCGCAGGAATCGAGCTGCGCGTGCCGCGTTTCAAGCTGTGCACCGACAATGGCGTGATGATCGCCGCGGTGGCTGCCCAGCTCATCCACGAAGGCGCTGAACCTTCCGGTCTGGCGTGTGGGACCGATACGCAGCTTGAGGTGGAGGTTCCGCTCGTGGCCGCTGCGCGCTAGCGGATGCGCAACCTCCAGGGTGCCGGTAGTGTGATGACCGATAATCGTCCGGCTCACACACAAGGAGCTCACACCGCTATGACCACTGGATTCCTCGTTAACCCTGATCTGTCCCGCCGCATCATCGAGTTTGAGCTCGAACAGGCAAACCAATTCCTCGGTGGTACCACCGAGGATCGCGTTTCCGTGGCCTTCCAGGATGATGGCCAGACTTACGCGGCGCTGTTTAACCCGAACGCGAAGGCTGACGACGCCGACCCGAACCCGGTGGCCTCCCTGGCCCGCAACGCCGCCGCTACCGGAAACTCCGCTTTCCTGCAGGACCCGATCCGCTCCATCTGCGGCCCGGTCATCTTCGTCACTGCCGACGGCGACGACAAGAACATCGACGAGGTCGTCGAAGCCGTTGAGCACGGCATCCGCGCGGTGAAGAACTACCGCGAGGACAACCCGGAGGAATACAACCTGTGGCGCGCGGCCGTCATCAACTCCGATAAGCAGGTTTAAATTCGTAACTCCCATAGGCAGGCCTAGGATGCGTTAGCGCAGCCCTCAGGAACCCAAGGACGCGACGGCTCGTCTCGAGCCCGAGCGTCTTTGGCGGGTTTCGGGTCTCTCTCCGGTTCTATTGGCCGAGGTTGCGGCGGGAATCATGACAACTCTCGCGCGCGCGAGGGCGGCGTTCGCGGAGGGCGAACGGGTTAGCGGCCCGGGCTGTTGAGGGCTAGCAGTCGCGAGGGTAGAGTGCTAGGCAGGTTGTTTTGACCCACAGTTGTTCACCCGCGACGACGGCTGTGCTGGGCTACCCACAACCGGCACACGCGCGCTCATGTGGGCGCGCATTGAGAACACTTTGGAGGAAATCATCATGGCAAACATTAAGCCGCTGGAGGACAAGGTCCTCGTCCAGATCGTTGAAGCTGAGACCACCACTGCATCCGGCCTGGTCATCCCGGACTCCGCAAAGGAGAAGCCGCAGGAGGCCACCGTCGTAGCCGTAGGCCCGGGCCGCACCAACGACAAGGGCGAGGTTGTTCCGGTTGGCGTTAACGAGGGTGATACCGTCATCTTCTCTAAGTACGGCGGCACCGAGCTGAAGTACGACGGCCAGGAGTACCTCCTGCTGTCCGCTCGTGACCTGCTCGCTGTCATCGAGAAGTAGGCGATTAACCCTATGCCAAAGCTGATTGCATTTGACCAGGAGGCCCGCGAGGGCATCCAGCGCGGTGTAGACACGCTGGCCGACGCCGTCAAGGTCACCCTCGGCCCCCGCGGCCGCAACGTCGTGCTGTCCAAGGCTTTCGGTGGCCCGACCGTCACGAATGACGGCGTCACCATCGCCCGCGACATTGACCTCGACGATCCTTTTGAGAACCTTGGCGCCCAGCTGGTGAAGTCCGTGGCCGTGAAGACCAACGACATCGCTGGTGACGGCACCACCACCGCCACCTTGCTGGCCCAGGCACTCGTCTTCGAGGGGCTGCGCAACGTTGCTGCCGGCGCTAACCCGGTGGAGCTCAACAAGGGCATCGAGGCGGCGGCCGAGAAGGTCGTCGAGGAGCTCAAGAAGCGCGCCACCCCGGTGAACTCCTCTGCGGAGATCTCCCAGGTTGCTACCGTGTCCTCCCGCGATGCGGAGGTCGGCGAGATGGTTGCTGGCGCCATGGACAAGGTGGGCAAGGACGGCGTCGTCACCGTCGAGGAGTCCCAGACCATTGAGTCCACCGTGGACGTCACCGAGGGCATTTCCTTCGACAAGGGCTACCTCTCCCCGTACTTCGCGACGGAAGAGGAGACCTACAACGCCGTGCTTGACGACGCCGCCATTCTCCTCGTCCGCAACAAGATCTCCTCCCTGCCGGACTTCCTGCCGCTGTTGGAGAAGATCGCGGAGTCCTCGCGCCCGACGCTCATCATTGCTGAGGACATCGAGGGCGAGCCGCTGCAGGCGCTCGTGGTGAACTCCATCCGCAAGGTCCTCAAGGTCGCCGCCGTGAAGTCCCCGTACTTCGGCGAGCGTCGCAAGGGCTTCATGGATGACCTGGCTGTTGTCACCGGTGCTACCGTCGTCGACCCGGAGGTTGGCATCAACCTCAAGGAGGTCGGCCCGGAGGTTCTCGGCTCCGCACGTCGCGTCACCGTGTCCAAGGAGGACACCGTGATCGTGGATGGTGCAGGTACTGCTGAGGCCGTCGAGGAGCGCCGCGAGCAGCTGCGTCGCGAGATCGAGCGCACCGACTCCACCTGGGATAAGGAGAAGCTCGAGGAGCGTTTGGCCAAGCTCTCCGGTGGCGTTGCCGTCATCCGCGTTGGTGCCGCTACCGAGACCGAGGTCAATGAGCGCAAGCTGCGCGTCGAGGACGCCATCAACGCCGCCCGCGCGGCCGTTGAAGAGGGCGTTATCGCTGGCGGCGGCTCCGCGCTGGTTCAGATCTCCCAGGAGCTTGAGGCCTTCGCCGAGGGCTTCGAGGGCGAGGCCAAGGTTGGCGTGCTGGCTGTGGCCCGTGCGCTGACCCGCCCGGCCTACTGGATCGCTGAGAACGCCGGCCTGGATGGTTCCGTCGTGGTCGCCCGCGTTGCCGAGCAGGCCAACGGTGAAGGTTTCAACGCCGCCACCCTGGAGTACGGCAACCTGCTGGAGCAGGGCATCATCGACCCGGTAAAGGTCACCCACTCCGCCGTGGTTAACGCCGCCTCCGTGGCCCGCATGGTGCTCACCACCGAGGCCTCCGTGGTGGAGAAGCCCGCCGAGGAGGAACCAGCACAGGCAGGCCACGCGCACGCCCACTAAAAGCGCGGGGAAACAACGTTTCTCCGGGAATAGCAAAGAGCTACAAGAAAAGGCCCGTCGCCCAAGCCCCGTACGTGGGGAAGGGGCTGCGGGCCTTTGTCCTGCATTCACCGGTGACTCACCGGTGAGCAACTGTTCTACGGAGCTAGCCGTGCTATCCCCTGGGATGTGGGCACGGAATCCGGGGGTTGCCTCGACGCGAAGACTGTCGGTACGAGCGGGAAATGATGCTACCTAAAGAAACCGCGCGTCTGGCCCCGTTACGGCTACGAAGCGTGAAGCGAGGGGCTTAGGCGCTGACGGTGGCGTGAGCGTCGCGCGAGCGCAGAGCTACGACGCGCTCAGATTCACTCATGCCACCCCACACGCCGTAGGGCTCGCCGGAGGCCAGGGCATGTTCGCGGCACATTTCGATGACTGGGCAGGTGTGGCAGATCGCCTTGGCGCGGCTTTCGCGCTGAGCGCGGGCGCGCCCGCGCTCGCCGTCCGGGTGGTAGAACACGTCAGAGTTTTCTCCACGGCATGCCCCGTGGAGCTGCCAATCCCAAAAGTCCGCATTCGGCCCGGGGAGCAGGAAGGACTGAGACACGTTCGATTCTCCTTAATCAAAGATAGAGCGCCCTGGTGCGCATCGTGCTGTGGGCAAGCCTCCGCACGGGGCGTGATGCCCTGAGCACCGGGGCGAGGTGAGACGAGATAGAAGTGTGTCCCCCTTGGGTAAACGGCGCGTTACGCAATGCTGACATGTAGGTGTAGCAGGTCGGAACCTCTCACTTTTACCCTGAATGACCTGCGCCTACGCTTAAGATGAACGGTGTATGAACTTTTCTCATAGCCGTCGAAGGGTGGGGAATAGGCCCGTCGTTTCGGGTTTCAACCAAAGGTTGTGACATGATATTCGTGCAGAATATGAACTAATACACCAAGCAGAACAAGCAAGGATGACAGTGGCTACTCAAGCTACAGACGCGAGCGGCTCCTCAGCGGCGTCGAAGCGCGACAGCGATAAGGAACTAGCGGACCTCGTTCCGCTCGCTGTCGACGGTAGCCGCCGCGCCCTTCAGCGCATCATGCGCATTATTCACCCGCAGGTCCTGCGCTATTGCCGCGCCCGCATCGGCGGCCACCGCCAGCCCACGGCAGAGGATGTGGCGCAGGAAATCTGCTTGGCGGTAGCGACGTCGATTGGCACGTACAAGGACAAGGGCCGCCCGTTTATGGCCTACGTGTATGGCATCGCTGCCCACAAGGTGACCGACGCCCACCGCGCCCTCAGCCGCGATCAGACCCACCCCACGGACGACGTCCCGGAAGACGCTGCTGAGGACGCTACCCCCGAAGAATCCGCTCTGGTCATGGACGGTAGTAACAGAGTGCGGGCCATGCTCGATACGTTAAGTGACAAGGCCCGGGACATTATCATTTTGCGTGTGTTCGTGGGGCTGTCGGCAGAGGAGACCGCAGAAATTGTGGAGTCCACCCCTGGCGCAGTCCGCGTGGCACAGCATCGTGCACTGGCGCAATTGCGCAAATCCCTCGACTCGCACGAGACGCTATGAACCAGCAGTGGGGCTAGCACAAGCTAGCAGTGAGCCATCGGCACTTGGCACCGACAAGTTAAGAATTTCTCTATCAAGGAAGGGAGGACATCGTGGCAAAGAAGGACCAGCCTCAGCAGGGCGTCGCTGAGCAGCTGCAGCCTTTGGTTGATGATGATGCATTCCTCACCACTCTCTCCGAAGGAACGGATCCCTCCGATGGCGGTGATGAGCTGGCAGGGCTCCTGCTGGAGTTGCGCGGGGACGTCGAAAAGCAGATGCCCCCGGCCCCGCTCATTGAAGGCGCGGACGAAGAGCCGGAGGTTATTTCCCTGGATGCGGCACGTCGCCGTCGTCGGGGCAAGCCATTCATTCACGGCCTCATCGGCGCGGCCGCAGCTACGCTCCTGATCGCAGGTAGCGGAGCGGTGGTCGTCAACGCCGGCCCGGGATCGCCGCTTTATGGCGTGAATCAGTCGCTCTTCGGCACGAACAATGAGGATGTGTCCGTAGTGGAGCTCGCTGGAACGCTCGACGAAATGGAAAAGCGTTCCGCACAGGGAGACATGGACGGCACCCGCCAGTTGCTCGAAGAAGCCCGGAAGATGGTGGACCAGGCCAAGCGGGAACGCGAGGCAGAAGCGCCGCGTACGACGAAGCAGCAGCCCCGCGCCACGGTGACGCAGACGCAGACCGTGGAAAAGCCCGTTCCGGTGGAAGAGGAGCAGCCGCCGCAGGAGCCGGCAACCGTCACGCAGACCCAGACTGCGGTGTCCACCGTTGTGGTCACGCAGACGGTGTCGGCCGGTAACCCGCTGAACCCTCCAGCGCCTACTTACCCGGAGCCGAGCCAGCCGGGTGGTGGCGAGCAGCCAACGCCTCCGCAGGGCGATAACTCCGACGGGGATGGTACTGGGGATAACGGCCAACTCCCGCCGCCGCAGTTCCAGCAATAAAACGCACAGAACCTCTCCTTCCCACAGCGGGGAGGAGAGGTTCTTTCGTTGTATAAGGCGCGGTACTTAATCCGCGCCAACCGCGCGCGTTAGTAGCGCGAATCCATGCCGTCGAGGTAGCCCACCGCATAATCCCATGGGACATAGCGCATGGGGTCCGGCTCCGCGCCCGGCTCATGGACGGGGGCGAGCTGGCCTGCCAGCGTGGCCTGCATGTTGGAGGCCATAATGTCCCACTCGTAGAAGTGGTTCTCCTCGCAGTCCTCGCAGAAAAAGAAGATGCCGTCGATGCCGCGCGGGCTGAGAACGCGCGCGAACTCTTGGACCATGGCCAGATCGTGGATGACGGCGAGGCGGTCCTCCTCGGACAGCGGCTCGACGTGGTCCTCCTCCTCGAGGAAGGAAGCTGGGTCGTTGGGATCGTCCGCGAAAGGATCGCGGGGCATGTTGGCGAAAAAGTTCACGTCTGCGAGCCTATTAACTCCGTGCGCGCATAGCAATTCTCTCTCGACACCGATTCGTCCACCCACGGCTACCACTACGGGGCGTCCACGCACTACAGTGAGGGCTACCGCATAAAACTATCTGGTCAGTTTAGGAGAGCCCCACCCTCATGAGCCACGTCCACACCGGCGGAGACAACCCCGACAAGATTGCACTCTACGGCCTTACTTTTGATGATGTCCTGCTGTTGCCGGCAGAATCCAACGTCGTTCCCTCCGAGGTGGATACCTCGGCGCAGTTCACCCGCAACATTCGCCTCGGCGTGCCGCTGGCTTCCGCCGCGATGGACACCGTGACCGAGGCCCGCATGGCCATCGGCATGGCCCGTCAGGGCGGCATTGGCGTCCTACACCGCAACCTCTCTGCTGAGGATCAGGCGCAGCAGGTGGAAATTGTGAAGCGCTCCGAGTCCGGCATGGTGACCGACCCGGTCACCGCCACCCCGGACATGACTATCGACGAGGTGGACACGCTGTGCGCGCGGTTCCGGATTTCGGGCCTGCCGGTCGTCGATAAGCAGGGCACCCTCGTGGGTATCTGCACCAACCGTGACATGCGCTTCGAGCCGGATTTCTCCCGCAAGGTCTCCGAGATTATGACCCCGATGCCGCTGGTTGTGGCCAAGGAAGGCGTCAGCAAGGAGGAGGCGCTGGCGCTGCTGTCCGCCAACAAGGTGGAGAAGCTGCCCATCGTCAACGATGAGAACAAGCTCGTCGGCCTCATCACCGTCAAGGACTTTGTCAAGACTGAACAGTTCCCCAACGCCTCCAAGGATGCTTCCGGGCGCCTGCTCGTGGCCGCCGGCATTGGCACCGGTGAGGAGTCCTACCAGCGCGCAGGCCAGCTTGTCGACGCCGGCGTAGACGTCCTCGTCGTCGACTCCGCCCACGCCCACAACAACCGCGTGCTGGCGATGGTCTCCCGCGTGCAGAAGGACTTCGGCGACCGCATTGACGTCATCGGCGGCAACCTGGCCACCCGTGAAGCAGCCCGCGACATGATTGAGGCTGGCGCCGACGCCATCAAGGTCGGCATCGGACCGGGCTCCATTTGCACCACGCGCGTCGTGGCGGGCGTCGGTGCCCCGCAGATCACCGCCATCATGGAGGCCGCCGCCGTGGCAGGCCCGGCAGGTGTGCCGGTTATCGGCGATGGCGGTATGCAGTACTCCGGTGACGTCGCCAAGGCCTTGGCAGCCGGCGCCGATGCCGTCATGCTGGGCTCCATGCTGGCCGGCACCACGGAGGCGCCGGGTGACATCGTCGTGGTCCAGGGCAAGCAGTACAAGCGTTACCGTGGAATGGGCTCCATGGGTGCCATGCAGGGCCGCGGCCTGACGGGTGAGAAGCGCTCCTACTCCAAGGACCGTTACTTCCAGGCCGACGTCAAGAGCGAGGACAAGCTAGTGCCGGAGGGCGTCGAGGGACGCGTGCCATTCCGCGGTGATATCGATGCCATCGTCCACCAGATTGTGGGCGGCCTGCGAGCCTCGATGGGCTACACCGGCTCCGCCACCTTGGCTGAGCTCAAGACCAAGCAGTTTGTCCAGATCACCGCTGCGGGCCTCAAGGAGTCTCACCCGCACCACCTTCAGCAGATCGTCGAAGCTCCGAACTACCGCTAAGGACTAACAATGCGCGATTACGTAGAAATCGGCGTCGGCCGCGAGGCACGCCGCACCTATGACCTGAACCAGATCTCCCTGGTGCCGACTCGCCGCACCCGTTCCTCCAAGGATGTGGACACCTCGTGGCACATCGATGCCTACACTTTTGACGTGCCATTCGTCTCGGCGCCGACCGATGCGCTGGCCACTCCCGAGTTCGTTATCGAGATGGGCAAGCAGGGCGGCCTTGGCGTCATCAACGCAGAGGGCTTGTGGGGCCGTCACGAGGATCTGGAGGGCGCGATTGCCCGCGTGACGGAGAACTTCGGCGACCTGTCGACGCTGCAGGAGCTGCACGCAGCACCCCTGAATGAAGAGCTGCTGGCCGAGCGCATCGCACAGGTCCGCGATTCCGGCGTGACCGTCGCCGTGCGCGTGTCCCCGCAGCGCGCCCGCGAGCTGGCGCCCGTGGTTATTAAGGCGGGCGCGGAGCTGCTGTTTATCCACGGCACTCTGATTTCCGCTGAGCACGTGCAGACTGGTGGCGAGCCGCTCAACTTGAAGGAGTTCATCGGCTCGCTGGATACCCCGGTGATTGCCGGTGGCGTGGCGGATTACACCACTGCGCTGCACCTGATGCGCGCGGGTGCTGCGGGCATTATCGTTGGCTCCGGAGTGAACACCAACCCGGAGACCGTCGGCATCGATATCCCCATGGCGACGACCATCGCGGATGTTGCGGCCGCACGCCGCGACTACCTGGATGAGACCGAGGGCCGCTACGTGCACGTGCTTGCCGACGGCGACATCTTCACCTCCGCCGACATCGCCAAGGCCATTGCCTGTGGCGCCGATGGTGTCGTTCTAGGGCCAGTCCTGGCCCGCGCGGCGGAGGCCGGCGGCAAGGGCTGGTACTGGCCGTCCACGGCCGGCCACCCGCGTTTCCCGCGCGGCCTCATCGAGCCGATTGGCGTGGCCGATGCCCTCCTGGGCACCGGCACTTCTGGCGCCGATGCTTTTGACGCCGCCGAGGATGCCTCAGCGGGTGCGCCGTCGTTGGAGGTTGTGCTCCATGGCCCGTCCAACGAGCCGCTGGGTGAGCTCAACCTGGTTGGCGGGCTGAAGCGCGCCATGGCAAAGTGCGGCTACACGGATCTGAAGTCCTTCCAGAAGGTTGGGCTAGCCGTTCGCTAGTCCTGCAGGCGCAGCTTCCCCCGTTGGGGCGCTGCGCCGCTCAGCCTGGCTCGGGACGGAGTTTACTTCGCTGCCTCGGCGTCCTTTGTGCTGAGCACTGGACTCACTGCTGGATCAGAGCTGCGATTGCGTGGCTTGTGAAACCACAGCAGCCGGGGCTTCTTCAGGCGGCGTGGGCGCAGTGCCACCTTGCGGAAAACCACGCGCCCGCGCGCCGGCGCCATGGTTTGGAGCACCGAGGCCACCACCACCAGCCCGATAGCTGCCAGCTTGAGCTGAGACACGTTCTGGGAGAGCAGGATCCAGCCAAAGAGCGCGGCGAAAACGGGCTCCAAAGCGATCAAGATGGAAAAGACGTTGGGGGCAAGCCTGCGTAGCGCCAGGAACTCCAACGAGTAGGGGATGAGCGAGGCCAGCACGCCCGTGCCCAGGGCAAACAGCAATAGGGTGGGGTCGCTGGCCAACGCCACCGCCCCGCGCCCACCCACTGGCAGGAGCACGAGGCCGCCGATGAGGAAAGCCATAGCCAAGCCGTCTGCACCGCTAAAGAGCGCGCCGGCCTTCTTGCTGGCCAAGATATAAGCAGCCCACATCGCGCCGGCGCACAGCAGGAAGAACACACCTCGCAGGTCGAGGGGGTCTCCGTTGAAGGAATCCAGGCCCATCAGACCCATGCCGAGAAGGGCGAGGGCGACGCAGGTGGCGTCGCGAAGCGAGCGGGAGAGACACGCCGCCAGCAGCAGCGGGCCGAGGAACTCGATGGTCACGGCAGGCCCCAGCGCAACCAGCTCGATGCCGGAATAGAAGAAGCCATTCATCAGGCCCAGAGTGAGGCCGAAAATGGTGGCAGAGATCCATTTCTCGCGGCTCCATGTGCGCACGCGCGGTCGCGCAATGGCGAGCAGAATCACGGCGGCGAAAAGCAAACGCAGCGAGGCGGTGCCCCAGGGCCCGCCGGTGGGGAAAATTTGGATGGCGAGGCTGGCTCCGAGCTGGAGGGAAATGCACGAGCCAATGACGCATAGAACGGCAAACGGGTTGGTCATGCAGACCATTGTGGGGTGGGAAGAACTGTTAGTCTATCTACAGTTTTTAACACGTACCTGTTAGGGATTCTGTCATGTTGGATCTGCATCGTCTGCGCATTCTCTACGAGCTGCAACGCCTCGGCACCGTCACCGCGGTGGCGGAATCGCTGCGCTATACGCACTCGGCTATCTCCCAACAACTGGCGCAGTGTGAAAAGGATGTAGGCGTGGCGCTGTATGAAAAGGTCGGCCGGCGCGTGCGTTTGACGGAGCAGGGGGAAATCCTTGCGTCTTATGCTGAGCGGATGCTCGCGTTGGCGGATGAGGCGGAGTCGCAGGTCATCGCATCAACCAATGCGGTGCGTGGCACGATTAAGGTCACGACGTTTCAAACCATCATGTCCTCGCTGGTCCCGCGGGCGCTCACGGAGCTGGCCAGGGAGTACCCGGACCTGCGCGTGCAGATCATCCAGCGCGAAGCCGATGGCGCGATGGAGCTGCTGGAGCGCCGGGAGGTGGACCTCATCCTGGGTGAGGAGTACGAGTCGGACATGCCCGCCACGGATGAGCACACCCATCGGGAGCTGCTTCTCGACGACCCCCTCCGCCTCATCACCCCACTCACCGGCCCCTGGAGCGAGTTGCGATTGGAGGATTTTGCAGCGTTCGATGACGAAATCCCTTTTGCCATGGACCCGGAGGAGTTTTTGTTGGGGAGGTTCGTCCACCGGCTGTGCCGCAGGCATGGGTTTAACCCCAGTGTGCTCTATGAAACCCCGGACCCGTTCCTGCACGCGCACCTGGTGCGTACGGGCCACGCGGTGGCGGTGATCTCGGACCTTTTTCTCGAAGAGATCGAAGGCGTGCGTGTGGTTGCCTTGCCTGGTAATCCCACCCGCACGCTCTACACCGCGGTTCGCGCTGGGCGCGAGGGACACCCAGCCTTGCGGGCGTTTCGGGCAGCGTTGAGCAAGGCAGCTGCCACCGCGAAAGATTATGGGCCACTCCCTGCGGTCTAGGGTGCGGGTTCTTGCGTTAAACTGATGACCGTGACTAACCCAAATACAACCCCGCGTCCTGTCCTCGTGGTGGATTTTGGCGCCCAGTACGCGCAGCTCATCGCCCGGCGCGTGCGTGAGGCCAACATCTACTCCGAGGTTGTCCCCAATTCCGCCTCCGTGGAGGACATCAAGGCCAAGAACCCGGCCGCGCTGATCCTCTCCGGTGGCCCGTCCTCCGTATACGCGGACGGCGCCCCCGCACTGAAGCCGGAGCTGCTCGAGCTCGGCATCCCGGTCTTTGGTATCTGCTACGGCTTCCAGTCCATGACCCAAGCCCTGGGCGGCACCGTGGCCTCCACGGGTGCCCGCGAGTACGGCCGCACGGACATGACCGTGTCTGGCGGTGTGCTCCACAAGGGCCTCGAGGATACGCACAAGGTGTGGATGTCCCACGGCGATTCGGTTTCTGAAGCCCCGGAGGGCTTTGAGGTGACCGCGTCGTCGGAAGGCGCTCCCGTGGCAGCCTTCGAGTGCCTGTCCAAGCAGATGGCCGGCGTGCAGTATCACCCGGAAGTCCTTCACTCGCCGTACGGCCAGGAGGTGCTCACGCGCTTTTTGACTGAGGTAGCAGGCTTGGAGCAGAACTGGACCGCAGAGAACATTGCGGAGCAGCTCATTAACGATGTGCGCGAGCAGATCGGTGAGGAAGGCCGTGCAATCTGCGCCCTGTCCGGCGGCGTGGATTCCGCCGTAGCCGCAGCCCTCGTGCAGCGCGCTATCGGTGACCGTTTGACCTGTGTCTTCGTTGACCACGGCCTGCTGCGCGCGGGTGAGCGTGAGCAGGTGGAGAAGGACTTCGTGGCGTCGACTGGCGCCAAGCTCATCACCGTGGATGAGCGCGAGGCCTTCCTCAACAAGCTGGCCGGTGTGACCGAGCCAGAGGCCAAGCGTAAGGCCATCGGTGCGGAGTTCATCCGCTCCTTCGAGCGTGCCGTCGACCAGGCGCTGGACGGCCAGGATGCCGCCTTCCTGGTGCAGGGCACGCTGTACCCGGACGTCGTGGAGTCCGGTGGCGGTGACGGTACCGCGAACATTAAGTCCCACCACAACGTGGGCGGCCTGCCTGACGACGTCGAGTTCGAGCTCGTCGAGCCGCTGCGCCTGCTCTTCAAGGATGAGGTGCGTGCGGTGGGCCGTGAGCTGGGCCTGCCGGAGGAAATCGTGGCGCGCCAGCCCTTCCCGGGCCCGGGCCTGGGTATCCGCATCATCGGTGAGGTCACCGAGGAGCGCCTCGAGACGCTGCGTCAGGCGGACCTCATCGCGCGTACCGAGCTGACCAACGCTGGTCTGGACGGCGAGATTTGGCAGTGCCCGGTGGTGCTGCTTGCCGACGTCCGTTCCGTCGGCGTCCA
This sequence comes from Corynebacterium sp. HMSC068G04, assembly GCF_001814885.1. NCBI lineage: Bacteria > Bacillati > Actinomycetota > Actinomycetes > Mycobacteriales > Corynebacteriaceae > Corynebacterium > Corynebacterium sp. HMSC068G04. The sequence continues at coordinate 109,233 of NZ_KV818340.1, read as the reverse complement.
GGGCGACGGCCGCACCTATGGCCACCCGATCGTCCTGCGCCCGGTCTCCTCCGAGGACGCCATGACCGCAGACTGGACCCGCCTGCCGTACGACGTGCTGGAGAAGATCTCCACCCGCATCACCAACGAGGTCAAGGAAGTCAACCGCGTGGTGCTCGACGTAACCTCGAAGCCGCCGGGAACCATCGAGTGGGAGTAAGCGCAGCCGAAAGACACTAGGACACGCACTGTAGTAGTGCAGTGGAGTATCTCAGTGAGATAGCTCGGTGGTAGAAAGCGGGCAGCGAAGCAAACTCCCAGACGCTGTGTAGCGCGGCCGCGTTCCCCGTTTTCGATCCCCGGCACTCAGCTCCGCGGAATGGGGGCAGATGGCGCGGTGCCAGGCTCCTGCGTACCCTCCAGGGGGTGGTCGCGACAGGCGCCAGTCTGGATGGCGTTAGCGTGCCCGTTGCCAGTATCGACGGCGTTAGTACGCACGGCACAAGGACGCATACCTCTATATCGCGCGCGCGAGTAGCCGCACGCTGAGCAAATTTTCTCAGCGAGCGGCTGGTTAAAGCGGCTGTGTGCCGTAGGGCGTCTCCGGCTGGTGGGGCTGCGGAGCGGCAGCCTGCGACCGGTTGGTTCGGCGGAGCGGTGACCCGCGAGCCGCTGAACCATTGAGCCGGCGGGGTGGCGCTTCCACCGTGAGATCAGGGCGAAGTCTACGGACTAAAAGCACTCATGAACTCGGTGGCGGGTCCGGAGGTTCGCCGGAGTTATGCGGTGGCGCGCCGGAGACAGGGGCTGGTGTCCCACGCGGCGTGGAGCGTGGGTCGGGCGGGCCGGATGCCGGCGGATCCGTGGATGCGCGAGCTGGCCCCGGAGCGGAGCGCGGCGGGTGGGCCGGGCTTTCGATGGGAATTGGCGGCCCCGCCCACGGCGGAAGGTAGTGCACGCGGCCATCGATGCGGTCGAGGTGCCCGCGGCCGGTGGGCTTTTCCGGATCATCGTCATTGACCGCGTTGTGATACGCACACAGTGGCACCAAGTTGGCCATGTTTGTCGGCCCGCCGTCCTGGAAACGGGTGAGGTGATGAATTTGCGAATCCTCCGCGGGCGCGTTGCAACCCGGCCACGCGCACGTCGGGTGCTCCGCAGACAGCGCGAGGCGCTGCTTGGTGTTGGCGAAACGGCTCGCCATGTACAGGTTCACGGGGCCGTGGTGGGGATGGACGAGGGTGATGAGGCCGACGTCGGCAAGCTTTTCGCGCACGAACTCCGCACCCGTCATCGTGGCCCCATTAGTCAGCTGCAACTCAATCTCCTCGCCATCACCATCGACGATGCGGTCGAGCTCATCCAATCGCACGATGACGTTGGACTGCAGCTTCTGGCCGGAGCCACCCCCGCCGCGGAACACGGTATGCGCCGCGGTGAGCAAGTCCTTGTCGGTGGTCTTAAGCACGGCCAGCAATTTGGAAATATTGAGCGAGGAATCCGTAATGCTCAGCGTGTGGTTGCGGCCCGCGCGCCGCGTCACTCGCACGCCTGGGGCGGGGTCCTTGGGCGGGCGCCATTCTTTGAGCTTTGCCTTCGCCACCATGGGGATTTTCTCCCGCGGGGTGGCAGCTAGTAGCTGGCGCAGCTCCCAGGCCCTGCGGGCTTTGAGCTTGGAACAATAGCGCTCGATATCGAGGAGCGTGAACACGTCGTGGCCCGTGCGGCGGGCCTTGCGCTGCCGGGAGCGGAACATCGTGTCCCCGAAATACACCGCGTGCAGCCCTAGGAGCTTCTCCGCGAAATCCGGCCGCGCACCCATCTCAACCAGCTGAGCGCGTGTGACACCGGCGCATTGCTCGACCACGTCGAGCCCGCGCGCTAGTGCTTGAATGTAACCCCCCAGTTGCATAGCCCACAGCCTAAACCAGGCCGGGGAACCTCGCTACTTGAGCGCAGAAATCGCAGCGCAGAGCTTATCGACGTCCCTCTCTTCCGTCGACCACGCCGTACAGAATCGCACCACGCGCAGGCCTTCGTGTTCTTCGAAGAACTGGCACACGAAGTCTTGCGAGAGCTTCTCTTCCTGCTCGCGGGTCAACAGCGCGAATTGCTGGTTGGTGGGGGAGTCAAAGAGCATGTCGATGCCTGCGGCACGAAATGCCTCGGCGATGCGCTGGGCTTGGGCATTGGCGCGGGCGCAGATCTGCTCGTAGAGGGTCGTTGCTGCGTCGGCGGAGGCAGTAGGAGGGGCGCTGAAGAGGGCGGCGAATTGCGCGCCGAGCAACCAGCCCTTAGCCAGCAGGCCACCGCTTTGTTTCATGGCATTGCGAAAGCGCGGCGCACCCGCGGGGAAGACGATGGCTTCGCCGAAGAGGGCGCCGCATTTGGTGCCGCCGATGGTGAAGACGTCGACAAGCGCGGCCAGGTCCGACAGGGTGACATCCGAAGCGGACAGGCCGTAGCCGAGGCGGGCGCCGTCGACAAACAGGCCCAATTCGTACTCGTCGCAGACCGCGCGCAGGGCCACGAGCTCGGCGCGGGAGTAGGCGGTGCCAAACTCAGTGGGCTGCGTGATGTAGACCAGCGCCGGCTCCGGCATGTGCTCTTCCACCCCGGAGGCGCGGTACTCATCCATGCAGGCGCGAACCTGCGCGGCGGTGATTTTTCCCAGCTGGTTCGGCAACGTGATGACCTTGTGCCCGGTGTGCTCGATGGCGCCCGTCTCATGGGTGGCGATGTGCCCGCTATCCGCCGCGATAACGCCTTCCCAGGGGCGCAGGCGGTGGGCGATGATGGTGGCGTTGGCCTGCGTGCCACCGACCATGAAATGCACCTCAGCGTTCGACGCCTGGCAGGCAGTGCGGATGCGCTCAGCGGCCGTGGCACAGAGCTCGTCGGCGCCATAGCCGGCATAAGCCCCATCCGCCTCCGCAATGGCTTCGAGGACGCGGGGGTGGGCTAAGCGGTGGTAGTCGTTGCCGAAGTGAATCATGGGTGGCCAGTTTAGCCGGTGACCGTGACCTCGCCGATGCCTGCGTCGATGTGAATGGTCAGCAGCGCGTCAGGGTCTTGGCGTTCGGTGCAGTTGCTCTCTCCCAGGCCGTCATCACAGGTCAGCGCGACGGGGATGTCCTTCGGGAGGATGACCTCGACGGCGCCGATGCCGGCGTCGACGGTGACGTCGTGCTTGGTTGTGAGGTCGTGGAGCTGGCTGAAGTCCACCGTCGATTCGCCGATGCCCAGGTCGTAGTAGTCCTCGAGTTCATCTTCATGGGTGGGCGCGATGTCTTGCTCACCGACGTTGAAGCGGGCGCTGAAGCCGGACTCGTCGGCCTCGGAGACGAAGGTGACTCCAAGGAAGGCAATCGTCAGGGCGGCGCCTACGGCACCGAGCGCAATCGCGCCCTCAACCCACTGCGAACCGCGCTTCTTTTTCGGTTCCTCCCGCGGGCCCGGCTCCGGCAGGTCCCAGGCATCGGGCACCACGCCGAGTGGATCCCAGGACGGCGGGGTCGTGCGCCCCGGTGGGAAGGGGTGTCCGTCTGCTGGGGTATAAGGGTTGAGGTTGACCGGTTCCTCGCGCACCGGCTGTTCGGCAGCCAACAGCCCGCTGGGCGGTAGCGGTTCGCGTTGGTGAAGGGCGTACCACGCCAGCGCCAACAGGCCGAAGGTCAGCGCAGCGGGCGGAAGGCCGGCGAGGAATTGTCCGCTGAGGAACAGCGGGCCGGAGCCAAACGTCAGAAGGACGCCGATAATCAGCACCCAGCCGAGCTCTTGTTCCTCCTTGACGCCATCCTTGCCCATGGCCGCATCGAGCGGGCAGTAGGGCGAACCGAAGCGCGGCATGAGCGCCCACGCGAGGAGGTAGGCGGCGATGCCGCCGCCGAAGGCGAGTGCTGCGACCACGAAGGCCACGCGCACAATCGTGGGGTCAAGCTGGTAGCGCACCGCGATGCCTTCGCAGACACCAGCGATGTGCGCGTCACCGCCCTGTTTCTTGGGAAGGCGGACGGGGCGGGTCGTCCACATCTGGTTGAGTGTGCTGTTCTTCGTCATGCTTTTATGGTGCCGCGTGGGGCCTCGCGGCGGTATCGGTAATCGCCCTGATTTTTTGACCTCAGGGTTGTCCCTGATGTGCCCGAGGGGTGGCGCGTGGGACTATGGCTAGTATGACTTCGCCCTATGTGCCCGCAGAAAACGCGGCGCCCTATCCCGTGATGTCGCGTCCCCAATCTGGCCGCGTGGTCGCCGGCGTGGCGGCGGGGCTGGCGCAGAATCTGGGGGTTTCGGCGCTCTCCGTGCGCATCGCCTTGACCGCGTTGACCCTGCTGGGTGGGGTGGGGGCGATGGCCTATGCCGGGCTGTGGATTTTCACGCCCGCGCTTGACGACGCCCCCTCCACCCGCCGCAGCCCCCTCTCCCTCGTGCTGGTGTTCCTGGCGCTGGCGGGTAGTGCGGTGGGTGTGTTGGGGGTTTCGGGGGCGTCGCTAAGCGTGGCGGTGCCATTGGCGGTGGTGGCCATCGGCGCGGTGCTGGCGTGGTTGGCGTATGACCGCGGGCTGAACACGCCGGTGGGCCTGGTTGCTGTGGCGGCCGGTGCCGTCCTGGTCATCGGTGGCGTCGTGGTGGCGGCGGTGACGTGGGAGAGCGGATCGGGTTCGGCGATCCTGGCCACGGCGCTGACGCTGGTGGGCTTTGGCGCGCTGGTGGTGCCGCTGGTGCTGAAGCTCTGGCGCTCGCTATCTCAGGAACAGGCGGCGAAGGCGGTTTCGGAGGAGCGCGCCGAGATTGCCGCCCGCCTGCACGATTCGGTGCTGCAGACGCTGGCGCTGATTCAGAAGCGGGCGGGGGATTCGCGCGAGGTGACGCGTTTGGCGCGCGCCCAAGAACGCGAGCTGCGCGCCTGGCTTTTCGATGCCCCCTCCGCCGCCCCCACCACCTGTTTCGGTGCCCTCGAATCGGCGTGCGGGGAGGTGGAAGATCTCTTCGACATGCGGGTATCTGCTGTGACGGTGGGTGAGGACACGGAGCTGACGGAGTCCGCGAAGCTGCTTATCCAGGCCGCGCGTGAGGCCATGGTGAATGCCGGCAAGCATGCGGGTGTGGACGTGGTGGATGTTTATGCGGAGTTGTTGGCGGGCGAGCTGAGTATCTTTGTGCGCGACCGCGGGGTGGGTTTCGACGTGGAGGATATTCCCGCTGATAGGCACGGGATTCGTGACAGTATTCGCGCGCGCGTAGAAGGATCTGGTGGGCGCGTGCGGATTTCCTCGACCCCGGGGGAGGGCACCGAGGTGGAGCTCGCGGTAGCGTTATGAGCATGGTGAAGGTCTTTTTGGTTGATGATCACTCCGTCTTTCGCGCGGGCGTTCGCGCGGAGCTGGCGGCGTCCTCGGAGATTGAGATCGTGGGCGATGCTGGGACCGTCTCCGAGGCGCTGGAGGGCATTGCGCGTACCTCCCCGGACGTGGTGCTTCTCGACGTCCACATGCCCGACGGCGGTGGCCTCGCCGTTATTAACGCGACGGCTAATCAGCCGGCGCAGCCGGTGTTTTTGGCGCTGAGCGTGTCGGATGCGGCGGAGGACGTGATTGCGCTGATTCGGGCAGGGGCGCGCGGCTACGTGACGAAGAATATTTCCGGCCCGGATCTGGCCGAGGCGGTGGTGCAGGTGCACAGCGGGGATGCGTATTTCTCGCCGCGCCTGGCGGGTTTTGTCCTCGACGCTTTTGCTTCCGGTTCGCCCGCGCCGGAGCCGGAGGAGGGACAAGACCCGGCGGTGGATGCGCTCACGCGCCGCGAGCTGGAGGTCTTGCGGTTGCTTGCGCGCGGCTATACGTACCGCGAGATTGGCAAGCAGCTGTTTATTTCGGTGAAGACGGTGGAAACACACGCCTCCAATATTTTGCGCAAGACCCAGCAGTCCAACCGCCATCAGCTCACGCGCTGGGCCACCTCGCGCGACCTGGCTTAAACAGCCTGGCCTAGGCGGGTTGGGTTTAGGCAGGGGGTGCGTAGGCGAGCTTGCGGGAGCCGTCGACGTGGGGGAAGAGGAGGAAGGCCGCGCCTGAAACGAGTACCCACACCAGTGCGCTGCCCCAGGCAGGCAGCGCGAGGAGTGGGGAGAACATGACCATCAACCACAGCGCCATAAGCGGGATGAGCTGTGCCGCGTTGGGCAGCATGGTGACGTTGTGGCGCTGGGCATAATCACGCAGGTCCGCGCGGTAGGGGTGTAGGAGTACGAGCGTGCAGGCGGCGAGGAGGAAGAGCAGGCTAAGCCCCATGGCGAGGCCGAAGTGGATGCGGCTGGTACCCACCGCCACGGCGGCGCCGGCCAAGGCAGATCCGCCGAGTCGCACCCACAGCGGGGTGGGGATTGGGGTGGTGTGCGCGCGGAGGGGATTCATGGCGCCTAACGCTACCAGCGCAATTGCGCGCGTCCGGAGAGAGGTTCATAATAGGAGCCATGAATCAAACAGGTGTTCGTGTGGTGGGCGGATCGCAGGCCGAGCAAATTGCGGTCCTGCGCGCCCAGATTCAACGCCTGGAAACCCCGGATGTTGCCGCGCAGGTGCAGCCGGAGGTGGAGCTTCTCGGCGTCCCCGAAGGGCTATCTGAGCTGCTCCCGGGCGGTGGCCTTCCCCGCAAGCGGGCAACCGTCTGTGCGGAATGTGCCGCTCTCGTGGTGGAGCTGATATCCCATGTTAGCGCGGCGGGCGGACACGTTGCGGTGGTGGGCTGGCCCGATCTCTCACTCGCACAGGTGGTTGAGGATGGAGATATCTCCCGGGTCATCGCGGTGCCCGAACCGGGCGCGGAGCCCTGGGCGGTGACCGGCGTGCTGTGTGAGGGACTGGACCTGGTGGTGCACAAAGGCACAGGCGAGCTGAGCCCCACCCGGGCGCGCCCCGTGCTGGCGAAAGTGCGGGCAGGGCAGGCGGCCCTGCTTACCGTGGGGACCCGGCTGCCGGGCACGGCTGTGGAGATAGGTGCGGAGGTCGTTGCGGTACATGGTTTGGGCCGGGGCAGCGGGCGGATTCGGGGGGTTGATATAGGGGTGCGGGTGGCGTCGGCAAGCATGCGCCCGCGCCGTGGAGTGCTCACGTGCGGGCAGCGGCCGGACGCGCGCCCGCACTTGGAGGTCGTGTGAGGGTCGCGGCGCTGTGGTTCCCGGATTGGCCTATCCAGGCGCTGCAGGACGCTGACAGGGCAGCGTGCGTTATTGCTGCTCAGCACCGCGTGGCGGTCTGCAACGCAGCAGCGCGCCGGGCAGGGGTGCGCCGCGGGATGCGGGTGCGCCAAGCCCAAGCTCTCCTACCGGAGCTGCGCGTGGAGGAGGCCAACCCGGACCGAGACGGCGTGGTCTTCGCGGAGATCGCCGCGGGGCTGGATGCGGTGGCCTCCTCGGTGGAGGTGCTGCGTCCGGGCTTGGTCATTGTGGATGCGGGCGCGGCCGGGCGTTTCCACGGCAGTGAGGCGAAGGCGGTAGAGATGCTTGTCGACGCCACCTCCAGATCCCGCCTCGACGCCACCGTCGGCGTCGCCGATGAGATCGCCACCGCGCTGATTGCCGCGCGCCACCACAACCTGGGCGCGGTAGTCCCGGCAGGCGGCTCGCGCGACTTTCTGGCTCAGCAGCCGGTGGGAGTATTGGCCGCGGAAGTGGCGCTGGGGTGTGCGGCGGACGTGGTGCATGCCTTGGAGCAGCTGGGCGTGCGCACGTTAGGGGAGCTGGCGAGTTTGCCGCTGCGCCAAGTCACCACCCGTTTCGGCGAGGCTGGACGGCGGTGCCACGCGGTGGCCGCGGCCGCACCGGATCGGCGCGTGGCGCCGGAGCTTGCACGCCCGGACCTGGGCGTGGAGCAGGGCTTCGAAGAACCCTTAGAGCGCGTAGACGCCGCGGCCTTTGCTGCGCGCCAGCTCGCGGCGCGCCTGCATGTGGTGCTCGATGAGGCCGGCGTGGTGTGTCTGCGGCTGCGCGTTGCTGCGGAGTTCGAGGGCGGCGAGCGTTTGGAGCGGATCTGGCGTACCCAGGAAGCGCTCAGCGAGGCCGCTACAGCAGACCGCGTGCGCTGGCAGCTCGATGGCTGGCTGAGTGCTGCGCGGGCGGGAAGTGCGCCGGGTGAGGGAGGGGGCGTCGTCAAGCTGGCGTTGGAGCCGGTGGAGGTCGCCCCGCCGGGGGATGGGCTCCTGTGGGGCGCAGGCGAATCCGCGGAGCAGGCCAAGCGCGTTATCGCGCGGGTGCAATCCCAGCTGGGGGTGGACCGCGTGCTGCAGCCCCGCCCAGCGGGCGGGCGTGGGGTGGCCGAGCGCATCGAGTACGTCCCCTATGGCGAGCAGCGCGATCCGCAGCCGGAGGGCACCTGGCCGGGGCGCATCCCGGCGCCGCTCCCGGCGAGCCTGGCGCACCCGGCCGCGCGGATTCGGCTTATCGACGTCTCCTCGAAGGACGTCATCGTCACCGCCGAGGCCCTCCTTTCCGGGGAGCCGGCGGGTCTGGGATGGGGGTGCCACCGCTACCGGGTGACCGGTTGGGCCGGCCCGTGGCCCGTAGACACCGGGTGGTGGGAAGCAGGCGCGGCGCAGCGCTGCGCGCGTCTGCAAGTCGTCGGAGAAAACGAGAAAGGCCAGCGCGCCTGGCTCCTCGTGTGGGCAGGCGGGCGCTGGTCTGTGGAGGCAACCTATGCCTGAACTGTTTAGTTCAGGATGTCGATAACCAGGCGCGTCGGTGCCTTGAGCACCTGAACCGAGTACGGGTGGCGTTCATTAAGCCCGATAACGAACTGCGAGCGAGCCTCGAAGGTACCGCCGCTGACCACCTGGGTTACCAGCCCGCCGGCGCCGTTTACGGTGCCGATATTCGGGTCTTCCATATCGAGCTGGAAGGGATAAGCAGTGCCGTCGATGCTGACGTCGAGCGCGGTGGAACCCTTGAAAGGAATCGGGTTGCCGGAGCCCTGCTGGGCGGGGGCATCGGTGTAATCAATGAACCAGCCCGGTGAACCGTTCCCGACGAATTCGAAGACCACGCGGTCAAAACCTTCATGCTTGCCCACGCGGACATCGGTCACCACCAGCTCCGAGGGGGCCGGTGGGCGGAGGGTTTTCATCTCCATGTTGGCGTCGCCCAGCGGGGTCAGCCCAGCCGGTGCGGCGGGGGAGGGGGCAGCAGGAGTGACTGTGGCAGTGGAGGTGGAGGCGCCGGACAAGGTAGCGTCGAGAGTCCTCGTGGGGCCGTCGGTACCGCCGTCCGAGGAGGAAGACGGAGCGCATCCCTGAAGCACGAGCGCACCCGAGACAACGAGTGCGGCCACGGGGGCGGCTGTGCGCAAGAGATTGTGTTTCGGCATAACTCCGAGGGTAGCGGTACCGCGAGACATTCTATGCATTGAAGTAAACATCGTAACCACATTGTTGTGAAAGGAGTGATGCCAGTTAAGATGGCGCCATGACCTTCTGCTCCGATGTCCAGGTCGAGCCCCTGGCTGGTACCGCTAAACAAGAATCTGTTTATGTCCTTTTTGAGTGGCCTACGGCCTGGTCTCGCGACGTGCTGGATAGTCGTACTTTTGGCCCAGGCCTCACCGAGAAGCTCAAGGCCAAGCTCAAAGGCGTGGCGGGCCTGCAGCTCATTCGCCGCCCCGGGCGCGCCGGGCACGAGCGGGGGACGGGGCACTTTCGCTGTTTCGTCGTGTGGGCACGCGAGGGGTTAGTGCAGGATTACGTCCTGAACGGCCCGGAGGACATCCTCGATCTGGATCTGGAGCACCCCACCGGCACGTGCCTGCCGCTGGTGCTCGTGTGCACCCACGCCAAGCGCGATGCCTGCTGCGCAATCAAGGGCCGCCCGCTTGCTGCCTCCCTGGCATGCGAATTTGAGGAGACCGTGTGGGAAACCTCCCACACCAAAGGCCATCGTTTCGCACCGTCGGTGCTGCTGATGCCCTGGGGATATTCCTTCGGTCGCCTCAACGTGGAAGCTGGCCGCGAACTCGTGGGCAAGGCGCTGCACGGCGAGTATTTCTATCCCGCTAACCGCGGTTCCGGCCTCACCACGCCCCAAGGGCAGGTGGCGGAGCTTGCGGTGGCGCGCCAGCTTCTCGACGCCTCCGAGACCCTCCACTACGGCGACCTCACCGTCGACGCGACAGATACCACAGCGGCAGGTACTGCCGCTGTGCGCCACCGCGATGGCCGCGCATGGGACGTAGAACTCGAAGAAAAAGAGGCCTCCGGCGTCGTCTCTTCTTGTGGAGACGAGCCGAAGACCTCTCGTTTCTATGCCGCGCGCCGCGTCGAAAAGCGCAGCGTATAGAGCACGGGGTCGGCGCGGTTAGCGGCGCATAATCTTGGCCGAGAGCCAGTTGCCAAAGAACTGCGCTGCCTGCACCAGCACGATGATGATAAGCGTAGCCACCACGGTGACCTCCCACTCGAAGGCGCGGTAGCCGTAGACGATGGCGAAGTCACCCAAGCCACCGCCGCCGACGTAGCCGGCCATCGCGGACATGTCGACGATGCCGATGAACAGGAAGGTGTAGCCCAGCACCAGCGGGCCCAGCGCCTCCGGAATGATGACCGTGGTGATGATCTTCCACGGCGAAGCGCCCATCGCGCGGGCTGCTTCAATCACGCCCGGGTCCAGCGCCACGAGATTCTGCTCCACGATGCGCGCCACCGCGAACGTGGCCGCAATAACCATGACGAACGTGGCCGGTTCACGGCCGATAGAGCTGCCTAGCACCGCCACCGTCAGCGGTTGGACAAAGGCCAGCAAGATAATGAACGGAATCGGGCGAACAAAGTTCACCAGGATGTTGATGATGAAGTAGATGGGCTTGTTCTGCAGGATGCCGCCCGGGCGGGTGGTGTAGAGCAGGATGCCGAGAACCAAGCCGATGATGCCGGCGACCACCAGGGTGGTGGCGACCATGATGAGGGTGTCCTTGATGGCGTCGACAAGCGTGCTGCCCAGTCGGTCCCAATTGGCCTGCGCGAGGTAGGTGACGTTCATCGTTGGATCTCCTCAATATCGGTGGTGCGTTGCATGTGTGCGTAGAAATCTTCGATGGCCGCATCCGGGCCGTTGAGGCGCACGGTGATCTTGCCGAAGGAATGCTTCTGCAAGGTGGTGATGCCGCCGTGGACCACGGCGATGGACACGCCTTGGTCCGCGAGCTTGCCGGCGGCGTCGAAGAAGCCCGACTTTTCCGTCAAGTTGATGGTGAACAGGCGGCCCTCGTGGGCCAGCAGGTCATCGGCCTCAACGACGTCCGGGGTGTTGCGCAGCGAGGTGGCCACGAACTTCTCCGCCACCTTGGTCTGCGGATTGGAAAAGACCTCATAGACGCTGCCGGCCTCAATGACGCGGCCGTTTTCCATGACGGCCACCTTGTCGGCGATGGAGCGCACGACGTCCATCTCGTGGGTAATGACCACGATGGTGATGCCGAGGTCGCGGTTGACCTTGCGCAGCAGGTCGAGCACCTCGTGGGTAGTGGTGGGGTCCAGCGCCGAGGTGGCCTCATCCGCCAGCAGCAGGGAAGGGTTGTTGGCCAGGGCGCGGGCGATGCCGACGCGCTGCTTCTGGCCGCCGGAGAGCTGCTCCGGGTAGTTATCGCCCTTGTCCGCCAAGCCGACGAATTCCAGCAGTTCCTGGACGCGCTTTTTACGCTCCTGCTTGTCGACGCCCTGCAGCTTCAGCGGGTACTCAATATTGCCCGCCGCGGTGCGCGAGGACATGAGGTTGAACTGCTGGAAGATCATGCCGATGTTGCGGCGGATGCCGCGCAGCTTGGATTCGGGGAGGGGGACGACATCGGTGCCGTCGAGAAGCAGCTGCCCCGAGGTCGGCTTATCCAGACCGTTGATCATGCGCACCAGCGTGGACTTACCCGCGCCGGAGAAACCGATGATGCCGATGATTTCGCCGGGCTCGACGGTCAGGGAGACATCATCAAGCGCTTTCGTGGTGGTTTTCTTGTTTTTAAAGACTTTGGTGATGTTGCGGAATTCAATCCGGGTGCCCCGGTGGGCGCCTTGTTGTTCAGTCACGTGGGTTTCCTTTGTACGTGTCCGTGTAGTGAGTGAGGAGGGAGTAACGGGCAAAATCCCCCGGGTCACGCAATCAAGCGTGAGCGCGGGGGACATGTGGATTACGCGGGGCTTAGACCTGCTCTTCGAGGCGGTCCAGGATTTCCTGGAGCTCTTCCTGGGAGCGGTCGACGGCCACGGCGGTGTCGCCGGAGGACTTCAGGACGGCCTCGGTGACCTTCGGGTCCTTCCACAGCTTGGCCAGCTCGTGAAGGGCCTCGTTGTCGGCGTCGTCGGCGCGCACGGCCCAGACGTTGATGTAGGGCTCAGCCTCGGCGGAGTCTGGGTCGTCCTGAGCGACGGCGGACTCCGGGTCAATGCCGGCGCGCTCGAGGAAGGAGTTGTTGATGACAGCCGGCTTGCCCTCGCCGTAGGCGGCCGGGGTCTGGGCAGCATCTACCGGGGTGACCTTAACCTTGGACTTGTCCTCATCGATGTCTAGCGGGGTGGGGGTCAGCGGGCTGTTCTCCTTGAGAGTGACCAGGCCTTCCTGAACCAGCAGGCCGATGGCGCGGCCCTGGTTAGTGGAGTCGTTCGGGATGGCGACTTCCTGGCCCTCGATGCCAGCGAGATCCTTGTGGTCCTTCCAGTAGATGGCCAGCGGGTAGATCTCGGTGGAGGCCAGCGGGACCAGATCGGTGCCGTTGCCCTTGTTGTACTCAGCCAGGAACTTCAGGTGCTGGAACTTGTTGGTGCTCAGCTGGCCCTGGTCCAGAGCCTGGTTCGGAGTGTTGTAGTCGGCGAAGTTCTCCAGCTTGACGTCGTAGCCGGCTTCCTTGGCCAGGTCCTGGAAGACGGCCCACTCTTCCATGTTGGCGTCAGTGGTGCCGATGGTGATGGTGGAGTCCTTGGTGATGGCCTCGCCGGAATCCTTGGACTCAGCGGAGTCCGAGGAGCAAGCAACCAGGCCGGTTGCGGCGATGACGGCTGCCGAGGTGGCAGCAAGTACGCGACGGATGCTCATGGTGGGTTCCTAGTGTCCCTTCTTGGTTGTGCGGCAAGTCGTGTCACCGCAGGATTTGTGCGCTGCACGAAAAACTAGCAACGATTGAACCGCTTTGTCTATTCGGAGAATTGTTCAACGAAAACCTTGACTGGAACCTGTGTTCGAATATAGTGTGTGGGGCTATGAGATTCAATGGGGGTGAGGCGCTGCCGTGGTCCCGGGTGGAGAGGATTCTCTCTGGTCGCCCGGGGCCCGTCCCGGTCTCGGTGGACCACCTACCGCAGGCCACGGACGCGCCGAAGGTGGGGCATTCCGCCGTGCCTTTCGCCGAGCTGCATGCGGTGAGCTCCTATAGCTTTCTGTGTGGCGCTTCCGAGCCGGAGGGGCTCGTGGCGCGCGCCGTCGAACTGGGCCTGCGGGGGATTGCGCTGGTAGATCGGGATGGATTCTATGGTCTTATGAAGTTTGCGGAGGCCGCCGCCAAAGTTGGCCTGCCTGCGGTCTTCGGGGCGGAGCTCAGTCTCGACCCAGCCCCGCTGACCGTCCTGGCGCGCACCCCGGAGGGCTATAGGCGTCTATCTCGGCTTATCTCCCGCGCTCACATGGAGGCGGGGGAGAAGGGGGCTGTATCCTATCCTTCTTTGGCGGAGATTGGTGCGCAGCTGCAGGACGAGTGCCTCTTCCTGGTGGGCTGGGAATGGGTAGAGCATTTCGATCTTTTGGTCGAGGGAATAAAAATAGACAGCATGGTTCTGGAGTATGCATGTACCCAGCTCCCGGAGGACGCGGACCACCACCTACTGTTGGATTCCTTGCCGGTTTCGCGCGCCATTGCCACTGCGCGCCCGGCTGCCGCCACGCGTGAACACGCGCGGTTGGCTGGAGCCAAACAAGCCCTGTCCAGACGCCTCGCGCTTGCCGACGCCTCCCCCAGCTCCCACCCCATGGGCTCGTCCTGGCTGCGCTCCGGGGAACAAATGGCGCGCCTGCTGCCTGAGCGCCCCGAGCTCATTGCCGAAACCGTCCGCGTCCTCGAGGACTGCAGCTTCACGTGGGAGGCGCTGGCCCCGAACCTGCCTGATTTCGACGTGCCGGAAGGCTATACCGAGATGTCCTGGCTGGAGCACCTTACCTTTGAGCGCGCTGCCGAACGTTATGCCACGCGCCCAGAGGAGATTCGGGAGCGGGCGTGGGAGCAGATGCGGTATGAGCTGGGTGTCGTCAAGCAGCTGGGCTTTCCCGGCTACTTCCTCATCGTGTGTGACCTCGTGGACTTTTGTAAACGGGAGAACATCCTGTGCCAGGGGCGCGGATCGGCGGCGAATTCGGCGGTGTGCTTCGCGCTGGGGATTACGAATGCGGAGCCGATTTCCGCGGGCCTGCTCTTTGAGCGCTTCCTATCCCCGGACCGTGATGGCCCGCCGGATATTGACATCGATATTGAATCGGGGCGGCGCGAGGAAGTTATTCAGTACGTCTATGCCAAGCACGGCCGCGAGCGCGCCGCGCAGGTGGCGAACGTGATTACGTATCGGCGCAAAGGTGCGCTGCGGGATGCGGCCCGTGCGTTGGGCTATCCGCAGGGTTCGGCCGATGCCTGGTCGAAGGGCATTGCGCTCGCGCCTTCGGACGTTGAATGCTTGGCCGAGCAGTTTCTGGGTCAGCCGCGCCACCTGGGCATTCACTCCGGCGGCATGGTGCTGTGTGACCGGCCAATTGCGGATGTCGTGCCCGTGGAGTGGGCGCGCATGGAGAATCGTTCGGTGCTGCAATGGGATAAGGATGATTGTGCGGCCGCCGGGCTGGTGAAGTTCGACCTGCTGGGCCTGGGCATGCTCGAAGCCCTGCACCACATGATGGACTTGGTGGAGGAGAGCACCGGCCGGGTGGTCAACCTGTGGGAGCTGGACCTGGCTGACCCGGAAGTCTATGACATGCTCTGCCGCGCGGACGCGGTGGGCGTGTTCCAGGTGGAATCGCGCGCGCAGCTGAGCACGCTGCCGAGGCTCAAACCGCGGGTCTTCTTCGACCTCGTGGTGGAGGTCGCGCTCATCCGTCCAGGCCCCATTCAGGGCGGGTCGGTGCATCCTTACCTGCGCCGCCGCGATGGCAAGGAGCCGGTGACCTATGACCACCCGGTGCTGGAGAAGTCCCTGGGCAAGACACTGGGGATTCCGCTCTTTCAGGAGCAGCTCATGCAGATTGCGGTTGATGCCGCCGGGTTCAGCGGCGCGGAGGCGGATGACCTGCGGCGCGCGATGGGCTCGAAGCGCTCGCCGGCCAAGATGGCAGCGCTCAAGCAGCGCTTTTATGAGGGCTTGGAGGAAACCAACGGGATCGTCGGGGAGGTGGCGGATAAGTTGTGGGCCAAGATTGTGGCCTTCGCTGCTTATGGCTTCCCGGAGTCCCACTCGCAGTCTTTTGCTTCCTTGGTGTACTTTTCGGCGTGGTTTAAGCGCTATTACCCGGCGCAGTTTTGCGTGGGCCTGCTGCGCGCGCAGCCGATGGGTTTCTACTCGCCGCAGTCGCTTATTCAGGATGCCCGCCGCCACGGGGTGGAGGTGCTGCCGGTCAGCGTCAACGAGTCGGGCCGCGAGGCGCGCGTGGTGGTGGGCTCGGACGGTCAGGCGCGTATCCGCTTGGGGCTTAACCTCATCAAGGGGTTGGGTGATAAGGCCGCCGATCGCATTGAAGCGGCCGCGCCGTTTGGCGACGTCCCCGATCTCTCCCGCCGCGCCGACCTCACCGTCGATCACGTGGAGGCCCTCGCCGTGGCGGGGGCCTTGGACGTCTTTGGGGTGGATCGCCGCCAGGCGCTGTGGCAGGCGGGCGTGGCCGCAACAGAACGGGCGGGGATGTTGCCAGGGCTTTCGGCGATTGAAGCGCCGTCTTTGCCGGGGATGAGCGCCTTTGAGCTCATGGCGGCGGATGTGGCGAGCACCGGCGTGACTCACAACCAGCAGCCGATGGAGCAGGTCCGCGGGGAATTGCAGGCCCGCGGCATCCTATCCGCGGCGGATTTGCCGGCAGTGGAGGATGGCACCCGCGTGCGCATCGCCGGGGTGGTCACGCACCGCCAGCGCCCGCAGACAGCGGGCGGGGTGGTCTTTTTTGGTTTGGAGGATGAGACCGGGTTGATGAACGTGATGGTCACGCCAGGCCTGTGGGCCCGGGATAAAGTCACCGCGCGAACAGCGCCCGCGCTCATCGTGCGCGGCATCGTGCAGAACGCCTCCGGCGCGGTCACCGTTGCCGCGGACCAGCTGGAGCCGCTGGCCTTCGGTGAGGCGCTCTCGCGCGGCTCGCGGGATTTCCGCTAAGCGGCTTATTCCTTAGAGATGAGCTCGTCGCGGTTCATCTTTCCGGCCAGGGAACGTGCCACGGAGAAGGGCACCCACACCATGAGTAGCAGGATGATTTTGAGGTAGAGCTGGGAGACGAATACGCCGTCCATGATGGGCATGGTTCGGGCACCCCAGGCGATAAGGCCAGTCACCGGAAGCAGGATGACGAGTGCTGCGAGGGAGAATTTGAGGCCGTCGTCGCGGGCTTCAAGGTGCTGCTGCATCTGATACTCATCCAGTTCTGTCCTGGGCAGGTCTGCGGCACCAATCGTTGTGCGGAGGCGAGCGGTCATCAACGCGCACAGCAAAGTTCCAAGGGCGGCCACCATGAGTGAGGTAAAGGCGCTCCAGAACTGCAGGGGGATGGATGCAATGATGAGGGCGGTGGACAGGTCGGTCAGGGTGATGTAGCGCTTGCGGGTCTTAACGGAATCGGGAATAGAGGCGGACATGTGTGGTTTAGTCCTTTCGGTAGATTTCGGAGGACATGGGGGTGAATTCGGTCCGGGAGAACACGGCTTCCACGGGTAGATTGAAAACTTCGCAGATGTTGAAGGCGAGGTCCAAGCTGGGGGAGTGGTCGCCGCGCTCGAGAGCGCCGATGGTTTGGGGGTTGACCCCGATGGCGTCGGCAAGCTGTGCGCGCGTCATGTCCCGTTCAACGCGGAGCACGCGGACCCGGTTAAATAGTGGGCGGGTTGGCTTTTTCTTTGGGGACATGCACCACAGTGTTGTATAAACCCAACGACTTGTCAAGGGTTCGTGTTAAAGTGGCGGCATGAATACCGTATCCCCGTCACTCACTAAAGCCCGCTACATTTCGCGCTTGAGCTGGGACGTCATCCTCGCCGCCCTGGCGGCCGCGGCGGCATATTTCTGGTGGGACTGGCTCTATTGGGTCGCCGGAGCGCTCGTTGTGTGGGCGCTCTATCAGCTCTGGCTCATCCCCGCGCAGGTCAAAAACCTAGGCTGGCAGGAAACCGCCGACGAATTGCTCGTCACCCGCGGCAAAATCTGGCACACTTTCACCGTCGTGCCCTATGGCCGCATCCAATTCGTCGACGTTACGGCCGGCCCCATCGAGCGCGCGATGGGGCTGAAGAAGGTGAAGTTGCACACGGCGTCGCCCAGCAGCGACGCCACCATCCCCGGCCTGCCTGCCGCGGACGCCGATGCCCTGCGCGAGCGCCTCGCCGTCAAGGCTCGCGAGAGGATGAGTGGGCTGTGAAGGACCGCGCGCTTATCGACGCCGACGGCTACATTCGCGTCCACCGCCTCACCCCGCTGCTGCGCTTTTGGTCGCTGATTTTAGCGCTGGTGGCCATTTTTGCGGTGAACATCAACGCCGCCATGATTTCGGACGTGGTGTCTTACCTGCAGAGCGGCAACCTCGGCGAGGTCGGCCGCGGTACCCTGCTGGGTATCGGCGCCTTCGTGCTGGTGTGCGCAGTGATTTGGCTGGTCTCCGGAATCTGGTGGCGCAAGCTGGGCTACAAGCTCACCGAGGATGAAATCGCGCTGCGCCACGGCGTCATCTCCACGTCCTTCCGCTCCGCGCGCTATGAGCGCATCCAGGCGGTGGACGTCGTGGAATCCATCATCGCGCGCTTGTTGGGTTTGGCCACGGTTCGGGTGGAGACCGCCGGCGGTACCTCGTCGGTGATCAAGATTGAGTACCTGCCCAAAGCGAAAGCAGAAGAGCTGCGCGCGGAGTTGCTGCGGCGCACGAATAAGAACCCTGCCAGTGAGCCGGCGCCGGAAGCGGAGGAAGCCGCCGCGCTGATCCCGGAGATTCCCATACTGCGCACGATTGCCGCTGAGGCGCTGCGCCTGCCCACGCTCCTCGCGGCCCTCGTTATTGGGGGCTTGCTCTTCATCCCGGGTATGTGGACCGCGCTGCTGCCCATCATCGTGGGCTTTGTTGGAAGCGTCTGGGGCTTGGTGGACTCTTCCTGGAAATTCACCGCGCTTCACGACGCCCCCACCAACGCCCTCAACGTCTCTTACGGTCTTGCCGACCGCCGCCGCCAAACCATCCGCATTAGCCGCATCCACGGCGTGCGGGTAAGCCAGCCCTTCTTATGGCGGCGCTTCGGCTGGTACGAGGTGCACGTCTCTGTAGCTGGTTATGGCGCGAAGGGCAGCGGTAAGCAGTCCGGTTCCACTCGCATCCTGCCGGTGGGTACCCGCGAGCAGGCGCTGGAGCTTTTAGAGCTCATCTCCGATCTGGATCGTGCGCAGATTGAGGATTTCGCGCGCCCCGAAGGGCACACCCAGCCCACTTATACCTCCCCGCGCCGGGCGACGTGGATCAGCCCCCTCGACCGCAAGCAGCAGTCGGTGACGCTCGTGGATTCCCCGCTTCCCGTGACCATCGTGCACCGCGGCCGCATTAACCGCCGCGTCATGGTGATTGGAACCCCGCACATCCAGGAGCTCACGCTGAAAGTGGGGCCGTTGGGGCACCTTGCGGGCGTGCGGACCGTGCGCTTCGACCTCGTGGCTGGCCCCGTGAAGATGGCTGGTCAAGACCTCACGCCTGCCGACGCCTCCGAGCTCCTCACCCGCCTGCGCTCCCGCCGCCTGCCTGCCATGGAGTCAGCGCTAAGTCCCATGGACTCATCCGTCAACATCTCACAGGTTGAGCCGCGGCAGAACCCACGTGAAGACTCCCGTGACAGCGCGGTTAGGGGCAGCGACGAAGCTTAAGCAGAACCGGCCCACGCGTGCTGCTGGGGCCGGCACACGCCGAGGCCGCCGAACAGGACCCGCATCCGCCCGCGGGGCAGGAGCCGAGTGGCTCCATATCGAGTACCCCGCTGGCGGTGAGGTGATCCAGGATGAGGTCCACCGTGCCGGGCTCCAGCCCGGTCTGTGCCGCGATGGCCGCCCGCGAGCGCACGCCGGATTCGATGGCTTCCTGCACGGCCTGGATGGGGGAGGCGGGCATTAGATAAACACCTTCAGAATCTGGAAGGCCGCTACAGCCAGCACCCACGCTGTGGCCAGCTGGACGCCGAAGCCGAAGAGCGTCCAGCGCCAGCCAATCTCTCGCCGCTGCGCGGCAATCGTGGCCACGCAGGGCGTGTAGGCCAGCAGGAAGAGCATGTAGGCCCACACCGCGGCGAGGGGATGACCGTCAGAAGCCTGCTCGAAGTCCGCGCGCACGTGATCGCTGAGCGCGCTATGGGATTGTTCCTCCGCGGAGGCGTCGGTGACATCCTCGACCGCGTAGGTCTGCGCCCACGTCGAAATCAGCGCCTCCTTGGCCACGAAACCAGTGACTAGCGGACCCGCCAAGGACCACGAGTCGAAGCCGGCCGGGGCAAAGGCTGGAGCGATGGCGTGCGCGACCGCCCCGTAGGCCGAATCCTCCGGCGCCGGCGGTTCTCCCCAGGAGGAGTCCTGGACCGCCGCACCCACCGGGATGGCCATGAGCAGCCACACCACGACCACGGTGCTCACGATGATGCCACCGGCCGTCTGCAAGAAGCCCTTCAAGCGCGTCCACATCACGCTCAGTGCTAGGCGCACGGTGGGCAGCTGGTACGTCGGCAAATCAATAACCAGTGCCTCTTCCGGAACCGCGCGCCACAGAGTCTTGCGCAGCACCAAACCCACGAGCACGAGCAGCGCGATGGAAATGACGTACATGATGAACACCACGCTGCCGGCATGATCTGGGAAAAACGTGGCCGAAAGCATGACGAAGACCACCAAGCGCGCCGAGCACGAGGTAAACGGAATGAGCAGCGCGGTCATGATGCGATGCCGCGGGCTGCCCAGCACGCGCGTGGCCGAGATCGCCGGCACGTTGCAGCCAAAGCCCACGACAATGGGGATGAAAGCCTTGCCCGGCAGACCGATGGCCCGCATGAGACGATCCGTGACCACCGCCGCGCGCGCCATGTAGCCGGAATCCTCCAACACCGCCAGGCACAAAAACATCAGCGCCATGAGCGGGGCGAAGGTGAGGACCATGCCGACGCCGCCGATGAGGCCGTCGACAAGCAAGCCCGTAACGAGGGGGTGGCCCAGGCCGATGGCCTCAAGCCCCGCCCGTGCCCAATCGCTCAAGGGTCCGGAGACTAACGCCTCCAGGCCATCCTGGAGGGGAGCGGCCACGGTGGTGGTGATCTGGAAGACCACCCACATCACGGCCAGAAACAGCAGCGGTCCCACCACCGGGTGGAGGGCCACCGCATCGAGGCGGTGGGACAGGGGTGTGGCGTGCTCGACCTCGCTCACCGAGGCCTTCGCCGCCGCATCCAACTCCGCGAAGCGGGCCTCCAAACCTGCGTCCTCGCGCAGCTGCACGGGCTCAGCCGCCAGAGAATCAACAACAACCTCTCGCAGCTTCTCGACGCCCTCCCGCTTACGCCCATCAACCACCACCACCGGGATGGAGGTGGATTCAGCGAGCGCAACGGGATCCACTGTTTGGCCCTGGTTGAGGGCCACGTCGGTCTTCGTCAGCGCGATGATGAGGCGGTAGGGCTGCTCCGCTAACTGGAGGGCCACGTTGAGGCCGCGCGCGACGGCGCTGGCATCGACGACCACGACGACGGCGTCGGGGCGCTCATCATCTGGGCAATCGATGAGCATGGCGCGGGTCAGCGCCTCATCGGGGCTGAGCGGGTCGAGTGAGTAGGTGCCGGGAAAATCGATGAGATCGGCGGTTGCGTCACCGATCTTCCACGCACCGCGGCTGACCTCAACCGTGGTTCCCGGCCAGTTGCCGGTCTGCGCCTTCGCGCCGGTCAGGGCGTTAAAGAGAGTGGACTTGCCAGAGTTGGGGGAGCCAACGAGCGCGATGATGGGCGCGCCAGCAGGGGCTACCGCGCCGCCCGGATCGCCGTGACAGCTGGGTTTCGTGGTGGACATGGCTTAGACCTCGATGGCCTGCAGTGTCGCCTTATCGATGGCGTAGCGGCAGCTGCCCACCGAGACAACACGCGCGCCACCGGCCACGCGCGGGCCCATGATTAGCGTGGCGCCGGGGCGGATTCCCAGCTCGCCGAGGCGCACCGCCAGTGCGGCGTCGCAGGTGCAGGAGATGCACTCGTCTCTCAGGGTGATGGTGCACCCCGTGGGGATAGCGTCGGCGGTTTGTCGTGGGCGCTCAGATAACTTCACGGTGAGCCCTCTTCCTTAAATAAGCACTACCGAATAAGCATTACCTTTATAGGTTACCCTTAGTAAACATAGGTCCGTCTAGGTTTTGAGGGCTATCTCTTAGGTGATCCTCACCACGCGGCGCAGGTACGCCGCGTATCAAGCGAGTGGATTGGTCCAGCTGCTGACCTGGCGCAGCCTCTGGCGATTCTTCAGCCGCGATTGGCCTAGCTTGCGGGACATGCGGTCCAGAATCTGGATGGCCTCCGTGATGTGCGGCCCCTTGTTGAGCATGACGCACTCCGCGCGCAGCGCATAGCCAGCGTCCGTGATTTCCGCGCGGGAGGGAAGCCCGGTCTTGGCCAGGGTCTCCAGAACCTGCGTGGCCATGATGACCGGGATGTGGGCCGCCTCCGCGACCTTCATGATGCGCCCCGGCACCTGGACCATCTCCTCGAATCCCAACTCCACGGCCAAGTCACCGCGCGCAATCATGATGCCGAACTTGGCGTGCCGCATCCCCTCCAGCAACACACTTCCCAGCTGCTCATAAGCCGGAACCGTCTCAATCTTGAGCACGATGCCTAGGTCACGCACGCGCTGCGCCATCTCCTCCGATTCCTGCTCGGCGGCAATCGCCTCAAGCGTGTCATAGAGGAAGGCCACATCAGCCGGCGTGCGGATGAAAGAAACCGCCGCGATATCGCAGTGCGTGGCCACAAAACGAAGTGCTTCGATGTCTTCCTCGGTGAGGCTGGGCAGCGGGACGTCGGTATCCGGCAGGTTGATTCCCTTATAGGCGGCCAGGTTGGTGCCGGTCGGTCCCGCATGCTCCACGGTGACGACGGCCTCGTGCGCCGCACCATTCTCCCGCACCTCGCGGACGCGGCCGGCGATGGCGCCATCATCGAAAATCACCCGGTGCCCCACTTTGAGCGCGCCAACCACCTCCGGCAGCGTGCACCCAATCGTGGTCACCTCGCCCTCGACGATGCGCGCCGGCTCCTGCGAAGTGCTCAGCACCAACTCCTCGCCGCGGTGCAGGCGAATCTTCTGCTCCAGTGCCGGAACCCCATGCACCTGCGTGGTGTCCCCGCCGTGGCTCAACACCGTTCCCTCGGCGAGGTAGCAGTTGCGATCACCGTGCAGCACCGCCACGCCTGCTTCCGCGCTCTCCACGGTGAACACACGCGAGCGCCCGCGCGCTTCCGTGAAGCGCACCTCGCTGCCGGGGTGCAGGCGGGCCAACCACTCGTCATCCACCTCCAGCGCTACCGCCGGGCGGGCCGCGCTTGGCGACGCCTCCCCCGCCACCCCGTGGGCGCGGGTAGAGGAGGGGGCGTCGTGAAGCACGAGCGTTGCTGGGCTCAGCAGCTCGCCCGCAGCGGTGCGCTCGCCGCGCACGCGAATGACCTGCGGACCCGGCTCGATGCTGCCGGTGCGGACCTTGGGGCCAGCAATATCGCAGGAAATCAGAATCTCGCGCCCCACCTCTTCAGCGGCGCGGTGGACGTGCTCCACCATCTTTGTCCACGCCGCCTGGTCATCGTGCGCACAGTTGATGCGGGCTAACTCCATGCCCGCGCGGGCGAAACCGAGGACCAGTTCATAATCCTCCGCAGCCTCAGCAGGAAGAGTCACCATGATGCGCGCGTGCGTGTCCTCCTGGGTAGGGCCGAGGAGGGCTTCGGTGTTGGCGTCGAGGATATCGTCCGCGTCCGCATAAGCCGTGGCGATGGGCTGCACGGAGTAGGTTGGCGCGTGGCCATCGAAGGCGTCGAGCACGTTGCGCGCGGCGTGGAGGCGCTCCAGCACCGCGGGCTCCGGGTGGCTGAGGCTCGTGGCGCCCAACGCAGTGAGGCCTTCCTGGAGTTCGACGGCGTCCTGGGAGCGCAATTCCATGTAGCGCACGAGGTTGACCGCGCCGGGGCGGTGGATGGGATCCACGCGCGCGATCTGCGTGGCGTGGGCGGCAGACGAAGCTTCGACGCGGGTGATGAGGGAATCAAGCAGTGGGCGCAGGCTAGGCAAGGTGTCTCCTTCGGTGTGAAAGTTCACCCATATTGTGCCGCGACTTGTTAGACCGCGCCACGGAAGCCGAGCTGCCGCCAGGCCTCATACACGGCTGTCGACGCCGCGTTAGATAAATTCATCGAGCGTCGCGCCGGCATCATGGGGATGCGTACGCGCTCCGTTACCCGCGGGTGAAAGGCGTGTTCCTCCGGCAGGCCCGTGGGTTCGGTGCCGAAAAGCAGGACATCGCCCTCCTGGTATTCCACGTCGGTGAACCACTTGTCCGTGTGGGTGGTGAAAGCGAAAACGCGCGCGCCGGGCAAGCTGTCCATGCAGGCGTCGAAATCCTTGTGGATCGTGAGGTCCGCTAAGTCGTGGTAGTCCAAGCCTGCGCGCTTGAGGTGTTTGTCCTCGAAGTTGAAGCCGAGCGGCTCGATGAGGTGCAGGCTCGCGCCCGTGACGGCGGCGGGGCGGATGGCGTTGCCGGTGTTGGTAGGGATCACGGGGTTGTCGAAGACGATGTGCAAGCTGCTCATAGGCATCAGTCTAGGATGGTGTGCATGAGCGCTACCAAACTAGATGGCAACTTGTACCGCGACGAGATTTTTGAGGACCTGGCCCAGCGCGTGGCCGCCCTCAAGGAGAAGGGGATTACCCCGGGCCTGGCTACGGTCTTGGTGGGCGATGATCCGGGTTCGCATTCCTACGTGAAGATGAAGCACCGTGATTGCGAGAAGCTCGGTATCAACTCGATTCGCAAGGACCTGCCGGGAGATATCTCCCAGGAGGAGCTGGAGCGCGTCATCGAGGAACTCAACAATGATGACGCCTGCACTGGCTACATCGTGCAGCTGCCGCTGCCGAAGCACCTGGATGAAAACCGCGTGCTCGAGCTCATCGATCCGGCCAAGGACGCTGATGGCCTGCACCCGATCAACCTGGGCAAGCTGGTGCTCAACGAGGAAGCCCCGCTGCCCTGCACTCCGAATGGCTGCATCCACCTGCTGCGCCGCTTTGGGGTAGAGCTCGATGGCGCCAAGGTCGTGGTTATTGGCCGCGGCGTGACCGTGGGCCGCCCGATTGGTCTGATGCTCACCCGCCGCAGCGAAAACTCCACGGTGACGCTGTGCCACACTGGCACCAAGGACCTCGCTGCGGAGACCCGTGAGGCCGATGTCATTATCGCGGCAGCCGGCAAGGCACACATGCTCACCGCCGATATGGTCAAGGAAGGTGCTGCGGTTCTCGACGTCGGCGTGTCCCGCGTTGACGGCAAACTCGCCGGCGACGTGGCCGAGGACGTCTGGGAGAAGGCCGGCTACGTCTCCCCGAACCCGGGCGGCGTGGGCCCGCTGACGCGCGCGTTCCTGGTGAGCAACATTGTCGAGCGCGCCGAAAAGCTTGCCGCTCACTAACGGCGCAACACGAACGCCCAAGTAATGAGCATGTCCCCACAATCAGACGAAAACCCGCAACGCAGAGAGCGACGAACACCCCGGCGCCCAGCTCAGGGCCCTGTTCAAGGCCAGCCTCGAAGCCAGAATGGAAGCCAGACTGAAAGCCAAGCCCGCGGGAAAACCACGCCACCGGTGTCCCTGTCGAACCCGCACGATGCGCACCTGAAGCCCTCGGCGCTGCCGCCGGCTCTCCAGTGGCTGGCCATCGGCCTGTTCGTCGTGGCGGTTGTGGTGTCGGGTTTCTATGCCGTGTTCGAGCACTGGCGCCGCGCCACGCTGCTGCTGGGCGGGGCGCTGGTGTGGCTCACGGTGGTCCGCTTGACCTGCGACTCCTCGCGGGTCGGCGTGCTCGCGGTGCGCTCCCGGCGCTTCGATGCCTGCTTTACAGGCATCTTGGGCGCGGCGATGGTGTTCATGGCCTTCTCCATCGACGCGCTGGGCTCTTAGATGTAATATTCATCGCCCACGTACGCAGGGCCCACATCGAGGCCATTCGGCGCGGAGAGCAGCAGGAAGTTGCGCAGGATGCGGTTCATCTGCCGGGTCTCCGTCAGGAAGGCGTCGTGGCCCACGGGGGAGACAATCTTGGCCATCGCCAGCAGGTGGTTGACGTTGCGGGAGATGTGCTCCTGCTGGTGATAGGGGTAGAGGATATCCGTGTCCACGCCCACGACCATCGTCGGCACCTGGGATGCCGCCAACGCTTTGATGAGCCCGCCGCGCCCGCGGCCGACGTCATGCCGGTTCAACGCCTCCGTGAGCACCACATAGGAACCCGCATCGAAGCGCTCGGTGAGTTTCGCCCCCTGGTAATCCAGGTAGGAGTTCACCGCGAAACGCTGGTTCAGCTGGCGGTGCGGACCCAAGGGATTCTCGCCTTGCTGTGCGGTAGCGCCGAAGCGCTCGTCGATCTCCTGCTCGCCGCGATACGTCAAATGCGCGATGCGGCGCGCCGCTGCCAGACCATCCCGCGGAGTCTTGTCCGTGAGGTAGTAATTTCCGCCATGCCAAAACGGGTCGCGCTCGATGGCAGAAATCTGCGCGGATTGGATGCCAATCTGCCAGCCCGAAGCCCGGGCAGACACCGCAATCACACACACCGCGGACACGCTTTCCGGGTGCAGCAAGCTCCACTCCAAAGTTCGCGCGCCGCCCATCGAACCGCCGAGCACCGCGTGCACACGCGAAATGCCCAGTTCCTTCAAGCAGTCGTGCTCGGCCTCCACCAAGTCCCGAATCGACAGCGCCGGGAAGCGCCCGCCCCACGGCTTTCCATCCGGGTGCAGCGACTTCGGCCCCGTCGAGCCATTGCAGCCGCCCAGCGCATTAGTCGCGATAACGCACCAGCGCGTGGTGTCCAGAGCCTTGCCAGGCCCCACCAGGTCGGACCACCAGTCCGCCACATTGGAATCACCGGTCAGCGCATGCTCAACCACGAGGACGTTGTTGACGCCGTCTGGGTCGCCGGCAAAAGCGCCCCAGCGTTGGTAGGCCACGTGGGCGTCGGCAAGCACGGCGCCTGCTTCCGTGGTGAAATCACCGATGGGGACGACGGCGAGCTCGCCTTCGGGCGCGAGTTCCGGGATGGCGCTAACCAATGGCCGCGAACCCACGCTCGAGGTCGGCGATGATGTCGTTGACATCCTCGATGCCCACCGACAGGCGCACCGTGGCCTGCGTAATGCCCGCGGCCTTAAGCGCGGCCTCATCGGACTGCGAGTGTGTCGTGGTCGCCGGGTGCACCACCAGGGAGCGGGTATCGCCGATGTTGGCCAGGTTCGAGTGCAGCTTCAGCGCATCGATAAACGCCCACGCCTCCTCGCGGCCGCCGTCGATGTCGAAGGAGAGCACGGAGCCGGTGTAGGCGTAACCGAGCTTCTCCTTGGTGGCCTTGTACGGCGAGGAGTCCAAGCCGGCGTAATTGACGGTGGTGACCTTGGCGTGGGACTCCAGGTACTCTGCCACGGCCTGGGCGTTGGCATTGTGCTTCTCGACGCGCAACTGCAACGTCTCAATGCCATTCAGCGTCAGCCAGGCGTTGAAGGGGGAGATGGCGGCACCGGTATCGCGCAGCAGGCCCGCACGCGCCTTGATGGCGAAGGCCGGTGCGCCCAGGTCGGCGTACTTGAGGCCATGGTAAGCCTCGTCCGGGGTGACGAAGTAGGGGAAGACGGGCTCGCCGTCACGCTCGATGGTCCAGTCGAAGGAGCCGCCGTCGATGATGGCACCACCGATGGCGGAGCCATTGCCGGTATAGAACTTGGTGGTGGAAACCACGACGATGTCCGCGCCCAGCTCCAGCGGGCGGGCGAGCGCGCCGGTGGCGATGGTGTTATCCACGATGAGCGGGACCTGGTTCTTGTGGGCTACCTCGGCGATGGCAGGGATGTCGAGAACATCGGCGACTGGGTTGCCGAAGGTCTCGCCGTAAAAAGCCTTCGTGTTTGGCTGGACGGCGTCCTGCCAGGAGGCCGGGTCATCCGGGTTCTCGACGAGGGTGACGTCAATGCCGAGGCGCTTCAAGGTCACGGTAAAGAGCGTGGAGGTGCCGCCGTAGAGGCGCGGGGAGGTCACGATATGGTCGCCGGCGGAGGCCAGGTTCAGGATGGCCGCGGTTTCGGCGGCCTGGCCGGAGGCGAAAGCTACGGCGGCGACGCCGCCCTCGAGGGAAGCGAGGCGCTCCTCGAGTGCGTCCTGGGTGGGGTTGGTCAGGCGGGTATAAATCGGGCCGGCATCCGAGAGGTTGAAGCGGTTGGCGGCGTGCTCGGCGTCGTTGAAGACATACGAGGTGGTTTGGTAAATCGGAACGTTGCGTGCGTTGGTGGAGCCGTCCAGGTTCTGTCCGGCGTGGAGGGCGCGGGTCGCGAACGACCACTCGTTGACTTCGGAATTATCGTATTTGGTGCTCATGCCACAAAGGCTAGACCAAGCGGTTCAGTGCCGTTAGTGGCTTTGTGGAAACCGCAGGCAAGCCCGAGAATAAAAATAGACCGAGCAGTTGGTTCGGCTTAAACGTCGATGCTTTCACCAACCCGCAGGCGCCGATAGCCGCTCACGCCGGCGCGTTGGAGCATGCCGTCGGTGTTTTGCTTGCCGGCGTCGGAAAGCACGGCGTCATGGATGGGCACCGTCAGCCGCGCGCCGATGCGCATGGCATAATCCGCGGCCTCCGCCCCGCGCACCCACGGGCCGGCGATGGGGAGCAGGAGCACGTCTACCGTGCGTCCCTTCGGGACGCACCATTGGTCCCCGGGGTGCAGCACGCCATTAAAGAAATAACCCAGGTTTTCCGGGCGCGGAATGCTGGGGTGGATTTCCTCGTGAAGCCCGCCCACCGCGTGAATCTCAAGGCCCAGAACCGTGAACGTCTCTCCAGCATGCACGATGGTGCCGGAGCCGAGGGCGTCGATGGCTTCCTGCGTTCCCCACACTGGCAGGCCGCTTGCACGCACGGCATCGACGTCGAGGTGATCGCCGTGCGCGTGCGTGAGCAGCACCGCCTCAGCGCCTTCCAGGCAGCTGAGGTCTGAAAGGGGGCCGGGGTCGATGACGATGCGCCCCTGGGGAGCCTCGACAGCCACGGCGGATTGCCCATGCAGAGAAACCTTCATGATCCCCACGCTAGCCAAAAGTAAAGGAATACAGCGAGAGGCCTTCGCTTACTTCCAGCTCGATTGTTTCGGTGTGATTGTCCGGTTCCCTGACGAGATCCACCGTGCCGTCCTCGGTGATGTCGAAGGTGCGGACCGAACCATTCGCGCGGTGCACGCGAACCGTTCCTTGCCCTGATGCCACGAGCTGTACCCAGGCGGCGCGATAATTCAGTCGCAGCCGCGCGTTAGGTCCGGCGGTGATGGGCTGGTCGGCCAAAGTCCACGTCCCGCCCAGCGAATACTGACCTAACGGCGGCTCGCTCGTGGTGAACTGGTGCGTGCCGTCGTGGTAATCGGGGTTGGTGAAATACTGTGCGCGTGCGGTGCCGAGGTAGGTCTCCGGCGAGCGCGGAGCGCTGTGCGCATCGGCGGCTTCAATGGGCTCAGGCAGTTCTATGCTGGGGTCGCGCTCGAGGAGAAGCTCACGAATGAGGCGCTCGGTCTCGGCGTAGTCGCCCTCGCCGTGGTGGGATTGGCGCAACATGCCGTGCTTGTCGACGAGATAGTGCGCCGGCCAGTACCGATTCCCAAAGTTCTTCCACGTGGCGAAGTCATTATCCTGTGCCACTGGATACTCGATTCCCTGCTCGCGGGCCGCACGGCGCACGTTGTCGGCCTCGTGCTCGAAAGCGTATTCCGGCGCGTGGATTCCGATGATGTCGAAGCCGTAGTCCTTGTAATGCGCATAGAGCTTGGTCAGGTGCGTGTTGTTGCGCTGGCAGTTGATGCAGGCATAGGCCCAAAAATCGATGAGCGTGACCTTGCCGGAGGTCCGCGGATCGACGGGCGCATCCGTGTTGAACCAGCCGGTCAGCCCCGCGAACGCGGGCACGGGGGTTCCTTCGGCTGTGAGGGTGGCCTGTTCAACGGGCGTGGCGTCGGTGTTGATACTGGGGAGCTTCTGCTGCAGCCACGCGGGCGCGCCGAGTGAGATGGCGCCGGCCATGGCGATCACCACAATTCCCGCGGTGACGCGTACCTCGCGTTGGTGGGAGCGGAAAGCATCGACGCGTTTGCCCACCTCGTTGCCGCCTAAGGCGAAAGCCAGCAGCGGGATCGCCACGCCGAGGGCGAAGGAGAGACAGAGGAGGAGGATGTGGGCGTCGACAGTCCCGGTGGCGCCCGCCACGGAGATTGCGGCCAGTGCTGGGCCCGCGCAGGGAACGAAGACAGCCCCCATGGCTAGGCCAACGACGAAGCCGCCCTTGTCGCGGGCTGTGGCTTGCAAGCCGCCAGCTTTCGGGAGCTTCTGGAAAGGCCACTCGAGGGCTTCCTGAACGCGAGGGAACACCATTCCCAGGCCCACGAGAACGAGCAGCGCGATTCCCACTTTCCACAGGACGTCGGCCGGGAGGCCCAAGGCATTGAGCAGCGTTGTGGCAAACAGCGTGACGAGGCTGAAACTTGTGACGAGTCCGCCGACGACCTGCCATGGCCGCCACCGTGAGCCGCCGCTGACTGCGAGGACCAGCGGCAAGACCGGCAAGATGCAGGGCGAGATGCCGGTGATAAGGCCACCGGTAAACCCGATGAATAGCGTAGATAACATCCTGTGCTCCTTCGCTTGTGATGCGGTGTGCGTATGCAACTAGTTCGGAACACGAGTGAAAAGCGGATTGCTTTTAAATCCGTCCAATCCGCATCGCAGGGTGGCTCCGAATGGTCAGATACAGGGTCCGGAAAGGCCGGACCCGAAGACCTGAAGAAGGAGTACCGAAATGAAGAAGCTTGTTACCGCCGCCGCTGCACTTGCCGTAGCCGCCAGTGGGCTGGTTGCCTGCAACGACAAGAAGGAAGAAGTGGACATGAAGCCCAGCTCTGAGATGATGGCCCCGAGTTCTGATGCGATGGAGTCGGATTCCATGATGACTGAGGAAATGAAGAGCGATGAGATGATGGCGCCGAGTGAAGAAATGACTAAGTAAAAGTGCCATGTCCGCCCCGCTGCTGGAGGTAAGCTCTACACCCGTGTCTGCGATGTCACCTGATGAACATGCGCGGCTGAACGACCTGCTCGTTCAGACCGCTGCGGCAGACAAGCATGCCTTCAGTGCGCTATACGACGCCCTCGCGCCCACCGTGTACAGCGTGTGCCTGAGCGTTCTGCGCAATCCCGCCTTAGCCGAAGAGGTTGCCCAAGATGTCTTCGTTGAGGTGTGGACTTCCGCTGCGAAATTTGACCCGCAGCGGGGAAACGCGCGGTCGTGGGTGGGCAGGTTGGCGCATGGGAGGGCCGTCGATAAGCTGCGTAGCCACGTTGCTGCAGTGCAACGCGATAACCGCGACGCGCTGCTGACCCAGGCTACCTACACCGAGCCCCTCGAAGATGAGGCCCTGGGACATGTCGAAGCGCAGCGCCTGCGCCGGGCTATCGACGAGATTGGGGAGCCGCATTCCACCGCGGTAGCCCTCGCATTTTTCAATGGCTTGACGCATGCTGAACTGGCAGAATCAACGGGAGTACCGCTGGGTACGGCGAAGACGCGTGTGCGCGAGGGCGTTAAGAAGCTAAAAGCGATTCTCGGAAGGGAGGGAAGATGAGCAATACGCATGAGTTTTCTGATGAGACTTTCGACGACTTCCTCGATTCCCTCCCCGAGGTCGAACCGCCAGCGCGAATGAAAGATGCTGTCTTTGCGGAAATTGACGGTGGCGAAGCTGCTGAGGTCATCGAGCTTCCACGCCGCCGCTGGCGGGCCTTCGTAGCGGTGCCGGCTGCCGCCGCAGTGCTCGTCGCAGGCGTGGTAGCCGCGCCGCAGCTCTTGCAGTTGGGTCAGCAAGATGCACCGGATAGCGCGCAAGTAGAGGCTGAATCGCCGGGCGAAAAATCCATGCACGACATCATGGGCGCAGAGGACCTTATGCAGGGCAATGCCGATGCCTCGGGCGCGCAACTGGATATCGTTTCCTCCGCCTCGATGGCGAAATCCGGCGCGATGGTCGATGGTCAGCCGCAGCTCGCCGACGGCATGGGCGCCCAAGTGTGGGCAGTTGGTGCCGATGGTGAGATGGCTTCGGCGGGGGTTATCGGCCAGGACCCACACGATGGGGTGTGGATGCCCTTCGACGGCGCAGCGGTCAAGGTCATGGTTACCGAGGAACCTGCGGGTGGCAGCGAGCAACCGACGGGCCGTACCCTCGCCACCGTGACCTTGGCCAGCGCAAGCTAGCCCAGTATGTGCTAGGCAAGTTATGCGTCAGCCAGCTACGTGTCAGCTAGTTAAGGCCTGCTTGACCAGCTCCAGCGCGGCGGCGAGCTCAACATCGCTCAAATGCCCGAAGCCCAAGACCACGCCTTCCTCGGCGGCCACGCCGCCCCAGTAGTCGCTGAGCGGGGTGAGCGTTAGCCCTAGGGAGGCGGCGCGGTCGACCACGGCGTTATCGCACAGCAGCACCGCGTGGAGCCCGCCGTGGATGGGCAGAAGGGTAGCGGGGGCGTCTTCCAGCGCGGCTTGGACGAGGTCGCGGCGGCGCTTGTAGGCGCGGCGCATCCGTCCGGTATGCCGCCGCAGCGCACCGCTGGCCAGATAGTTCGCCAACGCCGCCTGGGGGATTGCGCCGACAGGCTGGCCGAAGACCTCCCGCACCCGATCCACCGCCGTGCGTAAGCTCGGGGGCAACACCAGGTAGCCGCAGGCAATCGATGGCGAAATCACCGAGGAAAACGTTCCTAGCAAGACGGTGTGCTCGGGAGCGAGCGCGGTCAGCGCGGGCAAGGGCTGGCCGACGTAGCGAAGCTCGGAATCGAAGTCATCCTCGATGATGAGCACGTCGTTGTTGCGTGCCCACTCGACGAGCTCCGCGCGCCGGGCGGCCGGCAGGGAACCGCCATAAGGGTGCTGGTGGGATGGCGTGACGATGAGAACGTCGAGATCAACGGTGGGGACGGTGACGCCGTGGGCGTCGGTGGGGACGTCGACAAGCGTGTGGCCCAAAGCTTGGGGAACGCGGCGCAGGCTGGGGTAGCCGGGGGACTCCACGCCCACGCGCAAGTGGCCGCCCAGCGCGCGCAGCAGCACCGAGAGGCCGTCGCGGGCGCCGGCGGTGATGACGACGTAGGCCGGGTCGACGGTGAGCCCGCGCATGTGGCGCAGGTGCGCGGCCACCTCGCGGGGAAGATCGCCGGAAGGATTCACCGCGGCCTTGCGCCACGCCGCCCTCCATTCGGGGGTGATGATTCCTTCGGTATCGGGCAAGCCGGGGGTCAACTCCACGCGCGGTGGGGCAGAGCTGGGCCGCGGCGCGGGGTGAGGCTGTGGGGTGCGCCCATGGGGCAGGTGCGGGTTGATGACTGTGCCCGAGCCAACCGACGCAGTGAGGTAGCCCTCGGCGGTGAGCTGTTCGTAGGCGGTGACCACGCTGCCTCGGGAAATGCCCAGATCGCGCGCCAGCGAACGCGTCGACGGCACCTGCTCGCCGGGCAGCAAAATGCCCGCCGCGACTTGGGTGCGGAGGGCTTCGGCAATCTGCACCGGCAACGCGCGCGTATCAGATGGATCGAGGCGGAAAGACACGACCCCATCATAAGTGGTCTAATTCGACACTCGGAAAATGGCTCTTGTCTTGGACCAATTTTCTGGGCCACTATGTGAGCCATGACTGAACAGAAGATTGAACAGGGACGCGCCACCACGCGCGTCAAACGTGGACTGGCTGACATGCTCAAGGGCGGCGTCATCATGGATGTCGTGACGCCGGAGCAGGCCCGAATTGCTGAGGACGCAGGTGCGTCCGCCGTCATGGCGCTGGAGCGCGTGCCGGCCGATATTCGCGCTCAGGGCGGCGTGGCCCGCATGTCTGACCCGGACCTCATCGAGGGCATCGTCAACGCTGTGGACATTCCGGTGATGGCGAAGGCCCGCATCGGCCACTTCGTGGAGGCGCAGATTCTCGGCGAGCTGGGCGTAGATTTCATCGACGAGTCCGAGGTGCTCAGCCCGGCCGACTACGTCAACCACATCAACAAGTGGGACTTCGACGTGCCGTTCGTGTGCGGCGCGACGAACCTGGGCGAGGCCCTGCGTCGCATCACCGAGGGTGCGGCCATGATCCGCTCCAAGGGTGAGGCCGGCACTGGCGACGTCTCCGAGGCCGTCAAGCACCTGCGCACCATCAAGGGTGAAATCGCGCGCCTCCAGAACCTGGATCGCGATGAGCTCTACGTCGCAGCCAAGGAGTTGCAGGCGCCGTATGACCTGGTTGCTGAGGTTGCGGAGACCGGCAAGCTGCCGGTCGTGCTGTTCGTCGCTGGTGGCGTGGCCACGCCTGCCGACGCCGCCCTCGTCCGCCAGATGGGCGCCGAAGGCGTCTTCGTTGGCTCCGGAATCTTCAAGTCCGGCGAGCCTGCGAAGCGCGCGGAGGCCATCGTTAAGGCGGCCACCCTCTACGACCAGCCGGCCGAGCTGGCCAAGATCAGCCGCGGCCTGGGTGAGGCCATGGTGGGCATCAACGTCAACGATATCCCCGCCCCGCACCGCCTGGCTGAGCGCGGTTGGTAAACGCGGTGCGACCACTCGTCGGTGTCCTCGCGCTGCAGGGCGGCGTGGAGGAACACCTCGCCGTGTTGGAGAGCCTCGGTGTCGAAACGCGCCGGGTGCGCCTGCCGCAGGATCTCGACGGGCTGGACGGAATCATTCTGCCGGGCGGCGAGTCGAGCACCATCGATAAGCTGGCGCGCTCTTTTGGCGTCGCCGAGCCGCTGCGCCGCGCTGTCGAGGGAGGGCTGCCGGTCCTGGCCACTTGCGCGGGGCTCATCTACAGCGCCCGCGAGTTGGAGAACCCCGCGCCGGGCCAGCAGACGCTAGGGCTTATCGACGTCACCGTGCGTCGCAACGCCTTCGGCAACCAACGCTTCTCCGAGGAGCGCATCGTTCCCGTCGCGCTGCAAGGTCAGCGGCCCGATCTAGAGGCCTCAGAGGTCGGGGCACGGCGCCGGGGCGCCGAGGCTCATGACGACGCCGAGGCTCATGACACAGGGGCCCGAAGCATCACGCTCGACATTGAGGCGAGCTTCATTCGCGCGCCCATCGTTACCCGCGTGGGCGAAGGTGTCGAGGTCATCGCCACCGTGCCTGCCCCTGCACCCGACAGCGTAGCCAGTGGTGCGGCTGGCGAAGATAGCGCGGCGTGCAAAGATAGCGCCGAATATGACGGGAAGCTAACTCATCCCGCCGCGGGGCACGAAGCAATTGTGGGCGTGCGCCAGGGCCGGGTCACAGCGCTGAGCTTCCATCCGGAAGAAAACGGTGACTCGCGCCTCCACGCCGCGTGGCTCGCTTCTTTTGCTAAATAACTATCGCTCTATAGTGCTCTGGGCTACATTGAGATGTGCTAGCTGAACACATCACTCCCAGAAAGGCTCCTCGCCGTGAGCACACCTGCCCCAGAACAAGTCCGCGAAGACATCCGTTTCCTCGGCCGGGTGCTCGGCCGGGTCATCGCGCAGCAGGAAGGCGAGGACGTTTTTGAGCTCGTCGAATCCACCCGCCGCATGGCCTTTGACATCGCACACGGCGATGCCAAGCCGGAGGACCTCGTCGCTATTTTCCGCGACCTCGACATCACCAAAGTCAACCTCGTGGCGCGAGCGTTCAGCTACTTCGCGCTCATCGCGAACCTAGCGGAGGACTTGGATGACGAGTCCGTCGAGGCGCCGGTTTCCCTGCGCAAAACATTCGCCAAGCTCAAAGAAGAAGGTGTTGCGCCCGCCGACGCCGCCTCCGTCATCCGCGGCGCGCACGTCGCCCCCGTTCTCACCGCGCACCCCACCGAAACCCGCCGCCGCACAGTCTTCGATACCCAGACCCGTATCAAGAATCTCCTCAAGGAAGCGCACCGCGGCGGCGACATGGCGGCGATCGAGAAGGAAATGTACCTGCGCATGACGCTGCTGTGGCAGACCGCGCTGATTCGTATCGCCCGCCCCACCCTCGAAGACGAGATCGACGTCGGCCTGCGCTACTACAAGCTTTCGCTGCTCGACCAGGTTCCCGCCCTCAACCGTGCCATCCGCCACGCCATGCGTGAGACCTTTGGCCAGCAGCTTCCCGATTCCCCCGTCGTCCGCCCCGGCTCCTGGATTGGCGGTGACCATGACGGCAACCCCTTTGTTAACGAGCACACCCTGACCTACGCCACCCGCAAGGCCGCAGCGACGGTGCTGCAGTACTACGCCGACGAGCTCGGCGAGTTGGAGCGCGAGCTCTCCCTGTCGGATCGATATTCCTCCAGTTCCAAGGAGCTGGGCGCGCTTGCCGACGCCGCCCACAACGACGAAAAATCCCGCGTCGACGAGCCCTACCGCCGGGCCATCTTCGGCATCCGGAAGAAGGTGCTGGCGAGGCTGGAGGGGGAGACGTCGCCAAGCGCGTATGCGTCGCCGGAGGAACTCAAACGTGACCTGGACGTGATCGACCGCTCGCTGCGCCAGTTCAATGACGACATCATCGCCGATGACCGCTTGGCTCGGCTGCGCTCCGCGGTGACCACGTTTGGCTTCCACCTTTCGACGCTGGATATGCGCCAAAACTCCGAGTCCTTTGAGAACGTTCTCACCGAGATTTTCGCCGCGGCCACCATCACCCCGGACTACAGCGCGCTGGGGGAGGAGGAGAAGGTCACCCTGCTCGTGCGCGAGCTGCAGACCAACCGTCCGCTGCTCTTCCCCGGCTCCGAGCGGGAGTTCAGCGAGGATACCTCGAAGGAGCTGGGGATTTTCCGTGCGGCGGCGCGCGCCGTGCAGGACTTTGGGCCGAAGTCGGTGTCGCACTGCATTATCTCCATGACCGGCACCGTCTCCGATATCTTGGAGCCGATGGTGCTGCTCAAGGAGGTGGGACTGAGCGAGGTCGATGTGGTGCCGCTATTTGAGACTATCGAGGATTTGAAGGCCGGCGCCGGCATTCTGGAGAAGCTGTGGCAGGTGCCCGTGTACCGCGAGCATTTGCGCTCGCGCGGGGATATCCAAGAAGTCATGTTGGGGTACTCGGATTCCAACAAGGACGGCGGTTATTTGCAGGCGAATTGGGCGCTGTATGACGCCGAACTGGCCCTGGTTGAGTTGTGTTCGCGTCATGGCGTGGAGCTGCGCCTAGCGCATGGCCGCGGTGGGGCGGTGGGCCGGGGTGGTGGCCCGACGTATGACGCGATTTTGGCGCAGCCGAAGGGCGCGGTGTCGGGCTCGGTGCGCATTACCGAGCAGGGGGAGGTGATTTCTGCGAAATATGGTGCGCCGGAGACCGCGCGCCGCCACTTGGAGGCGTTTGTTTCCGGAGCGCTGGAGGCATCGTTGTTGGATACCGAGCCCATTACGGATCCGGAGCGCGCCTACGAGATCATGCGCGAGCTGGCGGCGTTGAGTGGCGTGGCCTACCGCCAGCTTGTCGACGACCCCGGGTTCATCACCTACTTCACCCAGTCCACCCCGCTGCACGAGATTGGTGATCTCAACTTGGGCTCGCGCCCGACCTCGCGCAAGCAGACCACCGCGATTACGGATTTGCGTGCGATTCCTTGGGTGCTGTCGTGGTCACAATCCCGCACCAACATCCCGGGCTGGTTCGGCGTGGGCAGTGCGGTGACGGCGTGGGTGCAGCAAGCCTCCGGAGGCGCATTAGGAGCGGGACCGGCCAGCGAAGAAGAAACAAATGCCACTGCGGATGGAGCAGAAACCGGAAAGACCGGAGTAAATAGTGGCGATGGAGAAGTGGAGATGCGCTGGGAGGAGCTGCGCGAGCTGTACCGCACGTGGCCCTTCTTCCGCTCCGTGTTTGCCAACATGGCGCAGGTCATGGCCAAGGCGGAGATGCAGCTAGCGCGTCTGTACGCCAACTTGGTCGACGACAAGGACACCGCAGACCGTATCTTTGGCCTGATATCCGAGGAATTTGAGCGCACCCGCGAGGTCTACCTTAAGGTCACCGGTAACGCGGATCTGGTGAGCGAGAATCAGCGCCAAGCGCGTTCGCTCAAGCGGCGTTACCCTTACCTGCTTCCACTCAACGCCATCCAGCTGGAGTTGCTGCGCCGCTACCGTCGCGGCGACGACCAGTTCCTGGTGTCCAAGACCATCCAGGTCACGATGAACGGGTTGGCCACCGCGCTGCGCAACGCCGGCTAGGACCCACGGGCAACTGACCCGCACGCCGAATGCCCCGCGAGGAGATGATTTCCTGCGGGGTACGACCAAACAGTGCTGGAAGAGTGCCCTGGCGGAGCGGGGCACACTGGTGCGCAAGATGACCTTGAGGTTTGTTGAAGCGTTAGTTGAAGTCGCTGGTAAAGACCGGCGCGGCGTCGTATGGCGGGATCCATGCCACGCGCCCGCCGATGCGGTCCATGTGGCCGCGTGAGGGCGGGGCATCGGGATCATCGTCGTTGACGCCATTATGGTACGGGCACAGTGGCACCAGGTTGAGGATATTGGTGGGCCCGCCGCGGGCCCAGGCCTTGATGTGGTGGATTTGGCACTTCTCAAAGGGAACCTTGCAGCCCTCCCAGGCGCAGCAGGGATTCTCCGCAGCCAAGGCAAGACGCTGCTTGGCGGTGGCGAAGCGCTGGAAGCGGAACACATCAAGCGGACCGTGCTCGCGACTGACCGCCACGACGATCCCCTTGTCCAGCAAAGCGCGCTCCACCAGCTGCGAGCCGGTCATCGTCGCGCCATTGGTCGTCCGGACGATGAACTCCTCGCTGTCCTTCTCCGTATTGCCCTTGAGCAGCTCGGCGTAGTCATCGAGCTGCAAGACCGCCATGGTGGCAACTTCAGTCTTGACGCCGCCGCCCTCCAGATTTTCTAGGAAACTCTCGCCGGGGCGTTCCTGGTCGATACCCTCAAATACGCCCGTCAGCTGGAGCGAGTCCGCCGTCACGGTGAGCGTGGCAAGGCCGTTGCCATGCTGGGTGAGCTTGGCGCGCTCGGCATACGTGCGGGGTTTGCGCATTTGACGCAGGCGCTTGCGCGCTACCTTTTCCACCAGCTCCGCGCTGGTCTGGCACAGCTCCACGCGCAAATCCCAGGCCTTGTTATGGTCCCGGACTTTGGCCACGAAGTGCTCGATGAGCTGCAAGGTCACCAGCCCGTGCCCGCGCTGGCGCGCGGCTGCAACCGCCGTGCGCTGTTTCTTCGAAGAAGAGGTGTGCCCGAAGTAGGTGTGGTGGAGGGAGAGGAACACGGTGGCGTCGGCAGGCGTGGCGCCGAGGGCCACCAAATCAGATTCAGACAGGCCCGCGCACTCGGCCACCAGGTCAATGGCGCGGCCGAGGGCGGCGAAGAACGTCTGTAATCTCATACCCCGCAGCCTAAAAGCACTCCACCCCACCTCCAAGCCCCGAACTAGCCATCCGATGAAATCTGTGGATAACTAGTCGGCACTAGGCGCCGGCGAGGCCGCGGCGCTTAAGCAGCGGCGCGACGTCCTTGTCGCGGCCGCGGAACTCGCGGTAGGCCTCCGTGAAGTCGCGAGACGCGCCCTTGGACAGGATGACATCGCGGAACTTCTGACCGGCCTCGCGCAGGTCGGTTTGCTCTTTGAACCACTCGAAACCATCGGCGTCGAGCGCTTCGGCCCACAGGTAGGAGTAGTAGCCCGCCGAGTAGCCGCCGGCGAAGATGTGGTTGAAGTAGGTCGAGCGGTAGCGAGGCGCGATGAGCTCGTTATCCAGCCCGGCCGCGCGCAGGGCTTCGGCCTCAAATTCGGCGACGGCCTCCGGGGTAGCCTCCAACTTGGCGGCCTCGGCAGCACTTAGGG
The DNA here is from genome assembly GCF_001814885.1 of Corynebacterium sp. HMSC068G04. NCBI lineage: Bacteria > Bacillati > Actinomycetota > Actinomycetes > Mycobacteriales > Corynebacteriaceae > Corynebacterium > Corynebacterium sp. HMSC068G04. Next base: position 69,879 of record NZ_KV818340.1, on the reverse strand, counting down.
AATGCCACGCGAGGTCGATGATCGACGCTCCCAGATACTCCGAGGTAGCGAAACCCTGGCCGAACTCGGAGGCGGCGGAGATAGCGTCGAGAAGCTCGTCCGGAATAGGTTCGCCCGTCTCGACGTGGCGGGCGTACTCCTTGACCAAGTTCTTATCGAGCGCCCAGTTCTCGTTGATCTGCGAGGGGAACTCCACCCAGTCGCGCGGGACGTTGGTGCCGGCGAAGGTGGGGTAGCGGACGTCGGAAAGCAGGCCGTGCAGGGCGTGGCCGAATTCGTGGAAGACGGTGCGGACCTCGTCCATGCTCAGCAGCGGCTGGGAGCCGTCGGCGGGCTTGGTGATGCCCATAACGTTGACGATGACCGGCTTCCGCTCCAGCAGCCTAGACTGCCCCACGAACTCGCTCATCCATGCGCCGCCGCGCTTGGTGGGACGCCCGAAGTAGTCGGTAAGAAGAAGGCCGATCCCCTTATCCCCGTGCGAGTCGATATCTACGTGCGGGTCCTTATTCACGTGATTGACGTCTCCGTCAATCACCTCCCACACGCGAACCCCCTCCGCATAGCCTTCGAGGTCATCGCGGGGGATAACGGTGATGCCGTAGAGGCGCTCGGCGGCGGCGAAGACGCCCTTCTCCAGGACCTGGTCCAGCGGGAAGTACTTGCGCAGCTCCTCCTCATCGAGAGAGAAGTCGCGGGCGCGGACCTTGGATTCCCAATAAGGCCAGTCCGCGGCGCTGAAACCCTGGCCGTTGAGCGTTGCTTCCTCCGTGAGGAGCTTCTGCTCGCCTTCGGCGTTGGCCGCGGCGGCGGGGGCGAGGTCGAAGAGCATGGTGCGGGCGGCGTCGGCAGTCGCGGCGGTTTCCTCGGCGATGACGTAGTCGGCATGCGTGGCAAAGCCCAGCAGCTCGGCTCGCTCGGCGCGCAGCTGCACGGCCTCGATGAGCCCCGGGATGTTGTTCTCGGAGCCCCTGCTTGTCGACGCCCCATACAGCCTCCCCCTCGCATCCTCCCGCGCCAGACGGCTCAGCTCGGACTGCACGGTCGGCAACTCCAGCGGGATGACGAAGCCCTCGCGGCCTAGTGCTTCGGCATCGGCCTTGGCGGAGGCGATGCGTTCGGCGGGCAGGCCCTCGAGTTCTTCCTCGGTGAAGGAGACCGCGCGCTCGCGGGTAGACGCCATGAGGTTGCGGCCGAATTCTTCAGAGAGCGCGGAGAGGCGCTGGTTGATCTCGGACAGGCGGGCCTTGCCGGCCGCGTCGAGGTCGGCACCCTTGCGGGCAAAGGTGCGCAGGAGGTGCTCGTGGAGGCGCTGGCCTTCCGCGTCGTCGGCAGGCGGCGTGGCCTCCTTGATGCGCGCGTAGAGCACCTCGTTCTGGTAGATCGCGTCATAGTGCGCGGACAGGCGCGGGTAGATGTCGGCGGCGATCTCCTCCATTTCATCGGTGACATCCGTGCCGGAGAGGTTGCCAAAGACGGCCATGACGCGGTCGAGGTCCTGGCCGGAGCGCTCGAGCGCCTCCACGGTGTTTTCCCACGTAGGCGTGGTGGGGTTGTCGGTGATGGAGGCGATTTCGGCGTCGTGAAGCGCGAGTGCTTCGTCGAAGGCGGGGCGGTAGTGCTCGACCTTGATCTCCGCAAACGGCGGGAGCTGGTAGGGCAGCGTGGAAGGTGTCAGTAGTGGGTTAGTCATAAGAAACTACCGTACCTAATAAGCTCCGCCCTATGTGATGGCTTTCACTAAATTATCCGACCGGGATTGGCGTGCGTTCCCTGCGCGGGGCGGTGGCACGGTTCACAAGGATGACATCGAGAACCAAGAACGCCGCCAAGGTGATTCCTAAGAGCGGCAGGAAGACGCCCACGGTGGCGGCGAAAAGCGCGCCCAACCCTGTGGTGGCCCAGGAGAAGTGGGCAGTCGGGAGGAAGCGCGGGCGACGTTTCCACCACATGTAGTACCCCAGTACTACGAGAGCGGCGGTGGCGAGACCCAGTGCGAGCAGCGCAATCTGCAGTGGAAGGCCGAACATGATGCCCATGTGCAGGTAGATGCCCCAGCTGCTGAGCTTGCTAAACAGCGGCAGGCTGGAGAAAGGCTGGCGGTCGATGACGTCGCCGGTAGTGCCATCTACCGAAATTGCATCGGAGGTGGTGCGCCATTCCACCCAGCGTTCGCTGACCTGCCAGGCGGAGTGGGCGTCCTCCGGCGGGTAGAGGCGCAGCGGTCCGGTCAGACCCTCGGCGCGGCCGGTGGCGAGGACGCGCTCGGCGTCGGCAGCCACGCTCGCGCTTGACGACGCCCCTCCAACCCCATGACCTTCATGTCCTTCATGGCCAGTGTGCTCATGTGTTTCGGCGGTGGTACCGGGGAGGGCAGTCTCGATCGGGGTGGCCTTCCAGTCCATGCGCTCGACGAGGGAATCGACGTTGTCGCCGGCCAGTCCCGACCACGTGATACCGGTGGCAGAGAGGCCAAGCAGGCCGATGAAGATCCAGGCGCCAACAGTGGAATGCAGGCGGGTGGCCTTCCAGCGGGCAGAGCGCTTGGGCTGCTGCTGCGCTGCGTTCGCGGTTGCCTTGTTCTTCGGGCGGCGGCGAATCCACCACATATAAAGACCGCCGCAGGCCATGACCCACAGCCAGGAGGCGGCTAGCTCCGAGTAGAGTTCACCGACCTTGCCCAAGTGGAAGCTTTCGTGCAGGGAGGAAATCCAGCGGCGCAGCGGCATCTCACCCAGGCCCGAGTAGGTGGGGTAGTCCCCGATGACCTCGGCGTTGGCGGGGTCGATGAAGACGGTGCGCTGCAGGCTTTCGTCGATGCTGTCATCGGAAACCAGCACGCGCGTCGAATCCGTGGGGCTGGTTGCCGGCCAGACTTGGGACACGGGCATGTCGGGGTGCCCCTGCTGTGCGGCCTGGATTTGTTCTTCCAAGCTTACGGGGTGCTCGACCGCCGGAACGGTCATGACGTCGCGGTACACCACCTTCTCCAGGGTGGGCGCCATGGCATAGAGACAGCCAGTCAATGCCGCAACGAGGATGAAGGGGCCGACGAACATGCCGCCATAAAAGTGGATGCGTTGAATGAAGGATCGCAGAGCCGTCCGACTCATAAGTAGTGCTCTTTTCAGTGTGTACAGGTAGGGCCCGTAGTGGGTGCCTGAGGGTGAATGCTTTCGGGCACTCAAGACGGGCGATGGACAGGCGCTGATATCAACTGCACTACTAGTCGGAGGCGGTGGTTGCTTGGTTCCCGTGGATTGAAAAACTCTCTCTTTTGCTGTGCGGTGTAGCTTTTACAACCTTTGATGAGGTTAGGGGTTTGCATAAGCCGTTGTCGGACTTCAATTGATGGTCGGCTACAGAGATCTGCCAATAGGGATAGCGAGGCTAATCTCATATTGATAGCCTGAGCACATGAGCATTATGAAGATCTGCCCCCCCTGCACGACAACATAAGACTACCGCGGTAGTCATTGCTGGCGTAATGCTGGCAGGCTTTGTGAAGATTCCAACTGCGCATGCGCAAAACTACAACAATCCGTTTCCCACTGAACCCTCCGACTCTTACATCCAAGACTGTGCGAACAATCCGGCTACGTGCAAATTGCCAGAAGGAGTGGCAACTGGTGCATCTCCCGAGAAGCAGGAGGCATGGAACAGATGCTTAGTGGCGATGACCGTTGCTGGTGTTCCTGCGGGCCGGGCGGTGCAAGGAATGCTTAAGGCAATTGCGACCGGAGTTGTAGCGGGTGGCCTAAACGGTTACGCCAGTTGCGACTGGGATGCAATTCTCGCTAAGTAGAGGTGTTGAGAGCATGAAATCATTTTTGGCTGGTTGGATTTTGTCGATAGGCGCGGTACTTATGGTGGGGTATTCCTCTGCTGACTTGATGTGGGTAGTCCGGACGGCCCTACTTACGACGATTCTCTGGGTATCAGCCTATTTCATTTCTAAGAAGCGCCAGATTCAAAAAGTGGATGGCATCGACCGTAGCTGATGCTCCCATGGTTGTACGGGACGCTAGTCACCTGATTTTAGGCAGCGGAGAAATTGCCCAATGGCATCGGAGGAGGAGGGGGTGTTACACCGCCGGTAGAGCGTGAGGTGGGACCATGTCTCGCGTCACGCAGCGGCGTCGAAGGTGACTTGGTGGTTAAGGACGTCTTCGTAGGAAAACGACGGCGCCGCGCGCTCCACTACGGAGGGGATACGCGCGGCGGTCGGAAACATGATGCTACGAAGAATTACTTCTTCAGGCCATCAATGATGTCGTTGAAGGCAGCAACCGGGCGCATGGTCTGGTTGAGCTTCTCCTCGTTCGGGGCGTAGTAGCCGCCGAGGTCGACGGGGGAGCCCTGGACGTCGAGAAGCGCCTGCTCAATCTCGCCTGCCTTGGCCTCGAGGGCCTCAGCAACCGGCTTGAAGGCCTCCGCCAGCTCGGCGTCGTCAGACTGTGCAGCCAGCTCCTTGGCCCAGTTGAGGGTCAGGAAGAAGTGGGAGCCGCGGTTGTCGTTCTCGCCCACCTTGCGGGACGGGGACTTGCCCTCATCCAGCAGGGTCTCGGTGGCCTTGTCCAGTGCAGCGGCCAGCACACCAGCCTTGGCGTTGCCGTTGGTGTTGTGCTCGTGGCGGAAGGACTCAGCCAGGGCCAGGAACTCACCGAGGGAGTCCCAGCGCAGGTGGTTCTCCTCCTGAACCTGCTGGACGTGCTTCGGGGCGGAGCCGCCGGCACCGGTCTCGAACAGGCCGCCGCCAGCCATGAGCGGAACCACGGACAGCATCTTGGCGGAGGTGCCGAGCTCGAGGATGGGGAAGAGGTCGGTGTTGTAGTCACGCAGGACGTTACCGGTGACGGAGATGGTGTCCTCGCCCTTGCGGATGCGCTCGACGGAGATCTTGGTCGCGGTGACCGGATCCTCGATGGAGATGTCGAGGCCCTCGGTGTCGTGATCCTGCAGGTACTTCTTGACCAGCTCGATGAGGTTGGCGTCGTGGCCGCGCTCCGGGTCGAGCCAGAAGATAGCCTTCATGCCGGACAGGCGAGCACGGTTGACAGCCAGCTTGACCCAGTCCTGGATCGGGGCGTCCTTGGTCTGGCAGGCGCGCCAGATGTCCCCCTCCTCCACGTCGTGGGAGATGAGAGCCTCGCCCTTGGAGTTGCGGACCTCAACGGTGCCGGCTGCCGGCACCTTGAAGGTCTTGTTGTGGGAGCCGTACTCCTCAGCCTTCTGTGCCATGAGGCCGACGTTCGGGACAGTACCCATGGTGGTCGGGTCGTAGGCGCCGTTGGCCTTGCAGTCCTCGATCACGGCCTGGTAGACACCGGCGTAGGAGGAATCCGGGATGACGGCGAGGGTGTCCTGCTCCTCGTCGTTCTTGTTCCACATGTGGCCGGAGGTGCGGATCATGGCCGGCATGGAGGCGTCAATGATGACGTCGGACGGAACGTGCAGGTTGGTAATGCCCTTGTGGGAGTTGACCATGGCGAGGTCCGGACCCGCGGCCAGCGCGGCGTCGAAAGCGGCCTTGATCTCAGCGCCGTTCTCCAGCTTGTCCAGGCCCTCGTAGATAGCGCCCAGGCCGTTCTCGCCGTTGAGGCCAGCGGCCTCGAGCTCCTCGCCGTACTTCTCAAAGACATCAGCGAAGAAAGCGCGCACCACGTGGCCGAAGATGATGGGATCAGAGACCTTCATCATGGTGGCCTTGAGGTGAGCGGAGAAGAGAACGCCCTCTTCCTTGGCGCGGGCAACCTGCGCCTTGAGGAACTCGTCGAGTGCCTTGGCGGACATGAAGGTGCCGTCGATGACCTCACCCTTGAGGACCGGCAGCTTCTCCAGCAGGGTCTGCTCGCCCTCGGCGGTCTTCAGCACGATGGAGAGGGTGTCCTCCTCCGGCATGATGACGGACTTCTCGTTGTGGCGGAAGTCGTCAGCGTCCATGGTGGCCACGTTGGTCTTGGAATCCGCCGACCACGCACCCATCTTGTGCGGGTTCTTCTTAGCAAAGTTCTTGACCGCAATCGGGGCGCGGCGGTCGGAGTTGCCCTCACGCAGAACCGGGTTGACGGCGGAGCCCTTGACGGCGTCGTACTTCTCCTGAGCCTCTTCGTACTCCGGAAGGTCGTAGCCGGCGGCCTGCAGCTCAGCGATGGCCTTCTTCAGCTGCACCAGGGAAGCGGAGATGTTCGGCAGCTTAATGATGTTAGCTTCCGGGGTCTTGGCCAGCTCGCCGAGCTCAGCCAGGGCATCGGAGACCTTCTTGTCACCAAGGCGCTCCGGGAACTGGGCCAGGATGCGGCCGGCCAGGGAAATGTCGCGGGTTTCCACCTCGATGCCTGCGGTGGACGCGAAGGCCTCCACGACGGGCTTGAAGGAGTAGGTCGCCAGCAACGGCGCCTCGTCGGTACGGGTCCAGATAATCTTTGCCATGGTTCTCCTAAAGAAGTTGAAAACTGTTCAACCTCACAGGATACCTGTCTTATTTTCTCGCGGTGCCGGTCCCCCTGTGACTCGCACCACCAGCGGGGGAAGTCTGTGTACTTGGCACAACCTTTCCGGCTGGACTTACGAGCTCGGCAGGGAAAGTACTAAGGTCTGCCCACGTGAAACCGATGAATACCCGTATCCAACGCCGCCCCGTCCCACGCCAGACGGAAATCTCCGCGACGCGCCGCACCATCGTCATGATTGCCATGGCGCTGGGTGCTTTCGCCATCGGTACCACGGAGTTCACCTCCATGGGCCTGCTGCCGCTCATCGCGGATGATTTCGGCATTACGGAAGACACGGCGTCGGTAGTCATCTCCGTCTACGCACTCGGTGTCGTCGTGGGCGCCCCAGTCATCGCCGCACTTACAGGCAAGCTCCCACGCCGCCGCCTCATCATCCTGCTCATCGCCTTCTTGCTCGTGGGTAACCTGCTGACAGCCCTGGCCCCGAACTACGGCGTCCTGCTGGTGGCGCGCTTCATCGCGGGTCTGCCGCATGGCGCATACTTTTCCGTAGCTAATCTGGCTGCGGCATCGATGGCGCCACCGGGCAAGCAAGGGTTTGCCATGTCGATGGTGGGCATGGGTCTGTCCATCGCCACCGTGATCGGCGTGCCCGCGGCCCAGGCCCTAGGCCAAGGATTGGGCTGGCATGCGGCGTACTTTTTGGTCGTGGCCATTGCGGGGCTCACGATGGTCCTGCTCTTTTTCCTCTTCCCGCACATGACGCGCATGCCGGAAACGGATATGTTTACTGAGCTCGGCGCGCTGAAAAACAGCCAGGTTCTGCTCACCGTATTCCTCGGCACCGTCGGCTTCGGTGGCATGTTCGCCGTCTACACCTACATCACGTGGACCATGACGGAGGTCGCCGGCATGGACCCGAGCCACACGTGGATTGTGCTCATGGCCTATGGCATCGGTATGACTGTTGGCAATGTCGCCGGTGGTGCGCTGGCGGACCGAAACCTGGAATTCGGCATCATCTTTGCTCTCATCTGCATGGTCGGTGTGTCCGTGGCCTTCTACTTCCTGGCTCACAACGCATGGGCGGGCACGATTGCCTTTGGTGTCTTGGCCTTCTTCGGCTCCATTCTCGTGCCTTCCTTGCAGCTGCGCCTGGTCAACGTAGCGGGGGATGCGCAGACCCTCGCGGCGGCGTTGAACCAGTCCGCGCTCAACATCGCTAATGCAGCGGGCGCGGCTATCGGTGGCGCGGTCGTGGGCGCGGGCTACTCCTATAACTCCACCGCGCTGGCCGGCGCGGGCCTGGCGGTGGCCGGCTGTGTTACTTGGGTCGTCACCATGTGGGACAAGCGCCGCCGGGGCCCTTCCGTGAAGATTATTGAACAGAGTTAGACTGACCGGCATGAGTTTCACCATCGCCTCCGTCAACGTCAACGGCATCCGCGCGGCCTGCAAACAGCGCAATGAGAACAACCCGGGGATGAACGCGTGGTTGGATACCACGCCGGCCGATGTCGTCCTCATGCAGGAGGTGCGCGCCAATCCCGAGCAGACCCAGAAGGCCCTGGCCCCGGCTCTGGAGGCCGGATGGAACCTGGTGCAGGCCGAATCCGCCGCCAAGGGCCGCGCGGGCGTGGGCATCTTATCGAAGCATGCGCTTGGCGACGTCTCCGTGGGCTTCGGCTCCTTCGCCGAATCCGGCCGCTTCATTGCCGCCACCGTGGAAGGCGTGCGCGTGGCCTCTTTGTATCTGCCCTCCGGCGATGTGGATTCGCCGAAGCAGGATGAGAAGTACCTCTTCCTGGACGAGTTTTCTTCAGTCTTGGATGAGATGGCTGCGACCTACCCGGAGGCTGTTATCGGTGGTGACTGGAATATTTGCCACCGCGCCCAGGACTTGAAGAACAACAAGCCCAACGAGAAGAAGTCCGGCCACCTGCCGGAGGAGCGCGCTTTCATGGATCGCGTCTTTGGCTCCTTCCCGGATGCGCAGCCGCAGGAGAAGAAGGGGCTCGGGGATTGGCTCGGCGTGGTGGATTATGAGACCAAGACCGCCTGGGAAGCGGCCGCGGACCCGCAGTGGTTTGACGTCGCCAGGCGCCTGCACCCGGAGGCTGAGGGGCCCTATACCTGGTGGACCTACCGCGGCCAGGCTTTCAATAACGACGCTGGGTGGCGCATCGATTATCAAGCGGCCACGAAGTCTATGCTGGAGCGCGCGCAGCGCACGTGGGTGGAGAAGGCGCCGACGGTGGAGGAGCGCTGGTCCGATCACTCTCCTCTTCTGGTGGAGTACAAGTAGCCGAATTCAAGTAGTGGTACGATAATCCCGTCTTAACGTCCTTTTCTATTTCGCAGGAGATGCTCATGACCCGCGCAATCATCTACTTTGTCCTCGGCGCTATTCTGCTTGCCCTGGGTATCTGGTGGTGGACCATCGTCGGACCGTCCTTTGCCTTCCTTGGCCCGATCGTCCTCCAGGGCGTTGGCGGCGCGTTCATGGTGGCCGGTTTCGCCGTCATGATGGACGTCATTAGCCCGACCTCCCGCAAGATTTAACCGACGCACCGCCTCCCCGCCGGAGGCGGCAGAGTAGAGTAGTCAACCATGACTGACTCCACTTCTGCATCGACCTCCGCTTCTCGAGTCCTCTCTGGTATTCAGCCCACGGCGGACTCCTACCACCTCGGTAACTACCTCGGTGCGCTCAAGCAGTGGATTGACCTGCAAGACTCGCACGAGGCCTTTTACTTCATCCCGGACCTGCACGCCATCACGGTGGAGCAGAACCCGGAGGAGCTGCGCCACCGCACCGTGGCGGGCGCCGCACAGCTCATCGCATTGGGCATCGATCCGGCGAAATCGACCCTCTTCGTGCAATCCCACGTCCCCGCGCACGCGGAGCTGACGTGGGTTTTGCAGTGCCTGACCGGCTTCGGTGAGGCCTCCCGCATGACCCAGTTCAAGGACAAGTCCCTCAAGCAAGGCCAGGACCGCACGTCCGTGGGCCTGTTTACCTACCCCGTCCTGATGGCCGCGGATATCCTCCTGTATTCCCCGCACTATGTGCCGGTGGGGGAGGACCAGCGCCAGCACCTCGAGCTCACTCGCAACCTGGCGGAGCGCTTCAACAACAAATACGGCGAGGTCTTCCGCGTGCCAGAGGCCTTCATTCCGGAGGGCTCAGCCAAGATTTATGACCTGCAGGAGCCGACGTCCAAGATGTCGAAGTCGGGCGCAAACCCGAAGGGCATCGTGAACCTGCTCGATGCTCCTAAGACCTCCGCTAAGCGCATTAAGTCCGCGGTGACCGATGACCTCGGCGTGGTGGCCTTCGACCGCGAGAAGCAGCCCGGCGTGTCCAACCTGCTGGCTATCCAGTCTGCGCTGACCGGTGAGAGCATCCCGAACCTCGTGGACAAGTACGCGGGCCAGGGCTATGGCCACCTGAAGGTGGACACAGCAGAAGCGCTGGAGGCCTTCACCACTCCGCTGAAGGCACGCTACGACGAGCTCATGGAAGACCGCGGCGAGCTCGAGCGCATCTTGGCCCAGGGTGCCGAGCGCGCCACGGAGATCGCCTCCCCGCTCGTGGACAAGGTCTACGAGGCGGTGGGCTTCCTCCCCGCGCGCCGCGGCTGAGTTGGTTAGCATGATGAAGACTGTGTAGAGGACTCTGTAACTTATTTCTGTAATTCATAAAAAGGGGAAAGCCTGTGGCGCCAACGACTCAACCCGATGAGAAGAAGACCGATGACTACGGCATCGAGCGTGCTAATGCCGATGAGCCGGGCGCGGTAGATAAAGTCCGCGAGAAGTCCGGTTTTATCGACCACATCATGAAGATGCTGGACCGCTACGGCAGCCAGGGCGGAAACCAGTTCGCGGCCGGAATTACGTATTTCTCGGTTCTGGCTATCTTCCCCATCTTCATGCTCACGGTGGCAGCCATCGCCACCGTGTTGGCCAATCGCCCCGATCTCATGCAGCAACTGGAGGAGCAGATCGCGAACTCCGTGTCTGGCGATCTGGGGGATTCGATTACGCAGATTCTGCATACCGCGATTGAACAGCGCGGCGCGATGTACGGCATCGGTGGCCTGACTACCCTGTGGTCCGGGCTGGGCTGGATGAACAACCTGCGCATTGGCATTTCGGCGATGTGGATGCAGGATCCGACTGACGCCCCGGGCAACTTTGTGACCAAGAAGCTCAGCGATCTGCTGGGGCTCATCGGCCTGCTCGTGGCCATGGTTATCGCCTTCGGCGTGACGGCGGCGGGTTCTTCCGGACTGACCCAAAAGATTTTCGAGTGGGTCGGTATTGAGTCTTTCCCTGGCATGGGCGCAGTGCTGGTTGTGGCCGGTATCGTCATCGGCCTTATCGCCAACTTCCTCGTCTTCTGGTGGATGGTGGCCTTCCTGCCGCGCACGAAGGTTCCCACCAAGTCGGGACTGATGGGCGCGGCCATTGGTGCGGTGCTCTTTGAGGTAATCAAGCAGCTGTCCACCGTCATCATGTCCTCCGCGGCGGGCAACCCGGCAGGCGCCGTGTTCGGCCCCGTAATCGTCCTCATGGTGGTCATGTACTTGGTCTGGCGCGTCGTCCTGTACGTCTCCGCATGGACGGCCACCACCGAGGAATCCCTCGAGCTGCTCGTGCCGCCCGTCCCAGACCAGGCTGTCATCCGCGTCCGCAACGAGATCCGCCAGGGCCCGAACCCGGGCGTGACCCTGGGCGCCGGTGCTGCCCTGGGTGCAGCCGCAGCTGGTGCCTGGGCCCTGCTGCGCCGAAAGTAGGCCGATGCTACCAGCGTCTTTTGCCCCGAACCTGTACGAGCACTTCAGCCTCGATTCACGCGCGACCTCACGAGAACTGGGCGTGCAGTTGGCGGCTGCCGACGCTCACCTCGAAGGCCTCGGCTACCTCCCCGAAGCCCCAGAGCGCGAGGAGCTTGCCGTTGCCTCCCGCATTCTATGCGAGCCTTCCTCCCGCGCCAGCTATGACCAAAAGGTCGAGTCCGGCGCCCAGCTCACGTGGGCGCAGCTGGAGGATTACGCGACTACCGGCCGGTGGGGTGAGAGCGCGCACGCCCCAACGCCAACTCCGCCCCGCGATGATGCGCGGCGCGCCTCTCCCGGCAACCGCGTGCTCATGGCCGTCATTGACTACTTTCTCGCGGCCCTCGTGGTGTCCTTCATCGTCGGCTTTGGCTTTACCAACCCGGATGATAATTCGGTGTGGATCGTCAGCATCTCCAGCATCTTCACGGTGGCTTACTACATCTGTTTCGAGGTCCTCGCCGGGGCAACACCTGCGAAGATGATTGCCGGGTATACCGTGCGCGATGTGACGACCCACGAGAAGCTCACCTGGCAGCAGAGCATCAGGCGCAACTGGTGGCGCGTGGCCTCCCTCGTGCCGCTCATTGGGCCGCTGATCGCCTTCTTTGGTGCTCTCTACGTGGTGACCACGATTGGGGCCAAGAACAATCTACGCGGCCAGCACGACATCATGGCTAACGCCGAAGTAGTGAAAAAGTAGCAACCACTACGACGAGGAGCGCGACGAGCCCCGCCACCATCCAGCCAATCCAGCTCTGCGAGCCTTCGAAGGACGAAGACTCCGCAGCCGCCTCCGCGCTGGCGGGCGCAGCCGGGGTGGTGGGAGCCGGGCTCGTAACCGCAGACTCCGCAGGCTCTTCCTTTCCGGCTGCGAAGTCATCTAAGTGCCCGACGCCATCGCCGGGGCGGACGTCGGAGGCTTCGTCGAGAAGCATCTGCGCCTGCTCCCAGGCACGGAACCCATGCTCGACGGTCGTATCGAGGAGCACCGCCTGGAGGCGGCGCCCATCGCGATTGATCGCGCCGACGAAGGTATGGTGCGCGTCCTCGGTATAGCCGGTCTTTCCGCCGATGCCATCCGGGTCGTTGAGGAAGAGCCCATTGTCGTTCCACAGCTCATAACCAGGCATCTCACCCCAGCCGGGAAACTCCACGTGCTCTGTATCGACGATGCGCGCGAAGGTGTCGTTGGCAAAAGCCGTGCGGTAAATCAGCGAGATATCTGCCGCGGACGTCGACATCCCTGCCGCGTCCAGGCCCGAGTAGCTCGCCGCCACCGTCGAGCGCGTGCCAATCTCCTGTGCCTTCGCGTTGACCTTCTCCAGCGCCTCCTCATCCCCGCCAACAGCCTGCGCGAGAGCGTGCGCGGCGTCGTTGCCGGAAGCCATGAGCAAACCCTGCAGAAGCTGCTCCACGGTGTAGACCCCATCGGGGCCAAGGCCGACGGCGGAGCCCTCGATGGAGGCGTCGTCAAGCGTGGCGGTGATGCGCTGGTCGAGGGGGAGTTCCTCGATGACCACGAGCGCCAGCAGCGCCTTGATGATGGAGGCGGGGCGGTAGCGCCCATTGGGGTCCTTCATGGCGATGATTTCGCCGGTGTCCAGGTCACTGACCATCCACGCCGACGCCACCACGTCCTTATTGACCCGAAAACCGCGCGGGGCGGTCACGCCGCACGCAGCGCCTGCAACAGCGGGAAGGGGAGTGGGCGCGACTTGGCCGGGGGAGAGACGCTCGGAGGTGGTGGATGGTTCCTCGGGAACGAGGGAGTGCGGGCAGGAGTCGGTATCCGGCGCGGTGGTGCGCGTGGGCGACGTTGACTCTTCCTCCTCTGCGAACGCCGGCGGGGTGGCGGCTAGGGCGAGGGCAGTGAGGATCGCGGGGACATGTTTCATAGCGTGCTTAATCCTAGACCCCGTCCTAGGATGATCCTCATGCATGACGCACCTCTGATTAGCCCCGAAAATAAAGACTCCGGCGCCGAGATTTTCGTCGGCCTGCCCAAGGTGACGCTCTTCGCGCCGTTGCCCACGGATGCTTCCACCCCAGAGGAGCTCCGCGCGGCCACGCACGCTGTTGTGCAGGCGCTTGCCGACGACCACGTGGTCTACGCCGAGCTCCGCCTGCGCCCCAGCGTCTTCCCCTTCGACGCGGCCGAGGCCCTCGCCGCCGTGCAGGAAGGACTGGACGTTCCTGGAATCGATGCCCGGCTTATCGTCGAGGACGATGCCAGCGAGGCCGCGGTTGGCGTGGCGCTGACCGAGCTGTCCGCGGCTGAGAAGCTCCGCGCGGATTTCATCCCGTGGGAGCGCGATGTCGATTCTTATGAGGATGCCGTGGCGGCTGTGCAGGCGGGTGCGACGCGCCTTGTGCACGCCACTGATCTTGTCGATGACTTCAGCGCGGATCTCGACGGCGTCCGCCCTGGCAAGGCATCCGCGTGGGTGCGGGATCGCCACATCGCGCTGACCTTCGCGCCGTTGGAGGAAATGCCGATAGAGGAGCTGGCTGATCACCCTCTGCCGCTGCTGCAACAGCTCGGATTTACCTGCTCGGTGGCGGGCGAGAAACTCAGCGACGTCTTCTTGGCCCTGAGCGAGACCTTTGGCTATGGGCTGGAGGAGTTCTTCGATCTCACTATCAAGGCGATTGAGAACTCTTTTGCCAGTGAAGAAGACCGCCAGCGCCTCATCGAGCAGGAAATCCTGCCCGCCTACGAGGAGCTGGCGGATCCGGAATTCGCGGAGGACGCTTCCGAGAAAGAAGAAACTGAGTCCTCCGACTAGAAACTAAAAGCGGGAGAAGCGCTTCGTCAGCATCTCCTCTAGGCCCTTCCAGGACTCCGCGTGCTCGGTGTAGGGCTTGGAGGGAACGTAGCCTGCGTGCTCGGTGGAGCCGAGCATGTAGCCCAGGTAGTCCTGGAATCGCGGGTTCTGCAGCATGTAGGAGTTGATGGAGTCATCCCCGGACCAGTCGGCGGCATCAGCGCAGACCTCGTAGCAGCGGCCCATCTGATCCGTATCGACCGCCTCCGGGCCCTTTTCAATGTCACGCACGATGCCGTTGAAGTTGTACTGGTTATCCGGGTGGACCGTGACTTCCAGCTCACCAGCGTTCGCCGCGGCAACGACCTCCTCCCAAGTGGAGACCTTGGCCAAGTCGTGGTCGTCATTTTCCATGATCCAGCGCACGAGCACCTTGGAGCTGGGGAAGGTAAAAATCTCGCCCCACTTGCCCAGGAACACCGGCTTGCCGTCGAGGTAGGTGCGCAGGGTGTAGACAGTCCTTTGGTCGGCGGTGATCTTTACCGGGTCGATGCCTGCGGCTGCCCACGGGGAGCTGTCATAAGGATCTGCCGATTGTGCGGCGGCCTTGCGCTCTTCTTCGGCCTTTTTGCGTGCTTCCTCCGCCGCTTCGGTGGCGGAGGAAATGCGGGTGGCGGCGCTCGTGGTTGCATCCTGGGTGAAATCAGAAGAAGGAACGACCTTGACCACCTTGTCGAGGTCTTCGATCACTGCGCGCCAGTTGCTGTGGATAACGCGGCCCACGCCGGACCACTCGCTCATGCCCTGGTCGCCGGCGTAGTGATCGGCACCGCGGGCAGGGTTGCGCAGGATGGAGTGCGAAGCGAAGAAGATGACGGTGTGCTCGGCGCCGCTGACCTCTGCCAGCGAGTGCGCAATCTCCAAGCAACGCGCGACCGTGGAGACGTTCTCGTGGCTCGGGCGGCCGGCGAGGTACTTCGGCATGCCGACGAGGTCGTACACGTGCTTCTTTTCAGGAACCACGCGGTCCGCCGCTTGGGAGTTGAACACTTCCCACTTGGGGTGATCGAGCAAGTCATGCTTCGTCCTCGACTCGAGGAAGCACAGCATCTCGGCTTCCGTTTTAAAGAGCAGGACAGACTCGTCATCACCAAGAAAGGCCTGCCACTCGGAGCCGTTCTGGCGCCACTTTGGCGCCCATAGGGTATAAAAATCGCCC
Organism: Corynebacterium sp. HMSC068G04; assembly: GCF_001814885.1. NCBI lineage: Bacteria > Bacillati > Actinomycetota > Actinomycetes > Mycobacteriales > Corynebacteriaceae > Corynebacterium > Corynebacterium sp. HMSC068G04. Next base: position 54,593 of record NZ_KV818340.1, on the reverse strand, counting down.
TCGGAAAGGGAGAGTTGGATAGGGACAATAGCGCGGGTGTTCATGGGGAAACAGTCTACCCTGTGGGCCTCCAGAAGCCTTTGAAAGCCATCCCCATGTTGTTGGTGCGCAATGGATTGGTTTGCACGGGGCTTCCGGCCTCCACCATCTGCCCGTCGCCGGAGTACATCGCCACGTGCCCATCCCACACGATGAGGTCACCGGGTTGCAGCTCCTCCGCGCTGACCTGTCGGCCCACGGTCTGGCTTTCAGCGGTGCGCGGCAGTTCCACGCCGGCCTGTCTCCAGGCCCATTGGGTGAGTCCTGAGCAATCGAAACTACCGTTGCCGGTTCCTCCCCAGCCATAAGGAGTCCCCACCTGGGATAGCGCTGCTTGTGCTGCGGCCTGTCCCTGCGTGGTTGCCCCGTTCTCCGCCGCCGGAGCGACGAGCGCGTGGCGCGCCATGTTTTCTTCTTGGGGGCCACGCACCGAAGGTTGGACCGCGCGCTGACCGATGGGAACGAGGGGAGCCGCCGCCTGCAGGAGTTCGCCGGCTAAGTGCTTCAAACGCTGCAGTGCCTTGCCGACGTACTCCATAGCGAGAGCCTGCAATGCTGAGCGCGCCGCGGCCTGTGCCGCTGGGTTCGGGATGAGCAATCCCAGAGCTATAGGTAACCCGCGCTGGAGTAGCTCGAAGCCCAGTCCGATGAGATCCCTGACGGCCGCTGAAATCAGCCCGCGCGCGGAATCCAGGGCGGAGCGGGCCGTGGAAAGATCCTCCGTGGCTTGGCGGGCGGTGTCCAACAGCGTTCGCGGATCACCGTGCGCTATCTCCGCGAGGGGTCCCGCGGCAGTGAGATCGGGCACAGTGGGCAGGGAGACGTCGGGAAGCTGCGCCGGCTGCATCCGCGCAATCTGAGCTATCGCTGATTCCAACATCACAGACCTCCACACGCGCTCGCGAGGGCACTATCGGTCTCCTCGGCTTCCCGCGCCATGCGGAAGCTGGACTCTGCCACCGCCCCGGCATCGGCCCTGACCTGGGCAAGGCGTGCTGTGAGATTCTCCATGGCGGCGTTGAACGCACTGCTAAAGCCGTCCACGACCGGCTCTATCGGTAGCTCGGGAGAAGGAGCGGGAGAGGCCTGAGAGACAGTGGCAAGTTCGTGGGCTAAGCGGCGAGTGTGTTCAGTATCAATGGTGAAAGTATCGAAGCTAGTCATGCCTTATTAGACTTCACCGCCCGCTGATCGGTTCCCGACCAATTCTTATACAGTGAAGGACATGGATATCCACGTAGTAGACCACCCCCTCGCCACATCCCGGCTGACCCTCATGCGCGATGCCCGCAGCGACAATGCCGCCTTCCGCGCTGCCTTGCGAGATCTGGGCACGATGCTTGTTTATGAGGCGGCGCGCGACCTGCCCGTTGAGCACTTTGAGTGCGTCACACCCGTCGCCACGGCCGACGGTACTCGCCTGCAGGACCCTCCGATCATCGTGCCCATTATCCGCGCTGGCCTGGGCATGATTGATCCGGCACTGTCCATGATCCCGGATGCCCAAGTGGGCTTCATTGGCATGGCACGCGATGAAGAAACCCACGAGCCGGTGCCTTACCTGGAAGCTCTGCCGGAGGATCTCAGCGGTCGGAGTGTCTTCGTGGTTGATCCGATGCTCGCCACGGGTGGTTCCCTCCTGCACTCCCTGAAGCTCCTGGCAGATCGCGGCGCTACCGACATCACGGCAATCTGCATGGTCTCCGCGCAGCCGGGCGTTGATGCGCTGGCCAACTCGGGGCTGCCAGTCCGCTTGGTCACCGCAGCGATTGATCCCTCCCTCAACGAGGACGCCTACATCGTCCCGGGCCTTGGCGATGCCGGCGATCGCCTTTACGGTCCCCGCAATATCGACCTGTAGCAAAACCATCGGGCGGGGCAGACCGCTCAGTATATCTGGCGCGTGACCTGCCCGACTAACTGAACCGCATGGTCTAGTTGTAGACTCTTCCCAATAGGAAACCACGGAGGAGGAAGCAGTGATCTCGGACTACGTCAGTGAGTGGTTCAGCAACCACCGCGCGGAGGTCATCGCGTGGCGCCGCCATATCCACCGCCACCCGGAGACCTCCAATAACGAGGTGGAAACCACCCGCTTCCTGTCCCGCACCCTGCGCGAGTACGGCTTGGAGCCGCAGCTTTTCCCCGAAACCGGCCTCATGGTGGACATTGGTCCCGATACGGAACTCGGGCGCCTGGCCTTCCGCGCCGACATCGACGCGCTTCCCGTCACTGAGGTCACCGGCCTCGAATACACCTCTGAGGTGCCCGGCGTCATGCATGCGTGTGGGCACGACATGCACACCACCATCGCCCTTGCTACGGCCTGCGCCTTGGCGGACCTCAACCGCGAGCATCCGTTAGAGTTCGGTGTTCGTGTCATCTTCCAGCCCGCTGAAGAGGTGTGGGTGGGCGGTGCCACCGACGTCATTGAATGGGGTGCGCTCGACGGGGTGAACTCTATCTTTGCCGTCCACGTGGAACCGAAGCTGCGCGTCGGGCGCATCGGCGTCCGCGCCGGGGCGATCACCTCGGCCACCGATGTCGTGGAAATCAACGTCTCCGGACCGGGCGGACACACGTCACGCCCGCATTTGTCGGCGGACGTCGTCTATGCGCTGGGCAAGCTGCTGACGGACCTGCCGGGCTTGCTCTCGCGCCGCGTGGATCCACGCACCGGCACCGTTTTGGTGTTCGGCCAGGTGAATTCGGGTTATGCCCCGAACGCGATACCCGAGACCGGTTCTGTATCCGGCACGATGCGCACGGCGGACATTGGCATTTGGCGCGACATGCAGCAGCTCTTCTCCGAGCTCGTCGAGCAGGTTCTCGCTCCCTTGGGGGTCGAGCACGAGTTGGTCTATCACCGTGGGGTTCCGCCCGTGCTTAACGACGACGTCTCCACCGCCCTCCTCGCCAGCGCTGCCCAGGCCATCGACCCGCAAGCCGTGGTTCAGGCCCCGCAGTCCTCGGGCGGCGAAGACTTCTCGTGGTACCTAGAGAAGGTCCCCGGCTCCATGGCTCGTTTGGGCTGCTGGTCTGGTGAAGGAGAGCAGCACGATCTCCACATGGGGGATTTGGCGCCTGATGAGCGGGCTATCGGCGTGGGTGTCAAACTCTTTGGTTCCGTAGCAGAACAGTTCGCCAACGTGGAGGATTAAGCGCCTAAGCACTACACTGTGACAAGGATTTCCCAGAGTTCTTATAGGCAGAATTTTAAAAAAGGAGCGACAGTGTCACAGGAAGCCCCCCGCATCGTAATTATCGGCGGTGGCCCCGCAGGCTACGAGGCTGCGACCGCCGGCGCCAAGTACGGCGCGCACATTACGTTGGTTGAGGAACAGGGCCCGGGTGGCTCCTCCGTTCTCTTGGACTGCGTGCCCTCGAAGTCTTTCATCGCTGGCGCCAACATTCGCACCGACTTCCGCCGCGCGGATGATATGGGCCTGAACCACCAGCTCGGCTCGCTGCAGCTGAGCCTGGAGGCCCTCAACGGCCGTGTGCAGGCGCTGGCTGCTAACCAGTCCCGCGACGTGCGCGCGGGCCTAGAGAAGATCGGCGTCAAGGTCATCGATGGGCGCGCTGCCTTCTCCGAGGACCAGCACGGTGTGAAGGGGGCAGCGCACAAGATCGACGTCACCCACAAGGATGGCACCACTGAGACCCTCGACGCGGACCTCGTCCTCGTTGCTACCGGTGCCACCCCGCGCATCCTGCCGGGCGCGCAGCCGGACGGCGAGCGCATCCTCACCTGGCAGCAGGTCTATGACCTCAAGGAGGAGCCGGAGCACCTCATCGTGGTGGGCTCCGGTGTGACCGGTGCGGAGTTCGTTTCTGCTTTCGCGGAGATGGGCGTGCGCGTGACCATGGTGGCGTCCCGCGACCGCATTCTGCCGCACGATGACGCCGACGCTGCCGACGTCCTCGAGACCGTGTTGGCTGAGCGCGGCGTGGAGCTGGAGAAGAACTGCCGCGTGGAGACGGTCTCCCGTACAGAAGACGGCAACGTCGTGGTCAAAACCCAGGATGGCCGCGAGATCCACGGCTCCCACGTCATCATGTCCATCGGTTCTATCCCGAATACCAAGAACCTCGGCTTGGAGCACGTTGGTGTGGCCACCACGCCGTCCGGTCACATTGAGGTTGACCGCGTCTCCCGCACCAACGTGGCCGGCATCTATGCCGCCGGCGATTGCTCCGATCTGTTCCCGTTGGCTTCCGTTGCTGCGATGCAGGGCCGCATCGCCATGTACCACTCCCTGGGTGAGGGTGTGTCCCCGCTGCGCTTGAAGACTGTGGCAACCGCCGTGTTTACCCGCCCAGAGATCGCTGCCGTGGGCTTCACCCAGGCAGAGATTGAGGCCGGTGAGGTCGCTGCCCGCACCGTCATGATGCCGCTGAACACCAACCCACGTGCCAAGATGCGCTCCCTGCAGCATGGCTTCGTTAAGCTCTTCTGCCGCGCTACCTCCGGCCGTGTCATCGGCGGCGTTATCGTCGCGCCGACCGCCTCCGAACTCATCCTGCCCATCGCCGTGGCGGTGACCAACCAGCTCACGGTGAACCAGCTGGCGGATTCCTTCGCGGTCTACCCGTCCCTGTCGGGCACCATCACGGAGGCGGCCCGCCGCCTTGTCGCCCACGACGACCTTGAATAGCGACCGCGAGTAAATCAGACCTGGCTCTGGTTTAGCTTCGGCTCGGATTTATAAGCCCAGTGTGCTCACGGCATGCTGGGCTTCTTCCATGGTGAACTTCTCGCCGTACTCGCTGGTGAGCTGATCGAGCAGCGCCGGGCCGGACATCGGCATCATCTCTTGGTAGTTTTCCGCTGCCTCGACGGCTTCGGCCATCCAATCAGCATTTGCCGTGTCCACGGCGTACTGTGCCTGTTCCGGTGTGAACTTCTCTCCGTACTCGGAGGTCAGCTGGTCATAGAGCTTGGCCTTGGAAAAGGCGGCGAAATCCACGTAGTGTTCGGCGGACTCGAGAGCCTCGGCATTCCAATCCACATCGAGCTGATCCATGGCGTACTGCGCCGCCTCCGGGGAGAATTGCGAGCCGTATTCGCTCGTGAGCTGGTCATAGAGCTTAGCCTCAGAGAAGGCAGAAAAGTCCACATAGCGCTTCGCCGCGCGCAGAGCATTCTTGTGTTCCGTGGGCACGGCGTTGTCATCGCTGCCAGTATCGCTTGCAGTGGATTCCACGTCAGCTGCGGCATTGTTGATATCGACGGCCGTGATGCTTGTGCTTGGCTCCGGTGCGGCGGTGTTGGTCGGGTCATCGCCGTCAGAACCCGCATTGAGGGCGACGCTGCCGAGCACCAATACCGCGATTGCACCCGCGCCCCACTTGAGGCAGCCGCCTTTCTTCTTTTTCTTCGGCGCTGCCTGCTCTGGGGTTGGCTCCGGGGAGAACTGGGGAGCTGCATAAGGGTTGGACATGAGAGAGAACCTCCTGCGTAGGTGAGTGAAGAGAACTCGGCGTGGTGCCGAACACGTCCTATAGTGGCAAGCCCACCGGACATCGCCGCAAGAGATTCGAAAGCCTAGGCGAAAATGAGAGAACTACGAGGTGGCGTATGCCGTCACCGGCGTGGCATTGAGGTCGAGGCTGACGGGCCGGCCCGCCTGTGGGAAAGCACGCTGTGGGCACGCCGGGCGCGGGCACGCAGCGCAGCCGGGGCCGATGGGGGTCGCCTCGGAAGGGGAGAGGTTGAGCGCGTCCGCGTAGACCACGCGATCCGCTTGTGCGATATCGCAGCCTAGGCCCACGACGAATTCCTTGCGCGGCGTGCCCCAGGCCTGGGCCTGGCCTTGGACGAAGCGCGCGATCCATAAGTAGGTGTGGTCATCGGGCATCGAGGCCACCTGGCGCGTGATGCGGTTGGGCGTTTCAAACGCGCGGTGCACCACCCACAATGGGCAGGAGCCGCCGCTGCGGGCGAAGTGGAAAGCGGTGGAGGACTGGCGCTTGGAGATATTGCCCGCGCGGTCGGTGCGGATGAAGGAGAAGGGAACACCTTGGTGGCCGGGTCGCTGTAGCGTCGCCAAGCGCTGCGCGGTGGTTTCGAAACCAGTGCCAAAGGCCGTCGCGATGACGTCGATGTCATAGCGCGTTTCCTCCGCGGTGGCGAGGAACTGGGTATAAGGCATGGTCACGGCGGCGGCAAAGTACTGCGCGAGGCCCAGCGTGCCAATGGTCTGCGCTTCCTCGCCGGGTAATTCGGCGACGAGTTCCGCGCAGTGCTCCGGGTAGGCCAGCAGGCAGTACTGGAGCGCCATCTCAAAAACCAGCTGGGATTCCGTAAGGCCCGCGCGCAGGTGCAGCTCCCGGTTGTGGAAGGTGCGTCGGCGCGGGGACGAGGAGGAAAATCGCGTCGTAACACCGAACTCGTCTTGCAGGACGGAAGCCAAGCGCCCGCGGCGCAGAACTCGGTCCCCGAGCGAATCGGAAAGCTCCTCGGCGGCGATGTCGAGACTGTGGACGTAGTTGTGCGCGGCGTAAAAGAAGTCGCGGACCGCTTCGAAGGGGCCGGGTTCGGCGGGGGTGTGCGCGGCGGCGTCGACAAGCCGGGGCAGAAGTTCGGGGAAGCGCCCGCTGAGGTCAGTAAGGGTGGCTTCGGAGGCTTCAGGGAAGAGTTGGCGCAGCTCGGCGAGCGCACGCAGGTCACGGTCCCCAGCGAAGTAGGTGGCATCAATGCCGAAGCGTTGGGTCAGCTGCATGAGGACGGTGACGGTGAGCGGGCGCTGGTCATTTTCCAACTGATTGAGATAGCTGGTGGATAGCCCCAGCTGCTTCGCCATGGCGGCTTGCGTGAGGTGGCGTTCCTTGCGTAATGCGTGGATTCTCGCCCCCGCGTAGTGCTTGGTCACCGTCTGTTTCCTCCTAAAAAGCCTTCCTGCCTGGGGATTCCACAAGTTTTGCAAGTAACGCAAATCCCTGCAACAGATAGTCACAGTTTACACATGTGGCAGGGCGCACGGGCTGGGGTTAGTGTGATGCCTATCGCAATCGTTGTTCTTGTCTAGGAGGAGAACCCCTTTGATTAACCACGAAGTACGTACCCACAAGTCAGCCGAGAACTTCCCCATCGAAGAGCACCTCGCCTACAAGATCGCCAAGGTAGCCGCCGATCCCGTCGAGGTTCCGGCCGAGACCACCGAGATGATCATCAACCGCATCATCGATAACGCCTCCGTGGCCGTCGCTTCCGCCACCCGCCGCCCGGTTACCTCCGCCCGCGTCATTGCGCAGGCTCACCCGGTGCAGGAAGGCGGCGCCACCATCTTCGGTGTGGACGGCGCTTATTCCGCAGAGTGGGCAGCCCTAGCCAACGGCACTGCCGTGCGCGAGCTGGACTACCATGACACTTTCCTCGCCGCCGATTACTCCCACCCGGGCGATAACATCCCGCCGATTCTGGCCGTGGCACAGCACAAGGGGCTGACCGGCAAGGACCTCATCCGCGGCCTGGCTACCGGCTATGAAATCCAGGTCAACCTGGTTAAGGGCATCTGCCTCCACGAGTGGAAGATCGACCACGTGGCGCACCTCGGCCCCTCCGTCGCCGCGGGCCTCGGCACCATGCTGAACCTCGACGTCGAGACCATCTACCAGGCCATCGGCCAGGCGCTGCACACCACCACCGCT